>DASTWW010000243.1:0-8743 GCA_035765755.1 Nocardioidaceae bacterium
CAGCTGGCCGAGTGTGTGACCAGAACCGCTGAGCATCGCGCGCAGCTGCGCCGACCCCTCGCGCAGCGTGTCCTGCGCCTCGGGTCCGGCTGCCATGGCCACGTCGACCGCGCCGTCCTTGACGGTCACCGTGAGCCGCACCTCGCCCAGCTCCGCGGGGTGCAGCCGCAGGCTCATCCGGTGTGTGCCGTCGCCACGGCTCACCAGCCGGACCAACGACGGCTGCAGCTGCGCAGGGACCGGTACGGCGGTGGACGTGCCGCCGGCCGGTCCACCCGCGGAAGGGGCGGCAGCGCTGACCGGGGCGTTCGGGGCAGTCGGGACCGGGACCCCGGACGCACCCGCCCCCGAGGCGGGTGTCGTGGTGCCGGCATGCAGGTCACCGTCCGAATCCGTCACCGCGTGCCGAGCCTGCCCGGCCGAGGTTCCGGCAGCCTGCCCGGCCGAGGTTCCGGCAGCCTGCCCGGCAACACGGCCGGCGGCGCCGGACAGGGCGGGATTCCTGGACACCGGTGCGGCGGTGCCCGTCGACCCGGCTCCCGTCCCGGGTGCGGGCGCGGCGTGGCCCGGCGCACCGGACCCGCGAGCCGCGGGCTGAGCGGCCCCGCCCACGGTGGCGCCTGACCGCTGTCCGGGGCCGGCGGAGATGGTGCCCGGCTGCTTCCCGGACGCCGTGGATCTCGCGCTGGACCGAGCCGGGCCGGCCACTGCGGCCGCTCCGGCCGCGGGCGCCGTGACAGCAGGTCCTCCGGTGGAGGCCCCGGCCGGCGATCCACCCGGGCCCGACGGCTGGGTCGGCGCCGCGGCCGTCGGAACTCCCTGGCCCGGCGTCGCGCCCTGCGAACCGGCCGGAGGCTGCTGCGCAGCGGAGCCTGCCGAGGCCGGCTCGTCGCGATCGTCCTTCTCACGGTTCGGGGCGTCGGCACCGTTGTGGCGGGTGGCCTGCGGTCCTGCCGGGCCGCCGTGGTCCGGCGATCCCGAGGTCACACCGGCCGGGGTCCGGTCGCTGTGGGCGTCGGCGCGCTCGCGGTGGGAAGCGACGAGGGCCTCGAACTCCGGGTCCGGCGAGCCGCCGGACGGGGACGGGGCGGGTCCGCCCGCCGGGGACGGCGGCGAGGCGGGCAGCGGGGTGAGCGTCATCGGGCCTCCAGTGCTGCTTGGTCGGCGAGCACCGCCTCCACGTAGCGGCGGGTCTCCGGGTAGGGCGGCACACCGCCGTAGCGATGCACCGCACCGGGGCCGGCGTTGTAGGCCGCCAGGGCGAGGTCGGTGCGACCGAACTCGCCGATCAGGTCCCGCAACAGCCGGGCCGCGCCGTCGACGGCTTGAGCTGGGTCATCGGGGTTCACGCCCAAGGTGGCGGCGGTGCTCGGCATCAGCTGCATCAGCCCGCGCGCCCCCGCGGCGCTGACAGCGTTCGGGTCGAAGCCGGACTCCTGCTTGGCGACGGCGGTGAGCAGGCTGGCGGGCACGCCGTACCTCGTCTGCGCCTGCGCGAAGAGTGAGGCGTACGGCGTGCCGGCGGCCGCCGGAGACGGCGCGGGGTACGACGACGAGCCCAGCCCGCCGACCCGGGCTCCGGCCAGGGAGGGCGGCGTCGAGGGGAGCACCCGGCGGATCGCGCTGGGCGTCTCGTACACGTCGCTGACCCGCACCTGCGATCCAGAGTGCGGCGCCTCGATCATCTGCCCGTGGCCGATGTAGATGGCCACGTGGTCGGCCGGGGTGCCGAAGGCCAGGATGTCGCCGGGCTGGGCGTGCGCCAGGTCGGGGACCGGCTGCCCGACGGTGGCCTGGTCGTAGGAGACCCGGGGCAGGTCGATGCCGAGGTTGCGGTAGACGAGCTGCACCAGGCCCGAGCAGTCCAGCCCGGTGGCCGGGTCGGTGCCGCCCCACACGTAGGGCACGCCGAGGTAGCGGCGGGCCTGGGCGACGGCCGCCGTGCCGTCCACCGCTCCGGCCGGGCCGCCGACGGTCCCGAGGACTCCGGTCCGGCCCACAGCGGACGGGGCTGCGGTGGCCCGGGCGAGCGCCTGCGCGAACCCAGGGTCGGCGGCCAGTGCCGGGGGGGTTCCTGCTCCGGTGAGCGCGGCGAGCTGGCCCTGGATCTGGTGGATCCGGGCGGTGACGTCCACCAGGCTCATCGGGGCACCTCCCGTGAGCGCAGCCAGGCCCGGCCGGCGATGTCGTCGACCTCGCGGGCCTCGGCGCGGGCCTGCTCGGCGCGGCGCTGCTCGGCGTGCCGCTCCAGCAGCAGCTCCACCACCCGGGTGGCGGCGCGGTCCCGCTGCCAGCGGTGGCCGGCCTCGGCGGCGACGGTGGCCGCCTGGTCAGCCGACCGACGGGCCGCGGCCAGGTCCTCGGCGAGCCAGGCTCCGCGGCCGACCTGGGCCAGGAAGTCGGCGACCCCGCCGTCCTGGACCGTGGCGGCCTCCGCGATCCTGGCCGCGGCCTGCGTGGCGATCTCCTCCCTGCGGGTGCGCTCGGACAGGGCCCGGGCCAGCCCGTAGCGGCTGTCCCGCTCCCGGGCCTCGCGGACCCGGCGGACCGCGTTCAGGGCGCGGTCGGCCTGTGCCGACGTCATGGCGTCTCCAGCAGAGCGTGCAGCTGCTGCCAGGCGTCGGCGGCGGACGTCGGCTCGCCCACCCGCTGGCGCAGGAATCCGTCGATGCGCGGCAGCAAGGCGATGGCCCGGTCCGCGTCCGGGTTGCTGCCGGCGGCGTACGCGCCGACCTCGACCAGCTCCTTGACGTCGCGGTGCGCGGCCAGCAGCCGGCGCAGCGCGGTCGCGTCCTGCAGCTGGTCTTCGGTGGTGACCACCGGGGCCACCCGGGACAGCGACTCGAGCACGTCGATGCTCGGATAGTGCCCGCTGGTTGCCAGCCGCCGGGACAGCACCACGTGCCCGTCCAGGATGGACCGGGCCGTGTCGCCGATCGGGTCCTGCAGGTCGTCGCCCTCGACGAGCACCGTGTAGAGGCCGGTGATGCTGCCGGTGGCACCGGGACCCGCCCGCTCCAGCAGCCGAGGCAGGATGCCGAAGACGCTAGGCGGGTAGCCGCGAGTGGCTGGCGGCTCGCCGGCGGACAGCCCGATCTCGCGCTGGGCCATCGCCACCCGGGTGAGGCTGTCCATCATCAGCACCACGTCCTCGCCGCGGTCCCGGAACCACTCCGCGACCCGGGTGGCCACGAACGCGGCGCGCAGCCGCTCCACCGGGGCGGCGTCGGAGGTGGCCACCACGACCACCGAGCGGGCCAGCCCCTCGGGGCCGAGGTCGTTCTCCAGGAACTCGCGCACCTCCCGGCCCCGCTCGCCGACCAGCGCGATGACCGAGACGGCCGCTTCCGTGCCGCGGGCCACCATGGACAGCAGCGTGGACTTGCCGACCCCGGAGCCGGCCATGACGCCCAGCCGCTGTCCGCGGCCGCAGGGCACCAGAGTGTCCAGCGCCCGCACCCCCAGGCCGACCTGCCGGTCGACGCGACGGCGGGCCAGTGCCTCGGGTGCCGGCCCCTCTACCGGCACCCGGGGCAGGTGGGCCAGCGACGGCCCGCCGTCCAGGGGCTGGCCGAGCCCGTCGAGGACCCGGCCCTTGAGCTCCTCCCCGACCCGGATCTGCAGCGGGGCGCCGGTGTCGTGCACCGAGGCGCCGGCCCGCAGCCCGTGCGTCGAGCGCAGCGGCAGGCAGACGACTCCGCCGACGGTGCTGGCCACCACCTCCGCGGGCACCGGGCCGGTGTCGGCCTGCACCTCGACCAGGTCGCCGACGGCGGAATCGAGACCGCGGACCAGCAGGTGCAGGCCGCGAACCTCCACCAGCCGGCCGGCGCGCCGCGGCCGGGCCGCCAGCAGCGCGCTGGCTAGCCTGGCCGGGTCGGTGAGCACGGCGCTCACGGCAGCAGCACCTCCCGGGCCCGGGCCAGGGCACCGGCGATGGTGGCGTCGACGCTGCTCGTGCCGGTCTCGGCGACCGCGTCGCCGCGGGCCAGCGTCGGGTCGGGGCGCACGCTGACCTGGTCCTCCAGCGCGCCAGGGCCCAGGGCGGCGAGGTCGTCGGGGTGCAGCCGCACGGTCACCGGGCCCGGCTCCGGCAGGGCGGCCAGGGCACGGCGCAATGCGTCGCGCCCCGGGTCCTCGGCAACCCGCACCTCCCGGTCCAGCACCGCCTCGGCCAGCTGCAGTGCCAGGTCGACGGCGGCGTCGGCGAGCGCGTCCAGGTGCGCACGTGCCTCGGCGTGCAACCGATCGACAACCTGCACCAGCGTGTCCGCGGTCGCGGCCACCTCGGCGACGGTGCGGGCGTGCTCGGCATCGTGGGCGCGGGCCCGCTCCGCCCGGTCGTCCTCTGCGCGGGCCAGCGCGGCGCGCCTTCCCTCCGCCCAGCCCATCGCGTAGCCCTGCGCGCGGGCGGCGCTGCCCGCGGCGTCAACCAGGCTGCCCAGGGTCGCCTCGGTCGCGTCGTCGCCGAGCACCGTCGCGCTGCCGAACCGGGTCCAGCGGCCGGTGCGCAGGTCGGCCCCGGCGGGTCCGCTGCCGAGCCGGTCGGCCGGTACGTCACGGAGCACGACGGGGTCAGAGGACGTACTCGTCATCGCTGCCCCTCCTCAGCACGATCTCGCCGGCGTCCTCGAGCCGCCGGATGGTGAGGATAACCTTCTGCTGCGCCTCCTCCACCTGGCGCAGGAGCACCGGACCGAGCAGCTCGAGGTCCTCGAGCAGCGTGGCCGCGGCCCGCTCGGACATGTTCGAGGTGACCTTGGTGCGGACCTCGTCGGAGACACCTTTCAGCGCGAGCGCCAGGTCGCTGTTCTCCACCTGGCGCAGCACCAGCTGCATGCCACGGTCCTCGAGCATCACGATGTCCTCGAACATGAACATCCGGCTCTTGATCTGCTCGGCCAGCTCGGGGTCGCGCGCCTGCAGACCCTCGACGATCAGCCGCTCGGTGACCCGGTCGGAACGGTTGATGATGGCCACCAGCGGATCCACGCCACCGACGGTGGAGAAGTCCAGCGGCTGCAGCACCGAGGACATCTTCCGCTCCAGCACCGCCTCCAGTCTCTGGAGGATCTCCGGCGACGTGCGGTCCATTACCGCGATCCGGTGGGCGACGTCGGCCTGCTGCTCCGGCTCAAGGCCGGACAGCACCAGGGTCGCCTTGTCGCTGGGAATGTGCGCGAGGAGCACAGCGATCACCTGCGGGTGCTCGCCGGAGATGAAGGAGAGCAGCTGGCGCGGGTCGGCCCGGTGCAGGAACTGGAAGGGCAGCTGCATCGCGGACGCGGCCAGCCGGTTCATGATCGCCTCGGCGCGCTCGTAGCCGAGTGACTCCTCGAGCAGCGCCCGGGCGAACGCGGGCCCGCCGCGCATCACGTTGGCGTGCGCCCCGGCGATGTCGCGGAACTCTTCGAGCACCGCTTCGGTCTCCTGACCACCGAGCGAGTCCAGGTTGGAGATCTCCGCGGAGATCGCCTCCACCTCACTCTCGCGCAGGTGCGCCATCACCTTCGCGGCGTTCTCCTGTCCGATCTGGACGAGCAGGATCGCCGCCTTGCGCACCCCGGCGCTGGTCAGCGTGAGGCTCATCTCAGTGCTCCGCCTCGACGAGCCAGCCACGCAGCAGCTGGGCGACTTCCTCCGGCTGCCGCTCCACCATGGCGGCGATCTCGTCGCGGGCGACCATTCGCAGCTCTGCCGGGTCGGGGCCGGACATCTCCAAGGCCGGCGGGGTCGGTGGTAGGGCGGTCGTCGGCTCGGGCTCGCTCCTGCGGCGCAGCTGCTCGACGACGTACGACGTGGCCTGGTCACGCACCTTGCGCCGCTTGCGGCCGTTGAGCCAGGCCAGCAGCAGCACCAGCGCGACCAGCAACGCCAGCCCGCCGTTCTTGGCCATGGTCATCAGCGCGGCCTTGTGGTCGGCGGCCTGCGCCTGCGCCAGCTGGGCGGCGGCCTGCTTTTCCTGGCTGCGGTCGAACGGCATCACGCTGACCTGCACGGTGTCCCCGCGCTTGGGGTCGATGCCGAGCGCGGAGGAGACCAGCTTCTGCACCTGCGCGGCGGTGATCGCGCCGACCGACCTCGCGTCCATCACGATGCCGACGTGCAGGCTCTGCACGTTCCCCGGTGCGGCCTGCCGGTGCTCGACTGTCTTGCTGACCGCGTTGTCGGAGGTCTTCTGCTTCTTGCTGTAGGCGCTCGAACCATTGCCGGTCGTCGTACCGGGCGTGAACTGGCCGTTCGGGCCGACCACGCCGCCGGCCGCACCCGCGTTCGGGCCCTTGTACGTCTCGGTGGTGGTGCTGCCCGACAGCGGCACCCCCTGCGGGTCGCTGAAGTACCGCGTGGTGTCGGTGACGGTCTGGTCGAAGTTCAGGTCCGCGGTCACGTCCACCGCGGAGTTGCCCGGGCCGAGCACCCGGTCCAGCACGCCCTGGACCTCAGCCTTCATCTGGTCCTGGAAGTCCTGCACCTGCTGGTCGCGGGTGCCCACGATCGAGTCGACGCCGTCCCCGGCGGTGGAGAGCACCTGGCCGGTGGAGTCGGCGACGGTGACCTGTTTGGGGTCGAGCCCCTCCACGCTGGAGGCGACCAGGTGCACGATGGCCTGGACTTGGCTGGCGTCCAGGGTGGTGCCGGGCTGGGTCTTGACCAGCACCGAGGCGGTGACCGGCTGCTGATCGCTCGCGAACAGCTTCTCCTGGGGGATCGCGACGTGGACCACCGCGGTGTCGACCGCGTCAAGGGCCTCGATGGTCTTCTCCAGCTCGCCCTCGATGGCCCGCTTGTAGGTTGTCTGCTCCTGGAACTGGGAGGTGGACAGGCTCTGGTTGTCCAGCAGCGAGTAGCCGGTGGACCCCTGGCTGGGGAGGCCTTCCCCGCTCAGCTTGATCCGCGCGGCGTACACCTGCGACTGCGGAACCAGGACGGTGCCGCCGCCGTCGCTGAGCTGGTACGGCGTGCCGGCGGCGTCGAGCTTGTCCACGATGGCCGAGGCGTCCGCGGGGGCGAGGTTGGTGAACAGCGGTGCGTACGACGGAGTGGCCGCCCACCGGAACACCAGCACCGCCGCGAACACCAGGGCCAGCCCGCCGATGACCGCGATGGTCTTCTGACCGCTGGTGAACGACGCGAAGCCGCGCTGCAGCGCCTGCAGCCGGCGCAGGATGTCGTCTCGCATCAGATCGGCATCTGCATGATCGACTGGAACGCCTCGAGCGCCTTGTTGCGCACGGCGGCGGTGAGCTGGGTGGCCACCGCCGCCTCGGTGGCAGTGATCGTGTAGTCGTGGATCGCGGACAGATCACCGGTGGCGGCGGCCACGGCGAGCTGGTCGGTCTGGTCGTGCAGACCCTGCAGCTGCTGGAGGCCGTTGGCCAGCATCTGGCCGAAGTCCGATCCAGCACTGCCTTGGGCGGCGTCGGTCGTCGTCGTCCCGTCGACCGGGAGGGTGCTCGGCACGAACGGCGTGAAGGCAGTCGGGCCGACTGCGGGGATGGTCATCGGTGCTACCTGCCTATCGAGAGCGCACTGGCGTAGACGTCCTGCGCGTCGCGGACCACCGCGGCCTGCGCCTGGAAGCCGCGCTGGGCCATGATCAGCTGGCTCATCTGGGAGCCGAGGTCGATGTCGGGCATCCGGACGTACCCGTTGGCGTCGGCGATCGGCGAGTCCGGCTGGTACACCACCCGCCCGGTCGGATCACCGACCGCAATGCCGGACAGCCGCACTCCGCCGTCGGGGGCGGCGGTGGCCATCGCGTACTGCGCCTGGAACGCCGGGCCGCTGGTCGGCATCGCGGTGTTGATGTTCGCGATGTTGTTGGACAGGCAGTCCAACCAGCTCTGGTGCATGCCCATGCTGCTGCCGGCGATGCCGAGCACGTCGAAGGCACCCATCACATGCCCCCGATCGCATCTCGGACGAGGGCGTAGCGGTCGCCGACCGCGCGAGACAGCAGCTGGTAGCGGAACGTGGCCTGCATCTGGGTCATGGTCTCGGCGCCCAGGTCGACGTTGTTGCCGTTCAGGCCCGGAGAGCTCGTCGACGCGTTGACAACGGGTGCTGCCTCCTGCGGGTCGACGACACCGTCAGCGAGCGCGGCCCGCAGGCTGTCCTCGAAATCGACCGTGGACGCGGTGAAGCCCGGGGTGTCGACGTTCGCGATGTCGTTGGCGGCCACCCGCTCCTGCAGCGCGAGGCCGTCCAGGGCGGCGCGCAAGGTGGACGCGACCGGGTCCGAGCCAGAGATCAACATTCACCCGTCTCCGTTGCTGGTGCGGGAGGCCGATCCTTCGGCGAATGGGCGAGCGATCCCTGCTCGTGGAGTGACTTCGGCTGTCTGGGCGCGGACCTTAGGGGTTTCCCACCGAACCGGCGGTGTCAGATGCTGACGTCGACGTAGGCCGGCCGGTCGCGCAGGTGCCTGCGGCCCGCATCGGCGACCTTGGCCAGCAGGGCGATCTGCTGACGGCTCAGCGCGGCGGCCTGCGCGGTCTCCTCGATCAACGCGCTCTGCCGGCGCAGCAGCTTGCGGGCACGCCGCTGCATCGACTTTGGCATCGGGCCACTGACGTCGGGGATGTCCCACGGCGCGGCGAGCACCGCGATGTCGGGGTTGTGGCCGCGCAGCAGCCGTTCGGCGATGTCGAGGGTCAGCTCCATGTCGTCGAGGGCGGCCTCCCACGCCTCTTCGGCGGTCGGCTGCTCGAGCCGCACTGCGTCCTCGGACACGGCTCAGCCC
>DASTWW010000244.1:0-2827 GCA_035765755.1 Nocardioidaceae bacterium
GCTCGACGCGATGTTGACCTCCAGCTTCGGGGCGGCGGTGGTGACCGGTCCCCGCGACGAGTACCAGGGCGTGGTCGACTTCGGCGCGGTCACCGCCTTCGTCGCGGCCACCGAGGAGGAGCTCACCGAGGGCGCCGATGACTGACACTGCCCCGCCCACCGTCGAGCCCGGGCGTACGACGGACGCGGCCACCCGTCCGAGAGGCGACCGCCACCGGCTGGACCGGGAGACCGCGATCCTCATCTTCGGTCTGCCGGTGCTGATCCTCGTGGTGCTCGGCGCCTGGGTGGCGTGGCGGATGACCGCCAACCTGGACTCCATCGAGCAGCGCCAGCTGGCCTGGCCGACGGTGGCCAACCTCACCTGGCAGCACATCGAGATCAGCGCGGTCTCGACGTTCTGCGTGGTGGTCATCGCGATCCCGCTGGGCATCGCGATGACCCGGCCCGGGCTGCGCAAGGCGGCCCCGGTGGTCGTCGGCATCGCCAACGCCGGCCAGTCGGCCCCGGCGATCGGGCTGGTCGTGCTGCTGGCGATCTGGATCGGGTTCGGGTTCTGGACCGGGGTCCTCGCGTTCACCCTCTACGGGATCCTGCCGGTGCTGCGGAACACGATCACCGGGCTGGAGGGCGTCGATCCGACCCTCGTCGAGGCCGGACGCGGGATGGGCATGTCCGGCGCGTCCGTGCTGCTGCGCATCGAGCTCCCCCTCGCCGTACCCGTCATCATGTCCGGGGTGCGCACCGCCCTGGTGCTGGTCGTGGGCACCGCCACCTTCGCCACCTTCATCAACGCCGGCGGGCTGGGCGGGCTGATCACCACCGGCATCACGCTGTTCCGCTACTCCATCCTGGTCAGCGGCGCGCTCCTGGTGGCGCTGCTCGCCCTGGTCGTCGAGTGGGCCGGGCGGGTCCTGGAGATGCTGACCCGCCCTCGGGGGGTCTGAGCGATGGGCGTCCACCCGATCCGCCGGCTGCTGGCGGCTGCTGCCGCACTGCTGGCGACAGCTTCGCTCGCCGGCTGCGGCCTGGGCACCGCCGGCGGCTTCACGCCGTCGGGCACGGTGTCCGGCCCGCTGAAGAACATCCACCTGGACGGGCTCAAGATCGCGGTCGGGTCGAAGAACTTCACCGAGCAGCTGATCCTCGGCAAGATGGCCGTCATCCTGCTCGAGTCGGCGGGCGCCAAGGTCAGCGACTTCACCGACATCCCCGGCAGTGCCAGCGCCCGGGCGGCGCAGCTGCAGGGCGAGGTCGACATGGAGTGGGAGTACACCGGCACCGCCTGGATCGCCTACCTCGGCCACGAGAACGGCATTCCGGACAAGCACAAGCAGTACGTCGCGGTGCGCCGCGAGGACCTGCGCAAGAACAACCTGGTCTGGCTGCCTCCGGCGCCGATGAACAACACCTACGGCTTCGCCACCACCGCGGAGACCGCCCGCAAGCTGCACATCAGCAAGCTCTCGCAGATCAAGGACCTCCCGGTCAAGGAGCGGACGTTCTGCGTGGAGTCGGAGTTCAAGAACCGCAACGACGGGTTCCAGCCGATGCTCAAGGCCTACGGGCTCGAGTTCGGCAGCTCCGTGCCGCGGGGCAACGTCAAGACCCTGGACACCGGCGCGATCTACGCCGCCACGGACCAGGGCGACTGCAACTTCGGGGAGATCTTCACCACCGACGGCCGGATCCAGGCGCTGAACCTGAAGGTGCTCGAAGACGACCACCACTTCTTCCCGAACTACAGCGTCTGCCCGGTGGTCCGCAAGCCCGTGCTCGACGCCTACCCCTCGCTGCGCAAGCTCTTCGAGCCGGTCGCGTCGACGCTGAACAACACCACGCTGCGCCGGCTCAACGCCGCCGTGGACGTGCACGGCAAGAAGCCCGCCGACGTGGCGATGGCGTTCCTGCAGCAGCAGGGATTCGTCCGCTAGCCCACCTGTCTGGTCCACCGGTTGCCGGCGGGTTCGCCCGCACGAGACTGGTTTCGCGCGCACACTGAACCGAACGCGCCCCGGCTACGTGTCCAGGGCAGGAGGTCAGGTGACAAGCACCCAGGCTGAGCTGATGCAGGCGCTGCACGACGCGCACGCGTCCGCGCTGTGGGCGTACGCCGTGCGGTTGACCGGCGACCATGCCCACGCGCAGGACGTCGTGCAGGAGACGCTGCTGCGCGCCTGGCGCAACCAGCGGGTGATGTCCCAGCCGACCGGGTCGTTGCGCGCGTGGTTGTTCACCGTTGCCCGCCACATCGTCATCGACGACTGGCGGGCTCGCCGCGTCCGGCCGGAGTTCTCGACGGCGGAGCCGCCGGAGCCGGCCGCCGAGGACGATGAGGTCGATGCGATGCTCCAGTCCTGGGTGGTCGCCGACGCCGTCGGAACGTTGTCGGCCGAGCACCGCGACGTACTCCTGGAGACGTACTACCGTGGCCGCTCGGTGGCCGAGGCCGCGCGCCGGCTCGGGGTTCCGGAAGGCACCGTGAAGTCCCGCACGCACTACGCTCTTCGAGCACTGCGTCTGGCCTTGGAGGAGAGAGGAGTCGGAACAGCATGATCTTCACCCCACGAAGCTGCTCGCTGCGCTCGCACCTCCGCGGGGGCACCGAATGAGCACCGCGAGCTTCGACCCCTTCCGCCACCACGACGCGGCGTACGTGCTCGGCTCCCTCTTGCCCGAGGACCGGGCCGAGTTCGAGGAGCACGTTTCCGAGTGCCCGGACTGCGCCACGTCGGTGCGCGAGCTGGCCGGGATGCCCGGGCTGCTGGCCCACGTCGACGTCGACGCGTTCACCGAGCCGGAGCCGGCTCCGGTCCCGGACACTCTG
>DASTWW010000245.1:0-3454 GCA_035765755.1 Nocardioidaceae bacterium
GATGTGCCGGTCGATGGTGTGGTACATCATGCAGCTGCCCTTCGGGACCCGGTGGCTGACCACGGCCCGGCAGGCGACCACCCCGTTGCGGTTGAACGCCTCGATCCACTCGTTGTCCTTGACCCCGATCCGCTCCGCCTCTGCGGGGTTGATCCAGATCACCGGCCCGCCGCGGAACAGCGTGAGCATGTGCAGGTTCTCCTGGTACTCGGAGTGGATCGACCACTTCGAGTGCGGGGTCAGGTAGCGGACCGTGACCTCGGGTCGGTTCGGATCGCCGAGACCCTGGTCGCCGAAGTGCCGACCCATGACCAGCGGCGGCCGGTAGGCCGGCAGCCCCTCTCCGAGCTCCAGCATCCAGTCGTGGTCGAGGAAGAAGTGCTGCCGGCCGGTCAGCGTGTGCCAGGGCTTCTTGCGCTCGACATTGATGGTGAACGGGGAGTAGCGGCGGCCGCCGGACTCGGTGCCCGACCACTCCGGGGAGGTGATCACCGGCTGCGGGCGGGTCTGGGTGTCGCCGAAGTTGATCCGGTCACCGGCCCGCTCCTCGGCGAGGTCGGCCAGCTTCACGCCGGTGCGCTGCTCGAGGACCTCGAACGCTTCGACGGCGATCCGCCCGTTCGTCGTACCGGAGAGCGCGAGGATCGCCTCGCACATGTGCCGGTCCAGGGTCAGCCGCGGCCGGCCGGCCGCCACCCCGCTGCGCACCGTGCCGTTGCGGCTGCGCAGGTCCTCGATCTCCTTGTCCGGCGTCCAGGTGATGCCCTTGGTGGTGGTGCCGAGGGTGTCGAGCAGTGGCCCGATCGCGGCCATCTTCTCCGCGACCGCGCCGTAGTCGCGCTCTACGACCACCAGCTTCGGCATCGTCTTGCCCGGCTCCGGCTCGCACTCGCCGGCCTTCCAGTCCCGTACCCGGCCGCCCGGCTGGGCGAGCTCGTCGGGGGTGTCGTGGGCCAGCGGCACCGCCATCACGTCGCGACGCACCCCCAGGTGGGTGGCCGCGAGTCGGGAGAAGTCGCGGGCGATGGTGTGGAAGGTGTCGAAGTCGGTGCGGGTCTCCCACGGCGGAGCGATCGCGGGGTTGAACGAGTGCACGAACGGGTGCATGTCCGTCGAGGACAGGTCGTACTTCTCGTACCAGGTGGCCGCGGGCAGCACCACGTCGGAGAACAGGCAGGTGGCGGTCATCCGGAAGTCCACGGCCACCGACAGGTCGAGCTTGCCGCGCGGCGCCTCGTCGTGCCAGACCACCTCCGACGGCCGGTCCTCCGGCGGGGTCTCCTCCGCGGTCGCCGCGTCGTCGGTGCCGAGCAGGTGCCGGAGCATGTACTCGTGGCCCTTCATCGACGAGGCGAACAGGTTCGCCCGCCACACCGTGAGCACTCTGGGCCAGTTGCGCGGGTTGTCCGGGTCCTCGGCCGCGAAGCGCAGGTTGCCGCTCTTCAGCTCCTCGACGACGTAGTCGTTCAGCGGCTTGCCGGCCGCCTCGGCCGCGTCCGCGATCTCCAGCGGGTTGCGGTCGAAGGCCGGGTGCGACGGCAGCCAGCCGAGCCGCGCGGCCAGCGCGTTGCAGTCCGCGCTGCTACGTCCTTGCAGCAGCCCCTGGCCGAGCGGGCTGGCCAGCTCCTGCGCGCCGAACCGCTCGTAGCGCCACTGGTCGGTGGCGAGGTACCACAGCGGGGTGCCGGCCATGTGCCGCGTGGGCCGCTGCCAGTCCAGGGCGAACGCGAGGTTGGCCCAGCCGGTGAGCGGGCGGACCTTCTCCTGCCCGACGTAGTGCGCCCAGCCGCCGCCGTTGACGCCCTCGCAGCCGCACATCATCACCAGCGACAAGAAGGTGCGGTAGGTCTCGTCGGAGTGGAACCAGTGGTTGGTGCCCGCGCCCATCGCGATCATCGACCGGCCGCGTGTGCGCTCGGCGTTGCGGGCGAACTCGCGGGCCACCCGGGCGGCCGCCTTGGCCGGCACGCCGGTGATCCGCTCCTGCCAGGCCGGGGTGTACGGCGTGGTGGCGTCGTCGTACGACGCGGGCCACTCCCCCGGCAGGCCGTCGCGCGCGACGCCGTACTGCGCCAGCATCAGGTCGAACACCGTGGTGACCAGTCGTCCGCCGACTAGCCTCGCGGGCACCCCGCGGCGCAGCGTCGTCCCGCCTTCGGTCTCGCCGATGTCGAACCTGGGCAGGTCGACCGGCACCGCCTCGACGCCGTCGCCGCCGTGCAGGGACAGCAGCGGGTCGACCCCGGCGAGGTCCAGGTTCCAGCGGCCCTTGCCCTCGTCGTTCCACCGGAAGCCCAGCGACCCGTTGGGCACCACCGGCTCACCGGTGGCCGCGTCGATCAGCACGGTCTTGAAGGCGGCGTCCTCCCCGGCCCCGGTGGTCGATCCCGTCGAGGCCAGGTCGGCGGCGGTCAGGAACTTGTCCGCGACGTAGGCGCCGTCCCGCTCGCGCAGGGTGACCAGGAACGGCAGGTCGGTGTAGGTCTTGGCGTAGTCGGTGAAGTAGGGCACCTCCCGGTTCTTGTAGAACTCGGTGAGGATCACGTGCCCCATCGACATCGCCAGCGCGGCGTCGGTGCCGGGGGCGGCCGCCAGCCAGTCGTCGGCGAACTTGGTGTGGTCGGAGAAGTCCGGGGAGACCACCACGACCTTCTGGCCCCGGTAGCGGGCCTCGGTCATGAAGTGGGCGTCCGGGGTGCGGGTGATCGGCAGGTTGGTGCCCCACACGATCAGGTAGCCGGCGTTCCACCAGTCCCCCGACTCCGGCACGTCGGTCTGGTCGCCGAAGACCTGCGGCGAGGCGGCCGGCAGGTCGGCGTACCAGTCGTAGAAGGAGGAGATGGTGGCGCCGATCATCGACATGAACCGCGAGCCGGCGGCGTAGGACACCATCGACATCGCCGGGATGGGGGAGAACCCGACCACCCGGTCGGGGCCGTACTGCTTGATGGTGTGCACGTGCGCGGCGGCGATCAGCTCGCTGACCTCGCTCCAGGTGGCGCGCACGAAGCCGCCCTTGCCGCGGGCCCGCTGCCAGCGGATGACCTGGTCCCGGTCAGCGGTCAGCGCCGCCCAGGCGTCCACCGGGTCGGGGTGCTCCTGGCGGGCGGCCCGCCACGCGCTGAGCAGCGGCGAGCGGACGTAGGGGTAGCGGACCCGGGTCGGGGAGTAGATGTACCAGGAGAACGACGCGCCGCGCGGGCAGCCGCGCGGCTCGTACTCCGGGGAGTCCGGTCCGACCGAGGGGTAGTCGACCGCCTGGGTCTCCCAAGTGATGATGCCGTCCTTGACGTAGACCTTCCACGAGCACGATCCGGTGCAGTTCACGCCGTGGGTGGAGCGGACCTCGCGGTCGTGCCGCCAGCGTTCCCGGTAGAACTCGTCGGCCTGGCGACCGCCCTTGCGGTAGAGGCTGCGGCGGTCGTCGGACTGCACGCCGGGGAAGAAGTACTGG
>DASTWW010000246.1:0-4340 GCA_035765755.1 Nocardioidaceae bacterium
GTTGCGCAGCGCCGCCTTCTGCACCCCCAGCGACGCCGCCAGGTGCCAGGGCCGGTCGGCGGCCATGCTCCCGGTGGCGAGGATGCGGCCGCCGCTCGGCATGAACAGCCGCGCTGCCTGCACGGCGGTGAGCAGGCTGGCCGCACCCAGGTGCACGTCCTCGAGCAGCTCGGGAACGCTGAGCGCGAGCGGGTCCTTCTCCCGGAACACGCTCGGGTTGAAGTGGAGCACGTCGATGCGGCCGGCGCGCCGCCCGATTGCGGTGATCGCCTCGGTGAGCTGGGCAGGGGCGGTGATGTCCACGGCAGCCCACGTGGCCGTGATGCCCAGCTTCTCCAGCGTCGAGGCGAGCGAGACCAGCCGCTCCTCGCCCCGGGCGATCAGCGCCGCGTCGTACCCTTCGCCACCGAACCGGCGGGCCACCGCGGCGCCCACACCGGGCCCGGCACCGATCACCAGCAGGACCGGTGCGCTCACCGGTCCGGCTCGCCGGGACAGAGCGCCTCGCCGGCCGCCAGGTCGGGGTGGATCGGTCCCGACCGCGCGCTGAGCGCGCCCCCGGAGAGGTCGTGCCGGACGGCGATCACCTCGGCCAGGATGGACACCGCGATCTCGGCCGGAGTGTCCGCACCGATGTCGAGGCCGGCCGGGCCGTGGATCCTGGCTTGTGTTTCCTCGCTGACGCCGTGCTCGACCAGCCAGTCCTTGCGGCGGGCCTGGGTGCGGCGGGAACCCATCGCCCCGACGTAGCGCACGTCGCTGTCCAGCGCGGCAGCGAGCGACGGCCCGTCCAGGCCCTGGTGGTGGCTGAGCACCACCACCGCGTCCGTTACGGGCAGCGCGCGGTGCACCGCGTCCAGGTCGTCCACGGTCGTGGCGGACCAGCCGAGCGCGGTCGCGACCGCCGCAAGGGCATCGGCGACGGCAGCCACCTCATCGTCGCCGACGACGAGCAGGGTGCGGATGTCCTCGGGCATCGGGCCTCCTCTCGCGGCCCACCCTAGTGTCCCTCAGGCGGCCAGGTCGTCGGGCGCGAAGGCCCGGACCTCCAGGTCGGTGGCAAGATGCACCGGCTCCAGCGGGACACCGCTGCGCCGGGCGGCCGCGACCAGCGCCTGCGCGAAGCCGCGGTCGGCAAGGGTCATCGGCGCGGAGCCGGGCCGCGCGAGGAGCACGGCCGCCGAGCCGTCCGGGGCATCCTCGAGCACCTGCTCGATGACGGCCATCAGACCGTCGAGCAGCGGCGGCTCCGGGACCACGGGCACCTCGTCGATCTGCAGCAGCATGGGCGTGGGTCGCCGGTCGCCACCAAGGATGTTCAGCCACAGCTGACGACCGGAGAAGCCCAGCGGCCCCATCAGTGCGCGCCAGTGCCGGTGCAGGTCGTCCTGGCACCGGACCGCCGGCATCTGGTCCACCGAGAGCAGCGGCGGGATGTGCTCATCGTCCATAACGGCCCACCCTGCACCCGTCTCGGTGGCCCGTGGGCGTTGTCCACAGGCCAGTTTCGTCGGGTACGTTTCCCCTGGGAGGGCAACCCGAGGAGGCTTCGTGGCGCTGACCACCCAGACGTTCGAGTCGCTGAACCCGGCCACCGGAGCGGTCGTCGGCACCCATCCGGTGCACGGGCCGGAGGAGGTCGCTTCCGTCGTACGACGGGCGCGGGAGGCCGCGCAGTGGTGGGCCGGCCTGGGGTACGACGGACGGCGGGACCTGCTGGGCCGCTGGCGGACCCTGCTCGCCCGGCGGATGTCGGACCTGGCCGAGCTGGTGCACGAGGAGAACGGCAAGCCCCGCGGCGACGCCGAGCTGGAGATCGCGCTGGCCATCGACCACCTGTCCTGGGCGGCCGGCCACGCGCGCAAGGTGCTCGGCCCGCACCGGGTCAGCCCGGGGCTGCTGCTGCCGAACCAGGCGGCCAGCGTGGAGTACCAGCCGCTCGGCGTGATCGGGGTGATCGGGCCGTGGAACTACCCGGTGTTCACGCCGATGGGCTCGATCGCCTACGCGCTGGCGGCTGGGAACGCGGTGGTGTTCAAGCCCAGCGAGTACACCCCCGGTGTCGGCCAGTGGCTGGCCGCGACCTTCGCCGAGGTGGTGCCCGACCATCCGGTGTTCTCGGTGGTGACCGGGCTCGGGGAGACCGGCGCCGCGCTGTGCGAGGCCGGTGTGGACAAGATCGCGTTCACCGGGTCGGCGGCGACCGGCAAGAAGGTGATGGCCGCCTGCGCGTCCACGCTGACCCCACTGATCGTCGAGGCCGGCGGCAAGGACGCGCTGCTCGTCGACGAGGACGCCGACCTCGACGCGGCCGCGGACGCGGCGGTGTGGGGCGCGATGTCCAACGCGGGGCAGACGTGCATCGGCGTGGAGCGCTGCTACGTGCACGAGCACGTCTACGACGACTTCGTGAGCCGGGTGCTGGAGCAGGCAGCCGAGCTGCGTGCGGACCAGAGCCCGCAGGCCAAGATCGGCCCGATCACCATGCCGTCGCAGCTGCGCATCATCCGCGCGCACATCGAGGACGCGCTGGCCCGCGGCGGCCGGGCGGTGCTCGGTGGGGCGGAGGCGGTGGGGGAGCGCTACGTGCAGCCCACGGTGCTCGTCGACGTCCCGGAGGACGCGACCGCGGTGACCGAGGAGACGTTCGGTCCCACGGTGACGATCACCAAGGTGCCGGACATGGACACCGCGGTGCGGCTGGCCAACGCCACCCGCTACGGCTTGGGGTCGACGGTGTTCTCCGGCAGCCGGGGCATGGAGCTGGCCCGCCGGCTGCGGTCGGGGATGACGTCGGTGAACTCGATGATCGCGTTCGCGGGCATCCCGGCCCTGCCGTTCGGCGGGATCGGGGACTCCGGCTTCGGGCGCATCCATGGGGCCGACGGTCTGCGGGAGTTCACCTACGCCAAGGCGATCGCCCGGCAGCGGGTCCGGCCGATCATGGCGCTGACCACGTTCCGTCGTACGCCCCGGACCGAGCGCGCCTTCGCCCGGCTGATCACCGTGCTGCACGGCCGAGGGGCCCTGCCCCGCCGACGGTGAGCGACTGGGTGCTGCACGTCGACCTCGACGAGTTCATCGCCGCGGTCGAGGTGATGCGCCGACCGGAGCTGGCCGGCCGGCCGGTGGTGGTCGGCGGACGCGGCGACCCGACCCAGCGCGGGGTGGTCTCCACCGCGTCGTACGCCGCGCGGGAGTACGGCGTGGGGTCCGGGATGCCGCTGCGCACGGCGGCCCGGAAGTGTCCGGACGCGGTGTTCCTGCCGGTCGACGCACCGACGTACGAAGCCGCCTCGGCGCAGGTGATGGACGTGCTGCGCTCCTTCGACGTGCCGGTGCAGGTGCTCGGCTGGGACGAGGCGTTCCTGGCGGTCAGCACCGAGGACCCGGAGGCGTTCGCCCGCGACATCCAGAAGGCGGTGCTCGAGGCGACCGGGCTGCACTGCTCGGTCGGCATCGGGGACAACAAGCTGCGCGCAAAGATCGCCACCGGGTTCGGCAAGCCACGCAGCTGCTTCCGGCTCATCGAGGAGAACTGGATGGCCGTAATGGCGGACCGGCCGACCGACGCGCTGTGGGGGATCGGCCGGAAGACCGCGGCACGGCTGGCCTCGCTGGGCATCACCACGGTGGCCGAGCTGGCCCGGGCGGACACCCGGATGCTGGCTTCGGCGATCGGCCCGACGATGGGTCCGTGGTACCGCCGGCTGGGACGCGGGGCGGACAGCTCGCCGGTCGATCCCACGCCGTACGTCCCGCTCGGCCACGGCCGGGAGCGCACCTTCCAGGAGAACCTGACCGACTGGGCCTCCGTTGAAGCCGAGGTCCGCGTGCTCGCCGGTGAGGTGGTGCGCGACCTGCTCGCCGAGGGCCGGCCGGCGATCCGGGTCGGGCTGAAGATCAGGTACGCGCCGTTCGAGACCCGCACCCGCAGCCTGACCCTGCCCGATCCGACGTACGACGAGCAGCTGATCGCCGATGCCGCGGTCACGCTGCTCGGCCGGGTGGACTCGCAGCGGCCGGTGCGGCTGCTCGGGGTGCGCGCGGAGATGACCCCTCCGGCGTGACCCCTGTCTCGGGTTGCTGCCCGGACCCGTCGGACCCGAAAAGTGGCGGCAAACGACGGGTTCGGTGCGGCGGATCGTGTCGTTTCCCGCCACTTTCCGTGGGTTGCGTGTCGGCTGCCTCGGCCACCCCCGGCCGGCCTGCCTTCGTCCACAGTCCCGCGTTCGGGGGATAGCCGGGTCCGCCGGACCTGAGTAGGTTGCCCAGCATGCGCCCGGTTCGGGCGGATCCTGGAAGCCGATCGGGGGAGTCTGGGTCGTGACAGCAGGGGT
>DASTWW010000247.1:0-9335 GCA_035765755.1 Nocardioidaceae bacterium
CGTTTTGGTCCGGGGCAGGGGCGCCGTGTATTCTCGTCCGGGCTTCGCAGGAAGCCTTCATCCCATGGGGTATGGGGTAATTGGCAGCCCGACTGGTTCTGGTCCAGTTAGTCTAGGTTCGAGTCCTAGTACCCCAGCGAGCGGTGCACCAATTGGACGCCGATCTCCAGCAAACGCTAGAGTTTCGTCCGCTCTTTGCCCCCGTTGTGTAGTGGCCTAGCACGCCGCCCTCTCAAGGCGGTAGCGCCGGTTCGAATCCGGTCGGGGGTACCACCCAAGCCCACCGCGGCGATGTCCGAATCCCGCTAGCACCACTGCCCGGCAGGGGCCAGGATGGTGCCATGGACATCGAGGACACCGAGGCCTGCTACCGGGCGGTGAAGAGCCGGGACCGCCGGTTCGACGGCGTGTTCTACGTCGGTGTGCTGACCACCGGGATCTACTGCCGGCCCTCGTGCCCGGCGATCACCCCGGCGCGCAAGAACGTCACCTTCCACCGCTCCGCCGCGGCCGCCCAGAGCGCCGGCTTCCGGGCCTGCCGGCGCTGTCTGCCCGACGCCACCCCGGGGTCTCCGCGGTGGGACGTCGCCGCCGACGTGAGTGGCCGCGCGATGCGGCTGATCGCCGACGGCGTCGTCGAGCGCGACGGGGTGGACGGACTCGCGGCCCGGGTCGGCTACACCGCTCGGCACCTGAACCGGATCCTCACCGCCGAGCTCGGCGCAGGTCCGCTGGCGCTTGCCCGGGCGAGGCGGGCGCAGACTGCCCGGATCCTGATCGAGACCACGCCGATGGGCCTCGCCGACGTCGCATTCGCGTCCGGGTTCGCCAGTGTCCGCCAGTTCAACGACACCATCCGGTCCGTGTACGCGTGCACCCCCTCGCAGCTGCGGGGCCGGCATGCACCGGCGGCGGGCTCGGCCGGGCGGATCGAGCTGCGCCTGCCGGCACGCGCGCCGTACAACTGGGAGCAGCTGCACACGTTCTTGTCCGCGCGCGCGGTGCCCGGTGTGGAGCGGTCCGGTCCGGACTGGGTGGAGCGCAGCCTGCGGCTGCCGCACGGAGTGGGCGTCGTGCGGCTCGGCCCGGTCGGTGAGCGGCGCGGGACGGCGTACGTCGCGTGCACGCTGCGGCTGACCGACGTGCGCGACGTGGCAGCGGCCGTGGAGCGCTGTCGGAGGCTGCTGGACGCCGACTGCGACCCGACCGCCGTGGACGAGGAGCTCGGCGCCGATCCGCGGCTGGCGCGGCTCGTGCGGCTGCGCCCAGGGATCCGGGTGCCCGGCACCGTGGACGGCGCCGAGGTGGCCGTCCGGGCGGTGCTCGGCCAGCAGGTCTCGGTCGCCGGCGCACGCACGGTGGCCGGGCGGCTGGTGGCCGAGTACGGCGAGGCGCTGCCCGGCGACCTGGTCGCGCCGGAGCTGACCCATCTGTTCCCGGCCGCCGAGGTCCTCGCCGAGGTGGACCCGGAGCGGCTGCCGATGCCGCGGGCCCGGGGCCGGGCGCTGAACACGCTGTGCGCCGCGCTGGCCGCCGGGGACATCGCGCTGGACCGCAGCGCCGACCGCGACGAGGTGCGCGGACAGCTGCTCGCACTGCCGGGCATCGGCCCGTGGACCGCGGACTACATCGCCATGCGGGCGCTCGGAGCCCCCGACGTGTTCTTACCGACCGACGTCGGGGTGCGGCACGGCCTTCGCCGCCTCGGCGAGGACCCGGCCGCGGGGGAGTCGCTGGCCAGCTCCTGGCGCCCGTGGAGGTCGTACGCACTGATGCACCTGTGGGCCTCGCTCGCGCCGGATGGCGCGGCGGCCATCGGAGAGGAAGAGTGAGCAGCATGTGGACCACGATGGACTCGCCAGTGGGCGAGCTGCGGATCGTCGCGAACCAGCGCGGGATCACCGCGATCGAGTTCGACGGGTCGCCGGACGGCGCGTCGCCCCGGTCGTCGGCGGTGCGTGCGGCTGCGGTGTCCGCGGGACGGCCCCGCGGCGACCGGGACGACGTCCATCCGCTGCTCGCGGAGGCGCTTCGACAGCTGCGGGCGTACTTCGCCCGGGAGCTGAAGGAGTTCGACCTGCCTCTGGCGCCGGACGGCACACCCTTCCAGCGACGGGTGTGGGACGAGCTGGTCAAGATCGGCTATGGCGAGACCGCGTCGTACGGCCAGATCGCGAGGGCGCTGGGCATGACCGCTGCCGCCTCGCGGGCGGTGGGCCTGGCCAACGGGCGCAACCCGATCCCGATCGTCGTGCCCTGTCACCGGGTGGTCGGCTCCGACGGCAAGCTCACCGGCTACGCCGGCGGCCTCGAACGCAAGCAGGTCCTCCTCGAGCTCGAGCAGGACGCTCTCTTCTGACCGATATCGGTACACCTACCGCGACGTATCGGTCGCGTTATCGACACGACATCGGTACGCCTACCGCGACGTATGGGTCGCGTTAGCGACACGATGTCGGTAAGAGACGGCGGCTACTCGGCGGCGCGACGGAGGGACTCGGAGAGCCGCTCCGCGGCAGCGAGTACGGCGGGGGCGTGCATCCGGCCGGGCTGACGGGACAACCGCTCCAGCGGCCCGGACACCGAGACCGCGGCGATCACCTTTCCCGACGGGGAGCGGACCGGCGCGGACACCGAGGCCACGCCCTGCTCGCGCTCGCCGACCGACTGTGACCAGCCGCGGCGGCGGATTCCCGAGAGCGCGGCCGCGGAGAATGCGGCGTTCTGCAGGCCGCGGTGCATCCGCTCCGGGTCCTCCCAGGCAAGCAGGATCTGCGCGGCCGAGCCGGCGCGCATGGTCAGCTGTGAGCCGACCGGGATCGTGTCGCGCAGCCCGGACGGCCGCTCTGCGGCGGCGACGCAGACCCGGTAGTCGCCCTGGCGTCGCCACAGCTGGGCCGACTCGCCGGTGATGTCGCGCAGCCGGGCCAGCACCGGGCCGGCCGCGGCAAGCAGCCGGTCCTCGCCGGCCGCCGCGGACAGCTCCGCGAGCCGGGGACCGAGGATGAACCGGCCCTGCATGTCGCGCGCGACCAGGCGATGGTGCTCGAGCGCCACCGCCAGCCGGTGCGCGGTCGGTCGCGCCAGTCCCGTCCCGGCGACCAGCCCGGCGAGCGTGGCCGGCCCGGCCTCCAGCGCAGACAGGACGAGCGCCGCTTTGTCCAGGACGCCGACTCCGCTACTCTTGTCCATACTCTGATCATGCCGTCTCGCATCCTGGAACGCAAGTCGAGCGCGAGGGCCGGTCTGGTGGAGGGTGGCGACAGTCGAGCGGAGGAGAGGCGATGGGTAGGACGCTGGCGGAGAAGGTGTGGGACGAGCACGTCGTGCGCAGCGCGGAGGGCGAGCCCGACCTGCTCTACATCGACCTGCACCTGGTGCACGAGGTCACCTCGCCGCAGGCGTTCGAGGGGCTGCGGCTGGCCGGCCGGAAGGTGCGTCGCCCGGACCTGACGTTGGCCACCGAGGACCACAACGTGCCCACTCTGGACCTGGACAAGCCGATCGCCGACCCAGTGTCGCGCACCCAGGTCGAGACCCTGCGCACGAACGCCGAGGAGTTCGGCGTCAGGCTGCACCCGCTCGGCGACGTCGAGCAGGGCATCGTGCACGTGGTCGGCCCGCAGCTGGGTCTGACCCAGCCGGGGATGACGATCGTCTGCGGCGACTCGCACACCTCCACGCACGGCGCGTTCGGGGCGCTCGCGTTCGGCATCGGCACCAGCGAGGTCGAGCACGTGCTGGCCACCCAAACTCTGCCGCAGGCCCGGCCGAAGACGATGGCGGTCACCGTGCACGGCAGCCTGCCGGAGGGTGTCACCGCCAAGGACCTGGTGCTCACCCTGATCGCGCACGCCGGCACCGGAGGCGGCCAGGGGTACGTCGTGGAGTACCGCGGCCAGGCCATCGAGGAGCTCTCGATGGAGGCCCGGATGACGGTCTGCAACATGTCCATCGAGTGGGGCGCCAAGGCAGGACTGGTCGCTCCCGACGAGACCACGTTCGCCTACCTGAAGGGTCGTCCGGAGGCACCGACCGGCGCCGACTGGGACACCGCGGTCGAGCACTGGGCGAGCCTGCGCACCGACGAGGACGCCACCTTCGACGAGGAGATAGTCCTCGACGCGTCACAGATGACCCCGTTCGTCACCTGGGGCACCAATCCCGGCCAGGGCGTTCCGCTGGCCGAGAAGGTGCCGGACCCCGACGACTTCGCCGACGAGGGCGACCGGATCGCGGCGCAGAAGGCCTTGCAGTACATGGATCTGCGCGCCGGCACGCCGATGCGCGACATCGAGGTGGACACCGTCTTCCTCGGCTCGTGCACCAACGGCCGCATCGAGGACCTGCGGGCCGCTGCCGGGGTCGTCAAGGGACGCAAGGTCGCGGACAGCACCCGGCTGCTCGTCGTACCCGGCTCCGTACGCGTCCGGCTGCAGGCCGAGCGGGAAGGCCTCGACGTGGTGTTCAAGGAGGCCGGCGGCGAGTGGCGCGGCGCCGGGTGCTCGATGTGCCTGGGCATGAACCCCGACCAGCTCCAGCCGGGCGAGCGCAGCGCGTCCACCTCCAACCGCAACTTCGAGGGACGGCAGGGCAAGGGCGGACGCACCCACCTGGTCTCTCCGCTCGTCGCCGCCGCGACCGCGATCACCGGCCGGCTGTCCTCGCCCGCCGACCTGCCCAAGGAGGCCTGATGGAGAAGTTCACCAGCCACACCGGTACGGCTCTGCCGCTGCGGCGCAGCAACGTCGACACCGACCAGATCATCCCGGCGGTCTACCTCAAGCGGGTCACCCGCACCGGCTTCGAGGACGGGCTGTTCGGCGCCTGGCGCAACGACCCGCAGTTCGTGCTGAACAAGCCGGAGTACGGCGGTGCGACGGTGCTCGTGGCGGGGCCCGACTTCGGCACTGGATCGTCGCGGGAGCACGCGGTCTGGGCGCTGATGGACTACGGCTTCAAGGTCGTGCTCTCCTCACGGTTCGCCGACATCTTCCGCGGCAACGCCGGCAAGTCCGGCCTTCTTGCTGCCCAGCTCGAGCAGGATGCGATCGAGTCGCTGTGGCGAGCAGTGGAAGGCGATCCGACGACCGAGGTGGCCGTCGACCTCGAAGCTCGCGAGGTGCGTGCTGGTGATCTCGTGCTGCCGTTCCAGATCGACGACTACACGCGGTGGCGGCTGCTCGAAGGACTCGACGACATCGGCATCACGCTCTCCCACGAGGCCGACATCGTCGCCTTCGAAGCCGGCCGGCCGCCGTGGAAGCCGAGCACCGTCTGACTCAAAACCCTGACCGGGACGGGATTTTCCGCGGATTCGCCCAAGACACAATGGAAAACACGCGTGTGAAGATTGTGGTACGGGCGACTTTTCCTTAGCGTGCAAGGGGAAAGTCGAGCATGAGGCTCGGCCACGCTTCACGAAGGGGAAGCAAGTGAACAAGAGTCAGCTGATCGAGAGCCTCGCGGCTCGCTACGAAGGCAACCGCCGGGCCGCCGCGCACGCCCTGGAGTCGGTGCTCGACACCATCACTCGTGAGGTGGCCAAGGGCGAGAAGGTCGCCATCACGGGCTTCGGCTCCTTTGAGAAGCGGGTGCGTGACGCTCGCTGGGTGCGCAACCCCCGCACGGGCGAGCGGATCAAGGCCAAGAAGACCGCGGTCCCGAAGTTCAGCCCGGGCGCCGAGCTGAAGGCCGTCGTCTCCGGCGCGAAGAAGCTGCCCAAGCTGAGCACGGGTGCGACCACGACAAAGAAGGCCGCCCCGGCGAAGAAGGCCGCGGCCAAGAAGACGACCGCTTCGAAGTCCACGGCGAAGAAGTCGACCGCCAAGAAGACCGCGGCGAAGAAGGCTCCGGCCAAGAAGACGACCGCGAAGAAGGCGCCGGCGAAGAAGACCGCTGCCAAGAAGGCTCCGGCCAAGAAGACGGCCGCCAAGAAGGCTCCGGCGAAGAAGACCGCGGCGAAGAAGACCGCCAAGAAGTCCTGAGGTTCAAACGACAGAGCGGGGTCGGCCCACCGGGCCGGCCCCGCTCTCTTGTGCCCGTGCAGCTGTCAGGGCAGGGTGAGGATCTGCAGGGTGGTCACCCGGTCGCCCTCGCCGGTCGTCGCGATGCGGACGCGCTGGCCTGGGCGCAGCAGCCGAAGGCCGGTGCCGGCCAGCGCCTCAGCCGGGAAGGGCAGCTCGGTGCCGTCGTCGAGCACGACCGCGCCCGACAGGGTCGCCGCGTCGTACCTCATCACCGTGGCCTGCATGATCAGACCCTAATACCGGCCGCGGCGATCGCCGTGCGGCTGCCCGCACCGAGCCGCAGTACGGCGGCCAGGTCGTCCGGGGTGTCCACGTCCTGCCGGAGGGTGGGTACGTCGACCAGGTCGATCTCGTAGGCCCCGTCCTCGAGGTGCGCCTTCCGCGACTCGGGGCCGAAGCGCGGCGCGAACAGCTCGAGACTGGGGGAGAGCACCGCCGTGGTGCCCACCCCAGCGGTGTCGGCCACGAAGGACATCCGGTCGGCCGGCGCGGCGCCGAGGGCCTGGTCCAGCTCGCCCGGACGCAGCGCCGGCAGGTCCGCACAGGCGGCGGCGATCCCGGCGTCCGGCCACCGACGGTGCGCCTCGAAGGCGGCCTGCACCAGCGAGCCGTTGAGGTCGTCCGAGACCGCGTCCGGGATCACGAACGCGCCGAGGTCGGAGAGCCCGGCGGCCAGGACGTGGTCATCGGTGACCACCAGCACACCGGCCACCGACGGGGTCTCCATTGCAGCGGTGACCGTGTCCGCGGCAAAGGCCACCACGAGCGCCGTACGTGCCGCGTCGCCGAGCGCGGCGAGCCGGGACTTGGCGAGTGCGGGAGGCTTGACCGGGACGACCACGGCATGGCGGGGTTGGCTGCGCTGCGACATCGAACCCGATCCTGCCATCCGCGACCGGAGACCGTGCCATGAGGCATGCTTGCCGAGGAAGTAGGGTCACGGCCCAGACGACGAGTTCCGACAGGCGAGGAGGCACCGGTGGCGAAGCCGCGGAAGCTGACCCAACGGCGCGGGTGGGCGATGTCGGTCTGCGTCGCGATCCTGCGGCCCCTGCTGATGCTGCTCACCAAACGGCGCTGGCTGGACGGGGACAAGCTGCCCGCCACCGGCGGTTGCGTCGTGGTCGGCAACCACATCTCCTACGCCGACCCGCTGACCTTCGCGCACTTCGTCTACGACAACGGGCGGCTGCCCCGGTTCCTGGCCAAGAGCGAGGTCTTCGACATCCCGGTGGTCGGCGCGATCGTCCGGTCGGCCGGTCAGATCCCCGTCTACCGGATGAGCACCGACGCCTCTCGTGCCTTCCGGGCCGCGGTGGAGGGCGTGCAGCACGGCGAGTGCGTGATCGTCTACCCGGAGGGCACCATCACCCGCCAGCCCGAGCTCTGGCCGATGACGGGCAAGACCGGCGCGGCCCGAATCGCGCTGGCCACACAGGTCCCGGTGGTCCCCATCGCCCAGTGGGGCGCGCACCACATCCTGGCGCCGTACGCCAAGAAGGCCAGGCTGTTCCCCCGCAAGACGATCACCATGAAGGTCGGCGACCCGGTCGACCTCGACGACCTCCGCGGCCGCCCGATCACGCCGGCGATCCTGCGTGAGGCCACCGACCGGATCATGGATGCGCTGACCGCCCAGCTGGAGGACATCCGGCAGGAGAAGGCTCCGGAGGTCCGGTTCGACCCGCGCACGGCCGGTGTGCGCGAGACCGGCAACCCGAACCGGGTCGAGGAGCCCGGCAAGTCGAGGCGTCGCGGGGCCGGGCGATGACCCGGGTCGCGGTGCTCGGCGCCGGGTCCTGGGGCACTGCGTTCTCGATCGTTCTCGCCGACGCCGGTCACGAGGTGGTGCTGTGGGCGCGCCGGGAGGACCTCTGCGCACTCGTCAACGAGAAGCGGGAGAACACCGACTACCTGCCCGGCATCACCCTCCCGGACACGGTCACCGCGACCCACGACCCAGAGCGCGCGCTCAGCGGCGCCGAGGTGGCCGTGCTGGCGGTGCCGTCGCAGACGTTGCGGGCCAACCTCGAGTCCTGGGCCGACCTGGTCCCCCCGCGCGTTCCCTTGGTGTCGCTGATGAAGGGCGTCGAGCTCGGCAGCCTCAAGCGGATGAGCGAGGTGATCGCCGAGGTCACCGGCGCTGGCCCGGAGCGCATCGGCGTGGTCAGCGGGCCGAACCTGGCCCGGGAGATCGCCCAGCGGGAGCCGGCCGCCTCCGTGGTCGCCTGCGCCGACGAGGAGATGGCGACCCGGCTGCGCCGGCTGTGCCACTCGCCGGCGTTCCGGCCCTACTCCAGCATCGACGTGGTCGGCTGCGAGCTCGGCGGCGCCTACAAGAACGTGATCGCGCTGGCCGTGGGCATGGCGATCGGGCTCGGCTTCGGGGACAACACCACCGCGTCGGTGATCACCCGCGGGCTCGCCGAGATCGCCCGGTTGGCCGACGCGATGGGCGCCGACCGGATGACGCTGATGGGCCTGGCCGGGCTGGGCGACCTAGTGGCCACCTGCTCATCGCCGCTGTCCCGCAACCGCAGCTTCGGGGAGCGGCTCGGCCGCGGCATCCCCATCGAGGAGGTCACGGCGTCGACCCGGCAGGTCGCTGAGGGCGTGAAGTCCTGCTCGTCGCTGCTGGACCTGGCCAACCGAGCCGACGTGTACGCGCCGATCGTGAGCCACGTGCACGCCGTCATCACCGGCGAAAGCACCCCGTCGTCGATGCTGACCAGCCTGATCTCGCGCGACTCCAAGCACGAGAAGGACTAGGAGCCGGTGAGCTCGTCGAGGACCACGGCGAGGTCGTCCCAGAGGTCCTCGACGTCCTCGATGCCCACCGACATGCGCACCAGCCCCTCGGGGATGGTGGCCGGCTCGGCCTTCCAACGACGCCGGCGCTCGAACGACGACTCCACGCCGCCGAGGCTGGTCGCGTGCACCCACAGCCGGGTCTTGTGCGTGAGCAGGTCGGCGGCGAGGGCGCCCTGGTCGAGCACGACCGAGATGATCGCGCCGAAGCCGGGGTAGCGGACCTCCGCGACCGCGGCGTGCCGCTCCAGCCGTCGGACCAGCTCTTGGGCGTTGGCCTGCGCCCGCTCCAGGCGCACGTGCAGGGTCCGCAGCCCGCGCAGCGCCAGCCAGGTCTCGAACGCCCCGGGCACCGCACCGATCATGTCCCGGCGCTTCTTGAGCACGTCGTACAGCTCGTCGCTGCGGGTGGCCAGCGCGCCGAGGAGCACGTCGCTGTGCCCGGCGATGAACTTGGTGGCCGAGTGCACCACGATGTCCGCGTCCTGGGCCAGCGGC
>DASTWW010000248.1:0-7064 GCA_035765755.1 Nocardioidaceae bacterium
ACGCCGCCGAGACCTCCGCCCTTGGCGCCGCGCACCTCGCGGCGCGCGCGGTGTCGGGAGCGCTACCGCCTCCGGTAGTTCGACGTGCCACCGATCCGCCGATCTCGCCGCTCCGGCAGCGACAGTACGACCGCGAATTCGGCGGCTTAGAGGAGCGCTAGCCCGCCCTTTGCTCGGGCTTGTTTCGTGCCGTAGCAGTCGCCGTCTGTGACGACGGTGTGGCAGTGGTGCAGGAGCCGGTCGAGCATGCTGACCGCGGTGGTGTGCTCGGGCAGGAAGCGTCCCCAGGACTCGAACGGCCAGTGCGAGGCGGAACAGCAGCTGCGCGCCGGTGTCGTCCAATGGGGCGAACCCGAGCTCATCGACCTATGCCGAAGTCGGCATAGGTCGACCTATGCCGAGCTCGGGACTATGCCGATTGCTCGGCCGGCGCCGCGGGATCGGTCGGCCGGCTTGGAGTCCCGGGGCCGGAGGCCGCGCAGCGATCGGCATAGTTACAGGCCTTCGAGGAAGGCGAGCAGCTTGTCTGGGGGCCGATAGCGGCCGTTGGGGATCGCGGTCGGTTGGACCTTCGCCAGCGCGCGTTCCTTGACGGCGAGATCGGCGTGTAGGTAGGCGTTGGTGGAACGGACATCGGCGTGGCCGAGCCAGAGCGCGATCACCGTGGTGTCGACGCCGGCGTGCAGCAGGCCCATCGCGTTGGTGTGGCGAAGCACGTGCGGGCTGAGTCTGCGGCCGGTCAGGGACGGGCATCGGTGCGCGGCGTTCTGGGCGTGCAGGGTAAGACGGCGTTGGACGGCGTCGGGACTGAGCCTCCGTCCGGTGTGGGCGCAGAACACGGGCTCGTCGGGCAGTCCGCGGCGTTCGGTGAGCCAGAGGCGGAGCGCTGCCTCGACGGGTCCGGTCAGGGGGACGGCTCGCTGTTTGCGGCCCTTGCCGTGGCAGCGTAGGTGCGCCCCGGTTCCGAGGGTGATGTCGCCGCAGTTGAGGCCGAGCAGTTCGGAGACCCTGAGCCCGGTCTGGATGGTGAGCAAGATCAGGGTCCGGTCGCGCCGGCCTTCCCACCTGGCCCGGTCCGGAGCGGCCAGCAGTGCGGCGACCTCGGTGTCGTCGAGGAACGCGATGTTGGCCCGGTCGAACCGTTTGGGTGGGATCGCGAGCACGCGAGCGATCAGGTCGGCGTGCTCGGGGTGCCGCAGCGACGCGTAGGCAAACAGGGATCGGATCGCGGTCAGCCGGAGGTTCCGGGTCCGGGCACTGTTGTGCCGGGTCCTCTCCAGGTCGTCGAGGAAGGCCGCGATGGCCTCGGCATCAAGGTCCGACCAGTCCAACCGGGAGGGCGGCTTGCCGGTGCGGGACTGCAGGAACCCCAGCAGCAGCCGTATCGTGTCGCGGTAGGAGGCGATCGTGTGTGGGCTGGCCTGGCGCTGGCCGAGCAGCCGGTCGGTGAAGAACGACTGCAGTGTGGCGGTGATCGTGGTCATCGTGGCAGCACCTTCCCGATCATCGGCTCCAACCGGTCGGCGGCCAGGGCGAGTAGTTCCGGAGCGGCGGACAGATACCAGTAGGTCGACCGCGGGTCGCGGTGGCCCAGGTAGGTCGACAGCCACGGAAGCCAGGCGGCGACGTCGACCCCGTCGCGATACCAGCCGATCAGGGTGGTGACCGCAAAGCTGTGCCTGAGGTCGTGGATCGTCGGACGGCTGGTGGAGCCTTCGCCGATCCGGTCTTGGGCACGGATTTGTCGGAACACCTCGTCGACCGAGACGTAGATCAGGCGCCGGCCGGTGAGCGAGACGAAGAAGCTGTCATTGCCCGGCTGAACCCGAAACTCCCCACGCCGGTCGGCATAACCGCCCAGCGCCTCGAGAGTGGATGAGTCCACCGGCACGAGGCGAGACTTGCCGAACTTGGACTCCCGGATCTGGATCACCCCGGTGTCGAAGGCGACGTCGGTCCGGTCCAGCCGGATCGCTTCGCCCACGCGCGTGCCGGTCACCGCGAGCAACCCGAACAGGGTCTCGTAGGTGGCCGCCCGTAGCGGTGAGCGCAGCTGCCGGGCTCCTCCCAGCAGCATGGCGATGTCGTCGCGGCTGTAGATGTAGGGCGGAGTCCAGTGGCGTCGTTCAGGCAGCAACCCCAGCGGCGGCACCTGGGTGGCCGGATCGATCCCGGCAAGGTAGCGGGCGAACCCGCGGACCGCGGTCATCCGATGCGCCCAGATCACACTGTCAGGTCCTGTCGCAGGCTGCTGCTGACACCACTCCAGGGCGGCAGTGATGGTCACCGTGGACTGGCCCGTGTCGTCCATCCAGGCCACGAACCGGGGCAGGACCCGCGCGGCGTCGGAGAGCCGATGGCCAAGCCGGTTGCGCAGCGCGAGATAGTCGCTCAACGCGGGGGCCAGGGCGCTCATCGACGGGCTCCGTTCGCTATGAGCGAGGCGTCTGGCCAGGGCCTGGCCACCATCCTCAGCGACTCCAGGTCGACCTTGGCGTAGATCGCGGTGGTGGCCAGGTCGCGGTGTCGTAGCACCTGGCTGATGTCGGTGAGCACGACTCCCTGGACGAGCATCTGCCGGGCCAGGGCGTGACGGAGCCGGTGTGGTCCCACCGGGGCCATGCCCACACGTCGACATGCCCGTTTCACGACGTCGCCGACCAGGTCCGCGCGGATCGGGGCCCGCGGGGCACGCCCGGTCCAGAACAGCCTGCGCTGTGCGGGGTCGGTAGAGGGTCGCGCCTCGACCAGGTAGGAAGCAACTGCCTTTCCCACCTCGACCGGCAGCGGCATCGTGTCCAGCCGGCGGGCCTTGCCGCGGATGGTGATCTCCCCGGTCCGCCAGTTGATGTCGTCCAGCTCCATCCGGGCGACCTCGATCGAGCGCAGCCCCAACCGGGCAACCAGGGTGATGATTGCGTGGTCCCGGATCCCGTTCGCAGTGCTGCGGTCGCAGCTGTCCAGAAGCGCCTGGACTTCCTCGGGTGAGACGGTCGACGCGATGCCGGTGTTGTGCCAACCCGCCACCGGTGGGACCGCTGCTGCCAATTGTCGAGACGTCAGCCCGCGCACGAACAGGTAGCGCAACAGCGACCGGAGCTCGGCGACCCGTCCCTTGGCCGCGCCCACGCTGCATCGGGTGGACTCGGTCAGCAGAAACGAGTTGACCTCGACGCTGGACACCCCCGCCGCTGGACTCTCACCGCTGAAGGCTCGCTGGACGAGGAAGCGTCGTGCGGTCCACTCATAGCGCTGCACCGTCGTCTCGGCCAAGCCGCGCTCACCCAGCATCCAGTCCCGGTAGTCCTCGAGGAACAGCTCCAGCTCGGACTTCGCGACGGGCGCGGGCCTGGTGACCACGCCGTGCTCGACCAGATGTTCCAGCACCTGGATCGCGGTGTGACGGTCGGCCCGGTGAAACCTGCGCTCCTGCCGTACCTCAACAAGAAAGGCGTCGATCAACGCCACGGTGAGGTCCGCAGGGCTCAAACCACGGGCTTCCATCCAACGACCAAGATGACCCAGCACCTTCATCTGACCCCGGACCGTGCCCGGGGTGTAGCCGCAGCCCTCCAGGTACGACTGGAACCCCTCAACGTGCGGCCCCAACGCCCCGGGCTGCCTCCGCGATGTCGCCATGACATGGCCTCCGATCTGGAGCACCCTGCTCCACCGGAAGCCTCACCCGCTCACGGCACTATGCCGACCACTGCACGCACCTCCCGCCCCGGAACTCCAAGCCGGCCGACCGATCCCGCGGCGCCGGCCGAGCAATCGGCATAGTCCCGAGATCGGCATAGGTCGACCAGCAGCAGGTCGTGGCGCAGCAGGGTGTCGATTACCTTTCCGACGGAGTTGTCGGCCAACCCGCGGTAGAGGGTCTCGACGAGGTCGGCGGCGGTGAAGTACCGCACCCGATGACCGTGCTCGACGGCGGCGATACCCAGTGCGATCAGCGTGTGGGACTTGCCGGTGCCGGCCGGGCCGATCATGCACACGTTCTCCGCGGCGCGGATCCACTCCAGGGAGGAGAGGTAGTCGAAGGTGGCCGGTGGGATCGAGGATGCTGCGACGTCGAACTCGGCCAGCGTCTTGGTGACTGGGAAGGCGGCTTGCCGCATCCGGGTCCGCACGTTGGACTCGTCGCGGGCGGCGATCTCGGCCTCGACCAGGGTGCGCAGGAACTCCTCGGGCTTCCACCGTTGGGTCTTGGCGGTGACCAGCAGTTCGGGGGCCAGTCGGCGCATCGCGGCCATCTTCAACCGCTTTAGCCCTTCGTTGAGGTCCGCGGGCAGCGGCGGCGGGCTGGTGGCGGTCACGACACCTCACCCCCGTCCACGTCCGGGCCGACGCGGTAGGCGTCCAGGGACCGGGTCGGCACCGACGGCAACGTCAACACCACGCCGGACTCGAACGCTGGGCCGGCCGGTGTGGGTCGTGGTGCGTGGCTGTTGGTGGCCAGGATCGACCGGACGTCGGCGGCGCGCCACCGTCCGAACGTCACCGCCCGCTCGAGTGCGGTCAGCAACGCCTCGGTGCCGTGTGCGGCGCCCAGGGTGAGGATCTCGGAGATCTCACGCCCGAGTTTGGTCACGCCCGCGGTCGCGGCGCCGACCAGGAACTGCTCGGCGACCGGCCCGAGGGCGAGGAAGTCCCGCTCAGCCGGCGTCTGGGCGCGCGCCGCGCGTCGTGGGGTGTCGGGGCGGGGACGGTCGTAGTGGGCATCGACGATGCTCACCTCACCCGGGGCCACCAGGGCGTGTTCGGCGTGGAGCTCGCCGGTGACCGGCTCGATCACCCGCAGGAGCCGGTCACGTTCGTCGACCAGCACCGTGACCGTGGTCCCGATCAGCCGGTTCGGCACCGAGTAGCGGGCCGACCCGAACCGGATGCAGGAGAGCTTGTCGACCCGCCGCGTGAGCGGCTTGGGGCCGACCTCCAGCCGCAGCGACGGCAGCTCACCGAGCAGCCCTCGTTCGGTGGCCAGCCGCTGTTCGGGGACTGCGTGGATCTCGGAGTGGACTCGGGCGTTGACCTCGGCGCACCAGGTGCCGGCACGGGTGTTGAGCCCAGCCAGGCCGTCGGCCCAGGGGTCGTCGTCGAGCTCGAGCGGGACCAGCAGGTCTTCCTTGGCGTAGCCGACCAGGTTCTCCACGATCCCCTTGGACTCCGGATCGGCCGCGTGGCAGAAGTCGGGCCGGAACCGGTAGTGGGTGGCGAACCGGACGTAGTCCGGGGCCGGCACGACCACGTTCGCGACCACTCCGCCCTTCAGGCAGGCCATCCGGTCCGCGAGCACGACCTTCGGGACACCGCCGAGGACCTCGAAACACTCAGCCAACATGCCCAGCGTGGTGGCCTGCTGCTCATCAGCAGCGAACCGGACGAACCGGAACCGCGACCAGGCCAGCACCGCACAGAACACGTGCACCCGCCGGCCGGCGACGACTTCGGTGCCCCAGTCGATCGCCAGCACTTCACCCGGCGACCAGACCGCCGGACGCCGGCCACCGGCCCGCGCCTGCCCGTGGCGCCATGCGGCCTTGGCTTCGGCGACCAGGCGTCGGAAGTTGCGGTCCGACCCCGCATAGCCGGCTGCTCGTGCCAGCGGCAGCAGCCGCTTCGCGCTGATCTTCCCGGCGGTCTTGGCGACCTTCTCCGCGACCAGATCGCTGACCTCGTCGTAGTTGCGCGCTCGTGCCGGCGTCTCCGGCACCACGCCGCCGGTCGCGGCCTCGTGGGCCTCGATGATCCGGCGCACGGTCTTGTGGGTCGTCCCGCAGATCGCGGCCGCTCCCCGGTAGGTGCCCACATCTCGGTAGGCGGCAATCACGTCCATTCTTTCCTTCGCGTTCTTCAATGGAAGCCCCTGCGTGGTGCTCGGTGACTGGTTGGCACCGCCACCGTCGCCACGCAGGGCCTTCACCGTCGGCTACGACACGACGCGAAGAGTGGGGACTTCTATCTGGCCACCAGCAGGGACCTCGACCTGGCCACCAGTGGGGACTTTTTCATGGCCACGGACAATGTTGACCGCCGCGTACATCGGCGCAGAGGGTGCTGTGTTCCGCGACTTCGTCGACGACACGATTCCACCGGTGGCCGGATAGAAGGCCCCATCCTTCGCGTCGTGTCGTAACGACGGTGAAGGCCCTGCCTGGTGGCGGTGGCGGTGCCAACCAGTCACCGAGCACCACGCAGGGGCTTCCATTGAAGAACGCGAAGGAACGAATGGACGTGATTGCCGCCTACCGAGACGTAGGCAGTTACCGGGGAGCGGCCGCGATCTGCGGCACGACCCACAAGACCGTAAGACGGATCATCGAGGCCAACGAGGTTGCCGGCACGGGCCCGTTGCCGGCGAAGCCGGTCAGGCCGCGGAACTATGACGAGGTCGCCGAGCTGGTCGCGGAGAAGGTCGCCAAGACGTTCGGGAAGATCAGCGCGAAGCGGTTGCTGCCGGCCGCACGGGCTGCGGGCTATGCGGGGTCGGACCGCAACTTCCGGCGGCTGGTTGCTGAAGCCAAGCGGGACTGGCGCCTGGGCCAGGTCCGCGCGGGTGGCCGGCGTCCGGCGGTCTGGTCGCCGGGCGAGGTGCTGGCCATCGACTGGGGCGAGGAGGTCGTCGCAGGTCGAAAGGTCCACGTGTTCTGCGCGGTGCTGGCCTGGTCGCGGTTCCGGTTCGTCCGGTTCGCCGCCGATGAGCAGCAGGCGACCACGCTGGGCATGCTGGCGGAGTGCTTCGAGGTCCTCGACGGTGTCCCGAAGGTCGTGCTCGCCGACCGGATGGGCTGCCTGAAGGGCGGTGTGGTCGCCAACGTGGTGGTCCCGGCCCCGGACTACGTCCGGTTCGCGACCCACTACCGGTTCCGGCCCGACTTCTGCGAGGCCGCCGATCCCGAGTCCAAGGGGATGGTGGAGAACCTAGTCGGCTATGCCAAGGACGACCTGCTGGTCCCGTTCGAGCTCGACGACGACCCCTGGGCCGGCGGCCTGACGGGCCTAAACGAGCGGGCCGTCGCCTGGTGCGACGAGGTCAACACGGCGGTGCATTCGGAGATCCA
>DASTWW010000249.1:0-15699 GCA_035765755.1 Nocardioidaceae bacterium
ATCTCGAGCTGCTCGTAGGTGCCGGTGTCCATGAACACGTAGTGGCTGCCGTCGTTGTACAGGTAGGACATGGTGCGCTTGTCGACATTGGCGACCTCGACCTTGACGTCGGCGTTGAAGGTCTTGTCCACGACCTTGCCGGACTCGACGTTCTTCAGCTTGGTGCGCACCACCGCGCCGCCCTTGCCCGGCTTGTGGTGCTGGAACCAGACGACGGACCACAGCTGCCCGTCGAGGTTGAGAACCATGCCGTTCTTGAGGTCGTTGGTGGTGGCCATGCGCAGTCGTCGCCTGTCGTCGTCGGGGGATGTTCGTCGGTGGGCGTGCCGTCGTCGGGCAACGGCGCACCAGTCTAGCGACCGGCGGTGACGGCGCCGAAATCAGCGGCTGGCGACCGCGCGAAGCGCGAGCCGGTAGGAGTCCGGGCCGAAGCCGGCGATCACGCCGGTGGCCACCCCGGAGACCACCGAGGTGTGCCGGAACTCCTCGCGGGTGTGCGGGTTGGTCAGGTGCACCTCGACCAGCGGGGCGGTGAGCATCGCGCAGGCGTCGCGCAGCGCATAGCTGTAGTGGGTGAACGCGGCCGGGTTCAGCACGACGGGGGTGGACGCGTCGGCGGCCTCGTGCAGCCAGCCGACCAGCTCGGCCTCGGAGTCGGTCTGCCGGACCTCCACGTCGAGCCCGAGATCGGACCCCTCCGCCTTGCACAGCTCGACCAGCTCGTCGTACGACGTGGAGCCGTAGACCTCCGGCTGGCGCGCCCCCAGGCGTCCCAGGTTGGGGCCGTTCAGGATCAGCACCCTCACAGCAGGCTCCTCCTTGTCGTCGCAGTGGTGGTCAGCATGCCGTCAGCGGGCGATCTCGGCGTACGCCGCGGTGAGCAGCGCGGGATCCGGTGCCTGCAGGATGGCCGGCCTGGCCAGCCCCTCGAGCACCACGAACCGCAGCTGGTCACCGCGGGCCTTCTTGTCGACTTTCATCGCCTCCAGCAGCTGGGTCCACACGTCGCCGCGGTACGTCGTGGGCAGGCCGACGAGCTCGAGCACCGACCTGTGCCGATCGGCGGTGGCCTCGTCGAGGCGGCCGCCGAGCCGGGCCAGCTCCGCGACGTAGCGCATGCCGATGGCCACCGCGGCGCCGTGCCGGAACCGGTAGCGCTCCACCCGCTCGACCGCGTGCCCGAAGGTGTGCCCGTAGTTGAGCACCTCGCGGCCGGGTCGGCCGTCACTGCCCCCGTGCTCCTTGAGGTCGTCGGTGACCACCGCGACCTTGACCGCCAGCGCGCGCTCGATCAGCTCGCGCAGCTGCTCCGAGCCGGGGTCGGTAGCCGCGACCGGGTCCCGCTCGACCAGCTCCACGATGGTCGGGTCGGCGATGAACCCGCACTTGATCACCTCGCCCATCCCGCTGAGCAGCTCGTTGCGCGGCAGCGTCTCCAGCGCAGCCAGGTCGCACAGCACCCCGGCGGGCTCGTGGAACGCGCCGACCAGGTTCTTGCCCTCCGCCGTGTTGATGCCGGTCTTGCCGCCGACGGCCGCGTCGACCATCCCCAGCAGCGTGGTGGGCAGGTGCACCACCTTGACGCCGCGCAGCCAGGTGGCCGCGACGAAGCCGCCCAGGTCGGTGGTCGACCCTCCGCCCACGGTCACCACCGCGTCGGACCGGGTGAATCCGGTCCTGCCGAGCACCTGCCAGCAGAACGACGCGACTGGAGCGAGCTTGGCCTCCTCCGCGTCGGGGATCTCGATCGCGTGCGCGTCGTAGCCCTGCCCGGCCAGGTCGGCGCGGATCGCCTCACCGGTCGCGGCGAGCGCGTGCGGATGGATCACCGCCACCTTGCGCACACCCTCCCCCAGCATGGCGGGCACCTCGCCGAGCAGCCCGGTGCCCACGACGACGTCGTACGGCGCGGCGCCGGCCACCCGCAGCCGGGTCGAGTCAGCCATCACGTCCTCCCTCCACGGCTTCCGCCGCCTCCGAGCCCTCCACCGCGCGGCGCACCTCCTCGGCGACCTCGTCGGGGGTCCTGCCGTCGGTGGCGACGATCACCGTGGCCACCGCCTGGTAGACCGGAAGCCGGGCGTCGAGCAGCGCCTTGATCTGCGACCGCACGTTGCCCAGCAGCAGCGGCCGCGCGGTGCCCAGTCCCACCCGTTTGACCGCGTCGGACAGGCTCACCTGCAAGAACACCACGCAGTGCCCGGCGAGCGCCTCCCGGGTCCGCGGGTCGAGCACCGCGCCGCCGCCGAGCGCGAGCACGCCCGGGTGGGCGGCCAGCGCGGCAGCGACCGCCTCCCGCTCCAGCTCCCGGAAGCGCGCCTCGCCGTCGTCGACGAAGATCTCGGAGATGGTGCGGCCGGCGGCCGCCTCGACGTCTTGGTCGGTGTCGCGCAGCTCGACCCCCCACTGCGAGGCGAGCAGCCTGCCGACGGTGGTCTTGCCGGCACCCATCGGCCCGACCAGGACCGCGCGGGGCCGGCTCACGAGAACCTCAGCGAGGACAGGTACCCCTCCACGTTGCGCCGGGTCTCCGCCACCGAGTCGCCGCCGAACTTCTCCAGCGCCACGTCGGCGAGCACCAGCGCCACCATCGCCTCCGCCACGATCCCGGCGGCGGGTACCGCGCACACGTCCGAGCGCTGGTGGTGAGCGACGGCGGCCTCCCCGGTCGCCACGTCGACGGTGCGCAGCGCGCGCGGCACCGTGGAGATCGGCTTCATGGCCGCACGCACCCGCAGCACCTCGCCGGTGGACATGCCGCCCTCGGTGCCGCCGGAGCGGCCGCCGCTCCGGCCGATCCCCCGCTCGGTCCGGACGATCTCGTCGTGGGCACGGGAGCCGCGGTCCGCGGCGAGCGCGAAGCCGTCGCCGACCTCGACGCCCTTGATCGCCTGGATGCCCATCAGCGCGCCGGCCAGCCGGGCGTCGAGGCGGCGGTCCCAGTGCACGTGCGACCCCAGGCCAGGCGGCAGGCCGTGCACCACGACCTCGACGACGCCGCCGAGCGTGTCGCCGTCCTTGTGGGCCTGGTCGATCTCCTCGACCATCGCCTTGCTCGCGTCCGGGTCGAGGCAGCGCACCGGGTCGGCGTCCAGAGCAGCCACGTCGTCGGGTGCGGGCAGCGAGCCGTACGGCGAGCGGGCGGCGCCGATCGCGACCACGTGCGACACGACTCGCGCGCCGAGCGCCTGGTCCAGGAAGGCGGCGGCGACCGCGCCGAGGGCCACCCGGGCCGACGTCTCACGCGCGGAGGCGCGCTCCAGGACCGGTCGCGCCTCGTCGAAGGAGTACTTCTGCATGCCGACGAGGTCCGCGTGCCCCGGCCGGGGGCGGGTCAGCGCGGCGTTGCGGGCCAGCGACTCCAGCTCGGCCTCGTCGACGGGGTCGGCGGCCATCACCTTCTCCCACTTGGGCCACTCGGTGTTGCCGACCCGGACGGCCACCGGGCTGCCCAGGGTCCGGCCGTGCCGGACCCCGCCGATCAGCTCGACCTCGTCGGCCTCGAACTTCATCCGGGCGCCGCGGCCGTAGCCGAGCCGGCGGCGGGCCAGTGCCTCGGCGATGTCGGCGGTGGTCACCTCGACGTGGGCGGGCATGCCCTCCAGCACGGCGACCAGTCCGGGGCCGTGGGACTCTCCCGCGGTGAGCCAGCGCAGCATAGGTGTGAGTCTTTCACGCGCCGGTCACACCGGGCTCAGCCGTACCAAGCCGCGACATAGGGACCGAGCAGCACGCCGGCAAGCGCGCCGAGCAGCATGAACGGCCCGAACGGGTAGGCCTTGCGGTCCACGACGCGCAGCAGGGAGAGCAGCAGCCCGCCGAACCCGCCCAGCAGGAACCCGGCGTAGACCCCGCTGAGCATCGGCGCCCAGCCGAGGTAGCCCAGGGCGATGCCGAGCACCCCGGACAGCCGCACGTCGCCGTACCCCATCCCTCGCGGGTAGACCAGCCACAGCAGCAGGAAGGTGCCGCCGGAGACCAGCCAGCCCCAGCCGGCCGTCTCCAGCGCGTGCCAGTCCCGGTCCGCCCAGGCGGACAGCACGGCGAGCACCGCCACCACGCCGTACGACGGGGCGATCAGCCGGGTGGGCAGCAGCCGGGTGCGCCAGTCGATCACCGCCAGCGCCACCCCCACCGGGGCGAGGTAGAGCAGGAAGGACAGCTCGGGGCGCCAGCCGACCCGCGCACCGAGCGCTGCTGCGACCGCGCCGGTGGCCAGGGCGGCACCGGTGCGGAGTCCGCGCAGCCGCGCGATGTCGGCGTAGGGCTCCTTGGCCTCGCGCGGGGGCGCCTCCCCCGCCGGCGCCTGGCCGGCCTCGCTCCCCGCGTGGCTGCCGTGCGAGTCCCCCGGCTCGGCCTCCGGCTCCGGGACCCGCCGGATGATCTCGGGCACCAGCAGGCCGGCCAGCACGCCGTAGAAGCCGGCCGCGAACGCCGTTGCCAGATGCCACATCATGTCCCCGCACCCTAGGCGCTCGTACCGATATCGGTACGTGAAACGCGACGTATGCGTCGCGTTTCCGACACGACATCGGTACGCCAAGCGCGGCCCATACGTCGCGTTACCGACACGATGTCGGTACGACGGGGGTGGCCGGTCAGGTGGGGGGACGAGCAGCCAGCGCGTCCTCGCCGGCGGCGCGCATCGCCTCGAGTGGCGCCGGCAAGCCGGTCATCAGCGTGAACTGCACAGCCGCCTGGTGCACGAGCAGGTCCAGCCCGGACACCCGCACCTGGTCGCCGTTGACCTGGGCGGCCAACCGGGTCGGCCAGGGGTCATACCCGACGTCGAAGACCACCGGAACACCGGCGGCGAACGCCACCATCTCGGCGGTCTGCGCCCCGGCGGGCACGGTGGACACCACGATGTCCCAGGTCGTCTCGGGCCGGGCCGTGGCGAGCTCGCAGACCTCCACGGCCGGCGGGGCCGGGTGCCGGGCCACCGCCTCGAGGGTCCCCCTAGCCCGGTCCGGCGAGCGGACCAGCAGCCGCGCCTCGCGGCAGCCCAGGTCGGCCAGCGCGAGCAGCACCGAGGCCGCGGTCGCCCCGCCGCCGAGCACCAGCGCCCGGGTCACCGGCGCGGCGGAGCGCTCCCGGATCGCGGCCGCCGCGCCGGGGACGTCGGTGTTGGCGCCGACCCGGCGGGAGCCGTTCAGGAGCACGGTGTTGGCCGCGCCGGCCTGCCGGGCCCGGTCGTCGAGCTCGTCGAGCAGCGGCAGCACGGCCCGCTTCAGCGGCATGGTCAGCGACAGGCCGCGCCAGGAGCTGTCGAGGCCGGCCAGGAAGCCGGGCAGTTGCGCAGGCCCCACGTCGTACGCCTCGTAGCTCCAGTCCAGCCCCACCGCCCGGTACCCGGCCCGGTGCAGCGCCGGCGACAGCGAGTGCGCGATCGGCCGGCCGAGCACCGCGCAGCGTCGGGGAGACACGGCGCGCTCAGCAGTGCTCGGACTGGGCGCACCAGTGCTTGAACTGGGCGACGTGCTTGAGGTGCTCGGCGTAGGTGGTGGCGAACTTGGTCAGCCCGGTGTCCGGGTTGGTGGTCACGAAGTACAACCAGCTGCCCTGCGCCGGGTCCAGCGCCGCCTTGATCGCCTCCTCGCCCGGGGCGGAGATCGGCGTCGGCGGAAGCCCGAGATGCTTGTAGGTGTTGTACGGCGAGTTCGAGCTGCGCTCGGCGTTGCTGGTGCCGACCGTCCCGTCGCTGCCCACCGCGTAGTGCACCGTGGAGTCCAGCTGCAGCTTCATGTGGTGGCCGAGCCGGTTGTAGATCACCCGACTCACCTTCGGGAAGTCCCGCTTCAGCCGCGCCTCGGACTGCACCAGGCTGGCGACCACCATCACGTCGTGCGCGCTGTAGCCAAGCTTCTCCGCCCGCGCGGACAGGTCCAGCTTGGCCGCCTCCTGCTTGTAGCGGTCGACCATCGCGGTCAGCACCGAGGCGGCGGTCGCGTCCGGTGCCACCTCGTACGTCGCCGGGAACAGGTACCCCTCCGGATTGCCGTGGGCGTACGACGGAAGCCCGATCGAGCCGTGCAACGCGTCCCGGAGGTCCTTGCGGCTCAGGTCGGTGTCGTGGGCCAGCCGGGCCACGATCTGCTCGACGGTGTACCCCTCCGGGATGGTGACCGAGGCCTGCACCATGTTCGCCGGATTGACGAGCACACCGAGCGCCGCGGCGGCGGGCATCTTGTGCTTGAGCCGGTAGAAGCCGACCTGGATGCTGCGCGACTTCGCGTTGCCGCGCGCGGCCTCGGTGAACGCGTCCACGCTCTTGACCACGTCGGCCTTCACCAGGGTCTGGCCGATGTCGGCCGCCGTGTCGCCGGAGTGCACCTGCACGACCACCGACCCGGTGCCTGGGCCGCTGTAGTCGGCGGGCGGCGCGAAGGTGCGCTTCAAGAAGCCGTAGCCGAGGGTGTACGCCGCGAACCCGCCCCCGGCCAGCACCGCGAGGGCCACCACCACGGCGAGACAGCCCATGCCGCGGCGCTTGCGGCGCCGGGAGTGCCCGACGTGCAGGCCGATGTGACTCACGCTCGCATCCTGTCTGGTCGCCTCCGAGCCCCCGCCGTCCATCTCACACGATCTCACCGGGCGCGGTCCCCGAGCCACGCTCGGTGTCCAGCGCGCTCTGCAGGATCACCACCGCGGCGGCCTGGTCGACCACGGCCCGCCGTTTGCGGCCCTTTCTGCCCTGCCCGCGCAGCACCGCCTCAGCGGTCACCGTACTCAGGCGTTCGTCGCACAGCCGCACCGGCACCGGTCGCAACGCCTCCGCCAGGCTGCGGGCGAACTCGCGCACCTTAGCCGCTGCGGGGCCTTCCCCGCCAGAGAGCGAGCGCGGCAGTCCGAGCACCACCTCCACGGCGTCGTGCTCTGCGACCAGGGCCGCGAGCCGCTGCAGGTCCCCCGCGCCGCGGGGCAGCGTCTCCACGGGAGTGGCGATCAGGCCGGCCGGATCTGACCTGGCCACCCCGATCCGGACGTCCCCGAGGTCGACGCCGAGCCGCACGCCCTGCCTCACCCGCGTCCTCCGACGACTGGGCTCACGACCGTCCCGCGGTGACCGCGCGGCCGACCTCGTGCTCCACGTCGCGCAGCGCCTGGTCGGCCTTGGTCGCGTCGGCGCCGCCGCCCTGGGCGACGTCGTCCTTGCCGCCGCCGCTGCCGCCGAGCGCGGCCGCGGCCACCTTGACCAGCGCGTTCGCCGACACGCCCCAGCCGCGGGCCTCGTCGTTGACGGTCACCACGACCGACGGCTTGCCGCCGGTCGAGCCGATGATCGCCACCACCGCGGGCCGGCCCGCCGGCATCCGTCCGCGCACGTCGAGCGCGAGCTTGCGCACGTCCCCGGCTCCGGCGCCCTCGGCGCGGTGCCCGACGAAGCTCACCCCGAACACGTCGTTCGGGCGGGCGGCCAGCTCGCCGGCCGAGGCCAGCAGCTGCGCGACGCGCACCCGCTCGATCTCCTTCTCGGCCGTGCGCAGCCGCTCCACCAGGTCGTGCACCCGCTCGGGGAGCTCCTCCGGACGGGCCTTGAGCGCCTCGCTGAGCTGGGCGACCAGCACGTGCTCACGCGCCAGGAACCGGTAGGCGTCGTTGCCGACGAGCGCCTCCACGCGTCGTACGCCGGAGCCGATCGAGGACTCGCCCAGCAGCTTGACCACGCCGAGCTGACCCGAGCGCAGCGCGTGGGTGCCGCCGCACAGCTCGCGGGCCCAGTCGCCGACGGACACCACCCGGACCTCGGAGCCGTACTTCTCCCCGAACAGGGCCATCGCCCCGGAGCGGCGGGCCTCGCCCTGGCTCATCAGCTCCGCGTGCACCGCCAGGTCGGCCAGCACCAGGTCGTTGACCCGGGCCTCCACGTCGGTCATCGCCACAGTGGGCACCGCCCCGGTCGCGGAGAAGTCGAAGCGGAACCGGCCGGGCGCGTTCTCCGAGCCGGCCTGGGTGGCGGTCTCTCCGAGGGCTTCCCGGAACGCCTTGTGCACCATGTGCGTGGCGGTGTGCGACCGGCTGATCGACTTGCGCCGCTCGATGTCCACCATCGCCTGCGCGGCGTCGCCGACGGTGATCTCGCCGGAGAGCACCTTGGCCTGGTGCACGATTAGCCCGGTGATCGGCGACTGCACATCGAGCACCTGGACGGTGGCGCCGTTGGCCAGCTCGACCAGCCCGTGGTCGGCGAGCTGGCCGCCGCCCTCGGCGTAGAACGGGGTGCGGTCCAGGACCAGCTCGACCTCCTCACCCTCGCCGGCCGACTGCACCACCCCGGAGCCGGCGACCAGGCCGCTGACCCGGGCCTCGGACACGATCTCGTCGTAGCCGGTGAACTCCACGGCCCGGCCGATGGTGTCCGCGACCGCCCGGTAGGCCGCGGCGTCGATGTGGCGGCCCTTCTTGGCCTTGGCGTCGGCCTTGGCGCGATCCCGCTGCTCTCCCATCAGCCGGCGGAAGCCCTCTTCGTCCACGCTGAGCCCCTGCTCGGAGGCCATCTCGAGAGTGAGGTCGATCGGGAAGCCGTAGGTGTCGTGCAGCGCGAACGCCTTGCTGCCGGACAGCTGGGTGCGGCCCTGCTGCTTGGCCTCCTGCGCGGCCAGGTCGAACATCGTGGTGCCGGTGCGCAGCGTCTGCCGGAACGCGTCCTCCTCGGCATAGGCCACCGTGGAGATGCGCTCCCACTGGGTCTCCAGCTCGGGGTAGGACAGCTTCATCTTGTCGCGGCTGACCGGGAACAGCTCGGGCAGCACGCGGTCCTCGACGCCCAGCAGCCGCATGGAGCGTACGGCGCGGCGCAGCAGCCGGCGCAGCACGTAGCCGCGGGCCTCGTTCCCGGGGGTGACCCCGTCCGAGATCAGCATCATGCCGCTGCGCACGTGGTCGGCCACCACCCGGAAGCGCACGTCGTCCTCGTGGTTCCCGCCGTACCGCTTGCCCGACAGCTCCGCGGCCTTCTCGATCACCGGGAAGATCTCGTCGATCTCGTAGAGGTTGTTCTTGCCCTGCAGCAGGTAGGCCACCCGCTCCAGGCCCATGCCGGTGTCGATGTTCTTCGCGGGCAGGTCCCCGGCGACGTCGAAGTCGTCCTTCGCGCGCACCTCCGACAGCTCGGACTGCATGAAGACCAGGTTCCAGATCTCCAGGAACCGGTCCTCGTCGACGACCGGCCCACCGTCGCGGCCGTGCTCGGGGCCGCGGTCGACGTAGATCTCGCTGCACGGTCCGCCCGGTCCCGGCACGCCCATGTGCCAGTAGTTGTCCTTCAGCCCACGCCGCTGGATCCGCTCAGCCGGGAGGCCGGCGATCTTTGACCACAGGTGGGCCGACTCGTCGTCACGTTCGTAGACGGTGACCCAGATCGTGCCCGGGTCGAAGCCGAGCCCGCCCTCGGAGGTGCTGCCGGTGACCAGCTCCCAGGCGTTCTCGATCGCGCCTTCCTTGAAGTAGTCGCCGAAGGCGAAGTTGCCGTTCATCTGGAAGAACGTGCCGTGCCGGGTGGTCTTGCCGACCTCCTCGATGTCGAGGGTGCGCACGCACTTCTGCACGCTCACCGCGCGCTTGTACGGCGGGGTCTCCTGGCCGAGGAAGTACGGCTTGAACTGCACCATGCCCGCGTTGACGAACAGCAGGGTCGGGTCGTCGAGCAGCAGCGACGCCGAGGGGACCACCTGGTGACCGCGTTCCTCGAAGTGCGCGATGAAGCGTCGGCGGATCTCCGCGGTGTCCATCAGAGGGTGCCCTTTCTGGTCGGTTCACGGTCCAGCTCGCGCTGCCGAGGCGCCGCCTCCACGCGCCGGTGCCGCGGCGCGTCGGGGCCATCGAGCCCGAGTCGGTCGCGCAGGTCGGTCTCCGCCTCGACCATGCCGGCGGACACCTCCTCCCCGAGCAGCCGGGCGCCCACGGCCAGCCCGGCGAGCCGGTCACGCATCCCGTCGGGGGTGAACGCCTCCATCACCCGGCGCACCCGGAAGGCCGCGTAGACGCCGGCGCCGGCCCCGGCGAGGAACCAGAAGCCTCTCCTCATTCGGGGCCCCCGCGAAAGGTCGGGGTCCCCGAGGCAGCGCGAGCGCAGCGAGCGGTGCCGTGGGGTGAAGAATGCGAGCGAAGCGAGCAGTCTCGTGGGGAGAATCTCATGCTGCCGCCTGACGCGTTGACTGACGGGCTGACTGACGGGCCGCCCGGCGGGCGTCACGGCGGCGCAGCTTGCGCGCGCGACGCACCTCTCGGCGGACCTCGAAGCGGATCCGGTTGCGGTTCTGCGGGGACAGCGCCCGGCGCACGCCGTACCCGAACGCCAGCGCCTTCACCAAAGGCTCGGCGACCACCGACGAGAGCACCATCTGGGTGCGCACGGCGTCGTCGCTCGGGTCGTCGCCCCGGTCGTCGCCCAGGCCGCCGTGCCGGGTGCCGACGTCGGTGATCAGGAAGCCGGTCTCCGGCACCACGGGCTCGGGCGCGCGAGGGGCCCGCTCCAGCTGCTCTATGCGCGCGGCGAGCGCGGCAGCCTCAGCCTGGGACGCCTCCAGCGCCCGGCCGGCGCGGCGGCTGCCGGTCAGCGCGACGGCGAGCAGCCCACAGGCCACCGCGAGCAGGACGGCCGTCACCGCCAGGGTCACCACGAGCGCGAGATCCACGGGACCCGACCCTACCTTGCGGCCGCGTGGGTCACGGAGCGGTGCCGCGCACCAGCCGGCGGATCCGCTCCCAGCGCTCCTTGACGGCAGCTTCGGCCCCCAAGGTGGTGGGCTCGTAGTAGGTGCGGTCCGCGACCACGTCGGGAGCGTACTGCTGCTCGGCGATGCCGAACGGCTCGTCGTGGGCGTACTTGTAGCCGGCTCCGTGGCCGAGCTTCTTCGACCCCGCGTAGTGCGCGTCGCGCAGGTGGCCGGGCACCGGGCCGACCAGGCCCGAGCGCACGTCCGCCGAGGCGGCGTCGATCGCCCGGATCACCGCGTTCGACTTCGGGGCCAGGGCCAGCGCGATCGTCGCCTGGGCCAGGTTCAGCCGGCCCTCCGGCATGCCGATCAGCTGCACGGCCTGCGCCGCCGCCACTGCGGTGGTCAGTGCCGTCGGATCGGCCAGACCGATGTCCTCGCTGGCCAAGATGACCAGCCGGCGGGCGACGAACCGCGGGTCCTCCCCCGCCTCGACCATCCGGGCCAGGTAGTGCAGCGCTGCGTCGGCGTCGGAGCCGCGGATCGACTTGATGAAGGCGCTGATCACGTCGTAGTGCTGGTCGCCCTGCCGGTCGTAGCGCACCGCCGCCCGGTCCACGGCGGTCTCGGTCGCCTCGAGCGTGACGACCGGCTGCTCCCCCGCCATCGCCGCGCCCGCGGCCGCCTCGAGATAGGTGAGCGCCCGTCGTGCATCCCCACCGGCCAGCCGCACGATGTGGTCGAGTGCGTCCTCCTCGGCCTGGACCGCCCCGGCGAGACCGCGCTCGTCGGTGCGTGCCAGCTCGAGCACTCCACGGATGTCGTCGTCGGTGAGCGGCTCGAGCGTGAGCAGCAGCGAGCGGGACATCAGCGGCGAGATCACGCTGAAGAACGGGTTCTCGGTGGTCGCGGCGACCAGAGTCACCCAGCGGTTCTCCACCCCCGGCAGCAGCGCGTCCTGCTGGGCCTTGGTGAACCGGTGCACCTCGTCGACGAACAGCACCGTCTCCCGGCCGCCGCGGGTCAGCTCGGCGCGCGCGGCGTCGATCGCCGCGCGCACCTCCTTCACCCCGGCGGCCACGGCGGAGACCTCCACGAAGCGCCGGTTGGTCTGCCGGCTGACGATCGAGGCGATCGTGGTCTTCCCGGTGCCCGGTGGCCCCCACAGCAGCAGCGACATGGGCTGGTCGCCCTCGATGAGTCTGCGCAGCGGCGAGCCGGCGGCCAGCAGGTGCTGCTGCCCGGTCAGCTCGTCGAGCGTGCGCGGCCGCATCCGCACCGCCAACGGTGCAGACGCGTGCTCGTTCCCGGCGAGCGTCCCCCCGGAGCTCGGTGCGGCCGTGCCGCCCATCTCGAACAGACCATCCACGGCGACGACACTACCCAGGGCCGCGGACGGTCCAGCCGGTCAGGAGGCCGAGACTCCGTTGGCGTCGGCCAGCCTGGCGGACGCAGCGGCGCGCTCCTCCAGCGTCTTCCAGGTCGGCGCGTAGCCCGGACCGGTGTGGTCGTCCTCGGCCGGCTGCACACCCGAGACCGGGGTCCCGTGCCGGTCCACGCCCAGCGAGCTCAGTGTGACGGGCACAGCCCCCGCCGTACCCCTCTCGCCTGCGAAGTGGCAGGCGACCTTGTGGGTGGCGTCGATCTGGATCAGTGGCGGCTCCTGCTTGGCGCAGATGACCTGCGCCATCCAGCAGCGGGTCCGGAAACGGCAGCCGGACGGCGGGTTGATCGGGCTGGGTACGTCGCCCTCGAGCCGGATCCGCTCGCGGCGTCCGCCCACAGCGGCCTGCCGGACGTCGGGGACCGCCGAGAGCAGGGCCTGCGTGTAGGGGTGGTGCGGCCGGCGGTACAGGGTGTCGCGGTCGGCGATCTCCACGATCTTGCCGAGGTACATCACCGCGACCTCCGGGCAGAAGTGCCGGACCACCGCCAGATCGTGGGCGATGAACAAGAACGCGATGTCGAACTCCTTCTGCACATCCTGCAGAAGGTTCATCACCTGCGCCTGGATGGACACGTCCAGCGCAGAGACCGGCTCGTCGGCGACCAGCAGCTTCGGCTGCAGGGCCAACGCCCGCGCGATGCCGATCCGCTGCCGCTGGCCGCCGGAGAACTCGCTCGGGTAGCGGTTGTAGTGCTCGGGGTTGAGACCAACCACGTCCAGGAGCTCCCGGACCCGGTTCAGCACCTGCTTCTCCGGCACCACCTTGTGCACCCGCAGCGGGGTGCCGATGATCGCGCCGACGGTGTGCCGGGGGTTCAGCGAGCTGTAAGGATCCTGGAAGATCATCTGGATCTCGCTGCGCAGTGGCTGCATCTGCCGGTTCGACAGCTTGCCGATCTCGCGGCCGTCGAAGCGCATCGACCCGGCGGTGGGGTCGTAGAGCCGGGTGATCAGCCGGCCGGTCGTCGACTTGCCGCAGCCGGACTCGCCGACCAGGCCGAGGGAGGAGCCTCGCTGCACCTGGAAGGACACCCCGTCGACGGCCTGCACCTGGCCGATCGTGCGCCGCAGCAGGCCGGAAGACTTCACCGGAAAGTACTTCGTCAGGTTCTCGACCTCGAGGATCGGGCCGGACGTGGCCGCGTGGCTGCCGCGCGCGGTGGTGACTTCGGTCTGTGTCATCGCTGTCATCGTCCTACTCAGCACTGGTGGGGTCGCTCGCGAGCGAGTCGTAGGTCGGTGCGGAGAGCGCCTCGGCCGCCTCCGGGTCGGTCTCGGCCAGGACCTCGGTCTGGTAGATGGCCTCCGGGTCGGCGAGGTGGCAGCGCCGGAAGTGCCCCGGGCCGCGGCCGCCGCGGACCAGCAGCGGCAGCTCGGTCGCGCACAGGTCGCCCGGGACCTTGTCCCGGTGCGAGCACCGGGGGTGGAAGGCGCACCCGGTCGGCGGGCTCAGCAGGCTGGGCGGGTTGCCGGGGATCGGCACGAGCGGGGCGTCGGGGTCCCCCGACACGTCGGGGACGCTGGAAAGCAGTCCCCAGGTGTAGGGCATCTCCGGGTGGGTGAGGATCTCCTTGGTCGCGCCGTACTCCACGCACCGCCCCGCGTAGGTGACGAGCACCTCGTCGGCCATCTCGGCGACCACGCCCAGGTCATGGGTGATGATGATGATCGCGGAGTTGAAGTCGCGCTGCAGGTCCTGGAGCAGGTCGAGGATCTGGGCCTGGACGGTCACGTCGAGGGCGGTGGTCGGCTCGTCGGCGATCAGCAGCTTCGGGTCGTTGACCAGCGCCATGGCGATCATCGCGCGCTGGCGCATGCCGCCGGAGAACTGGTGCGGGAAGTCGTCGACGCGGCTGCGTGCCTGCGGGATGCCGACCCGGTCGAGCATCTCGACGGCCTTGGCGCGCGCCGCGGACCGGGAGACGCGGTGGTGCGAGCGGTAGGCCTCCGAGATTTGCGAGCCGATCGTGAAGAACGGGTGCAGCGAGCTGAGCGGGTCCTGGAAGATCATCGCGACGTCGTTGCCGCGCACCTTCTGCATCTTGTCGTTGGACAGGCCGACGATCTCGCGTCCACCGACCCGGATCGAGCCGGACATCTGGGTGCGCTTGTAGTCGTGCAGCCCCATGATGGCCATCGACGACACGCTCTTGCCGGACCCGGACTCGCCCACGATGCCCAGCGTCTTGCCCTGCTCCAGGCTGTAGCTCAGGTCGGTCACCGCCTGCACCACGCCGTCCGCGGTCGGGAACCGGACGGTCAGGTTCTCCACCACGAGGTACGGCTCGGTGCGTCCCGGGCCGGCCCCGTTCGGCGAGTCCGCAACCGAAGGTGCGACGCTGATGTCGGTCGAGCTCACTGAGGTGTTCATGACAGCCGCACCCTCGGGTCGATGACGCTGTAGATGACGTCGACGATCAGGTTCATCGCCACCACGAAGGTGGCCGCGATCAGCACCGTCGCGGAGATGATCGGCAGGTCCTTCTGGAAGATCGCGGAGATAGCGGTCAGCCCGATGCCCTGGATGTTGAAGATGTACTCGGTGAACACCGTGCCGGCCAGCAGGTAGGCGAAGTCCAGACCGAAGATGGTGATCACCGGGACGATCGCCGCGCGCAACGCGTGCTTGAACGTGACCCGTCGCTCGGACAGGCCCTTGGCCCGCGCCGTACGCACGTAGTCCTCGTTCAGCGCCTCGATCATCGATCCTCGGCTGAACCGGGCGTACTGCGTGGAGTCCCACACAGCGAGCACCAGCCAGGGAAGGAGCAGCCCCTGGACCCACTTGAGCGGGCCGTCGGTGAACGGCGAGAAGTAGCCGGTGTCGGGGAAGATGCCCCACTCACTGACCAGGTAGAGGTAGGCCAGCAGCGCGAGCAGGTAGTACGGGATCGAGTTCAGCAGCAGGCTGGACCCCACGATGCCCTTGTCAGCCAGGGTGCCTCTGACTCTGGCGGCCAGTGTTCCCAACCCCACTCCGAGGGTGAGGAAGATGACCGCGCTGCCGACGGCCAGCGACAAGGTGGCGGGGAACCGCCCGAGCAGGTAGTCGGTGACGTTGAGGCGCAGCTTGAACGAGACGCCAAGGCAGGGTGCCGGGCAGGGGATGGTGAGGGCGCCGGCGTTGTAGTCGTTGCCGACGAAGATGCCCTTCATGTAGTTGCCGTACTGCTCCACGACCGGCTTGTCGAGGCCGAGGCTGTCCCGGATGATCTCCAGTCGCGCCGGGGTGCAGTGGCTCTCCGGGCAATACGCGTACGCCGGGTCGGAGGGGCCGTAGAAGAAGAGCGAGAACACAGCGATCGACACCACGAAGAGCACGAGGATGCCGGAGATGATGCGCCGGACGACATAGCCGAACAATGGACCGGGGCCTTCCCAGGTAGATCGGACCGGTGGGGGCGGGGGCTGCCCCGCCCCCACCGGGTGTGACGGCTCGGCGTGCGCCGAGCACGCTCAGACGTGGATCACTTGGTGATGTACATCTGGGCGAAGGTCGGCATGCCGCGGACGTTGTCGTTGGCCATGCCGCCGACCTTGGAGCCGCGAAGCATCGCGGTGCCGGAGTAACCCAGGTTCACCGCCGGGTAGTAC
>DASTWW010000250.1:0-12758 GCA_035765755.1 Nocardioidaceae bacterium
GCCACACACCGAGCTCGGCCCTGGCCTTGCTCAGGTGCACGACCGATCCCCACGCGTCGTACGCCTCCAGTGCGGCCCGGAGCCCGCGCTCCACGTCGGAGGGGTCGCCGCCGTGCCGGTCGGCCCACAGTGCCTCCAGCCGGTGCCGGTGGCCCTTCAGCGAGACGGGGATGCGGGTCTGCGAGTCGTCGGCGAGCTCGAGCAACCGGTCACGGGCCGCCCGGTCACCGGTCTCGACGGTCAGGTCGACGGCCACGCTCCAGAAGTGCGGCAGGTCGTCCCAGGTGCCGCTGAAGGCGAACATCTTCTCCAGGCCAGCCATCACGTGCTCCAGTGCCTCACCCGCCCGGCCGTCGGCACGCGAGGCGAGCGCCTCGCAGTAGTCCTGCCACCCCTCGCTCGCGTAGTCGTCCCCCGCCGGGCGGGCGCCGACGGACCAGGGCAGCGACCACGGCTCGCCCCGTGCCAGCTTCAGCTCCAAGGCGAGCGCCGCGAAGCACTGCTCGTTGGTCTTCTCGGTCACGTCGATGTCACCGGCAAGGGCCTGCTCCAGCTCGTCCCACAGGCCCCGTTCGATGAGCGCCAGGGCGAGGTTGACCTGCGCGAAGGAGATCCAGACCGCAGCGCCGGACGTGAACGCAGCCGCCAGCGCCTCGCGGCCCCGGTCCACCGCCTGCGCCACGTCGTCGGCGTTCAGGAACGCCGTCTGGTTCAGCAGGGCACGCGCCAGCGCGCTCGGCCGATGCTGCTTGCGCGCCATGTCGGCCGCGGCGTCCAGGAGCACCAGCGAGAAGGAGATCAGCCCCTGCGTGGCGTAGTGCACGCCGAGCGAGCTGTAGGCGTCCGCGATGGCATCCACCTTGCCGAGCCGCTCGGCCAGGCGCACCCTGGCCTCGTTGAGGTCGCGGATGTCCTGGCTCATCCGCAGCTTGCACGTGATCAGCGACTCAGACAGCGCGAGCAGTGCCGCGTCCCCCTCAGGATGTCCGTTCAGGCGGTCCCACCACGGCTCGGCGACCGCGATCCCGGCTTCGTTGTCTCCCAGGCCCAGTGCCAGCGCCTGCGCGTGAGCGGCCGCTGCGACTCCGGCGCTGACCGGTTCGCCCAGAGCCTGGAACTCGGCCGTCGCCGTGGAGGCGTGCCGCGCGGCGTCGTCGTACCTGCCGGAGTGCAGCAGCGCCCAGGCCAGCTCGCTGCGCAGCCGGGCACACGTCGACTCCTCACTGGCGTTCGCGAGGGCGGTGGCCAGATGTCCCGCGGCCTCGCCGGGTGCACCGAGGCTCTCGGCCCGTCTCGCGGCCCGCTCGAGCTGGGCGATGGCCCGCTCCTGCAGCGCAGCAGCGTCGGGGTCCGCGGGCATCGCCTCCAGCGCGTCGAGGTAGTGCTGGGCGACCATCGGCGCCAGGTCCTCGCCTGCGTCCTCGTCGGAGAGCAGCAGCTCGACCGCGGCCAGGTGCATCGCCTTGCGGTCCCGGCGAGAGAGCGTGCCGTACGCGACCTGGCGGACCGCCGTCTGCACGAACCGGTACTGACCGAACTCCGAGCTCAGCCTGCTGGACTGCCTGCCCAGGATCTGCAACCGGACCAGCTCGCCGAGCACGTGGTCCAGGTCGGCCGACTGGGGGCAGAGCGCCGCGATCTCGTCGCGGTGGAAGGACTCGCCGAGCACCGACCCGGCATCGACGACCCGCCGCTGCTGGGCGGTGAGCGTGTCCAGCCGGGCGCTGATCAGTGCCTGCAGTGACGCCGGGGCCCCGATGGTGTCCAGGTCCAGGCGGTCGGGATCGGCCAGCACGTACTGCCCACCCCGCGGCACCACCAGGTCCCGGTCGATCAGGGAGCGCACTGTCTCGACGGCGAACAGCGGCACCCCGTCGGCCCGCCGCACCAGGCTCGCGCGCACGTCGTCGGGCAGGCCGGCCACCAGCCCGCCCAGCAGCTGGGACATGTCGGCGTCCGAGAGCGTCGGCAGGTGCACGATGGTGGACTGGCGGTTCGTGGCCAAGGAGGGGTGCGCCTCGAGCAGGCCCGGGCGGCTCAGCAGCATCACGAAGCACGGGAACGACCCGACGGTGAGCAGGTACTCGAGGAACGCCAGCAGCCCCTCGTCGGCGTGCTGGGCATCCTCGACGACCATCACCAGGGTCTGCTCGCCGGCACCGACCCGGTCGAGGAAGGTCGTCCACGCGCCGAACAGGTCCTCGCGGTCGAAGGTGCCGACCGTCCCGATGCCCAGCAGCGCGCCCAGCCGGGGCTTGATCCAGGCGCGCTCCTCGGCGTCGGTCACGTAGCGGTCGAGGCCGGCGTCCAGCAGGCGCTCCGGCTCGACGTCCCGGTCGTCGTCGGCCTCCGGGAGTGCGGTGCTGAGCCGGCCCCGGACCGCTTCGGCGAGGGCGTAGAACGCCACCCCTTCCCCGTAGGCGACACACCGGCCGCTGTGCCAGCGCACGTCGGTGGACAGCCCGTCGACGTACTTCTCGTACTCCCACGCCAGCCGTGACTTCCCGACGCCGGCGTCGCCGTCGACCACCACCAGCCCCGGTCGACCGCCTTCCTCGACGGCGTGGAACAGCTCCTTGACCAGCCGCAGCTCCCGGTCCCGGCCGACCAGCGGCGCCTCCAGGCCGTCGGCCCGCTGCGCCCCGCCCCGCGCCGCGACGACCGCCCGCACCGCCCACAACGGCACCGGCTCGGCCTTCCCCTTCAGCGCGTGGCTGCCCACATCCACGTAGGTGATCGCCGAGGACGTCAACAACCGCGTGGTCTCGTCCACCCACACCTGGCCCGGCGCGGCCACCGACTGCACCCGCGACGCAGTGTTCACCGCGTCCCCGGCCACCATCCCCTGCGCCTCCGCGCCGATCGTCACCGCCACCTCACCGGTCACGATCCCCACCCGCATCGCCAGCCCGGGAACCCCGAGATCCTCGCCCATCGCAGTCAGCGCGTTCACCAGCTCCAGACCGGCGCGCACGGATCGCTCCGCGTCGTCCTCGTGCGCCGTGGGAACGCCCCACACGGCCATCACCGCGTCACCGATGAACTTCTCCACCGTCCCGCCGTAGCGGCCGATGATCTGCCGACACTGGTCGAAGTAGCGGCTCAGCAGCTCCCGGACCTCCTCCTGGTCCCGGCTCTCCGACAGCGACGTGAACCCCACCAGGTCCCCGAACAGCACACTGGTCACCCGCCGCGCCGCCACCGGCTGGCCTCCCCTCGCGGGGGCGACCGGGCCGGCCGAGGCCGCGGCCGTTTCCTGCTGCGGGGCACCGCAGCTGTTGCAGAACCGGGAGCCGGGCACCAGCTGCTGGCCGCACGAGGAGCACACGGGGGCGGCCATCGCGGCGCCGCAGCTGTTGCAGAAGCGGGCGCCTTCGGGCTGCTCGGACGAACAGCTGGAACAGGCGGTCATGGCAGCAGGTCCTCGACTCGGGGGGCCACCAGCCGTTCCTCGGTGGCGGCCAGCCACGCGGCCGCCCCGATCTGCTCGAACGTGGTTCGCGCCTGTTCGAGCAGCGGGCCGGCCTCGATGTCTCGGCCCTGACCGGCCAGGCAGAAGGCCAGGTCCGCGCGGGTGCGGGCCACGCGGATCACCGAGCCCCACCGCTGGTAGATGTCGATGGCTCTGCGCAGGCCCGCCTCGACGTCGGGCGATGTCGGGGCCTGCCGCATCGCCCACAGCGCCGAGGTGCGCGCGAGGTGGCCGTTCATCGACAACGGCAGCCGCTCCCTGCCGTCGCCGGCCATCTCCATGAGCTGCAGGTACGCCGGGTCGTCGCCGGCCTCGAGAACGAGATCGGCCGCCAGGGCCCACGCGAACGGGAAGTCGTCCCATCGTCCCGTCGCCTCGAGCATGGTCTCCACCGCCTCGAGCCCCGCGGCGACCGCGGCCGCTCGGCGTCCTTCCCCACGAGCCCACTGCGCCTCGCACAGCAGCTGCCAGGCCACGCTGTTCCTGTCGTCGATCGGCGGAGGCGACCCCGCCTCCCAGCTGAGCGACCAGGGTCTGCCCTGCCCCTGTCGGAGAAGACAGCTCAGCGCGTCGTACGTCCCGCGCATCACGATCAGGCTGTCGTCGTCGGCGGCAAGCAGCTGCTCGAGCTCGGCCCAGGCCCCCTGCTCGAAGAGCGCGAGCGCCAGGTTCACCCGCGCGAACGAGATGTAGTTCTGCGACCCGGACGTGGTCGCGACCGCCAGCGCCTCACGGCCGTAGTCGGCTGCCTGAGACACGTCCTCGTGGGTGCTCAGCGCGTTGAGGTTGATCAGGGCGCGGGCGAGCACCACCGGCCGGTGCTCGACACGAGCCAGGTCCGCACCGGCCTGCAGGATGGCGCGACACACGAACGGCAGCCCGATGTTGCTGTAGTAGTTGGCCAGCGTGATCATGGAGTCCGCGATCACCGGGGTCGATCCGGCCCGGTCGGCGACCCGCATCCAACGCTCCACCGTGTCTCGCACGTCCATGCTGAGACCGACCCGGCAGGCGGCGACCTCCTTGCCGAGGGCGAGCAGCGCCTCGTCGGCATCCGCGCGGCCTTGCAGGGCCTCCCACCGCGACTCCGCGATCTCGAGGCCGGCCTCCAGGTTGCCGAGGTTGTCGACGGCGCGGGACTGCGCCGCCGCGGCGACGCCGGCGCGGACCGCGTCGCCGAGTCTGTCGAACGTGCGCACGGCGGCGGCCGCGTGCTCGGCGGCCCGTTCATAGTCCGCGGCGTTGTTCAGCGCCCATGCGAGGTCGCACTGCAGGCGTGCCTGGTCGGCTGGGTCATCGGCGTGCTCCAAGGCGGCCATCAGGTGGCCGGCCGCCTCCTTCGGGGAGCCGAGCCGCGACGCGCGCGCCGCCGCCCGCTCCAGGAACTCGATGGCCGCGCGTTTCAGCTCGGGCACGTCGTCGTCGCCGGCCACCGCCTCGAGCGCGTCGAGGTAGTGCTGGGCGATCATGGGTACGACGTCCTCGGACTCCTCGACCTCGGGCAGCAGCAGCTCGACCACCCTGAGCTCGGTGGCCTTCCGGTCCCGTCTCGAGAGGGTGGAGTAGGCCACCTGGCGGACCACCGACTGCACGAACTGGTACTGCCCGAACTCCGAGCTGAGCCGGCTCGTCTCCCGGCTCAGGATCTGGAGCCGGACCAGCTGGCCGAGCACGGCGTCGACCTCGCCGGACTCGGCGAGGCCGGGCACCAGCGCTGCGACATCCTGGCGCCGGAAGGAGCCGCCCAGCACGCTGGCGCGGTCCACGACCTGGCGCTGCGTCGGCGACAGGCTGTCCAGACGAGCGCTGATCAGGGCCTGCAGCGTGGCAGGGGCACCGATCGAGTCCAGGTCGAAGCCGTTCTCGGCGGCCAGCACGTACTGCCCGCCGCGCGGGACCACGAGGTCCCGGTCGATCAGCGAGCGCACCGTCTCCACCGCGAAGAGCGGCACCCCCTCGGCGCGGTCCACCAGGTCGTTGCGTACCCGCTCCGGCAGTCCGGAGACCAGCCCGTCCAGCAGCTGGGCGATGTCCGGCGCCGACAGGGTGGGCAGGTGCACGACGGTGGCGTGCCTGTTCGTCGCCAGCGAAGGGTGCCCCTCGAGCAGACCCGGACGGGACAGCATCATCACGAAGCATGAGAACGAGCCCACCGTCAGCAGATGGTCGACGAACGCCAGCAGGCCTTCGTCGGCGTGCTGCGCATCGTCGATGACGATCGCCACGAGCTTGTCGCCACCGCCGACACGCTCCAGGAACGTGGTCCACGCCGCGAACAGGTCCTCGCGATCGAAGCTGCCCACCGCTGCGGAGCCGAGCAGCGCGGCCACTCGCGCGCGCAGCCAGACGCGCTCCTCGTCGTCGGGTACGTAGTGGTCGAGCGCGGCGTCCAGCTGCTGGTCGAGCTCGAGCTCCTCGACGTCACCGTCAAGGGTCACGGAGGCCAGCCGGCCCCGGATGGCCTCCGCGAGTGCGTAGTAGGCCACGCCCTCGCCGTAGGCGACGCACCGTCCGCTGTGCCACATCGTGTCGACGGTCAGCCCGTCGACGTACTTCTCGAACTCCCAGGCCAGCCGGGACTTGCCAACCCCGGGGTCGCCGTCGATGACCACCAGCGACGGCCGTGGGCTCTCCTGGGCGGCGTGGAACAGCTCTTTGATGAGACGCAGCTCCCGGTCCCGGCCGACCAGCGGAGCCTCCAGACCGTCGGCCCGCTGCGCACCACCCCGCGCGGCAACGACAGCCTGGGCCGCCCACAGCGGAACCGGTTCGGCCTTGCCCTTCAGCGCGTGGCTGCCGACGTCGACGTAGGTGATCGCCGAGGAGGTGAGCAGCCTGGTGGTCTCGTCGACCCAGACCTGGCCGGGCGAGGCAACCGACTGCACCCGCGAGGCGGTGTTCACCGCGTCCCCGGCCACCATGCCCTGCTGCTGTGCACCGATGGTGACCGCCACTTCGCCGGTGACGATGCCGACCCGCATGGCGAGCTCGGGAACGCCCAGGTCCTCGCCCATCGCGGTCACGGCGTTCACCAGCTCCAGACCTGCGCGCACGGACCGTTCCGCGTCGTCCTCGTGCGCGGTCGGCACGCCCCAGACGGCCATCACCGCGTCGCCGATGAACTTCTCCACCGTGCCGCCGTAGCGGCCGATGACCTGGCGGCACTGGTCGAAGTAGCTGCTCAGCAGCTCGCGAACCTCCTCCTGGTCGCGGCTCTCCGACAACGACGTGAACCCCACCAGGTCCCCGAACAGCACGCTGGTCACCCGGCGCGCCGCAACCGGCTGGCCCAGGACCGGCCCCGCCGACTGCCCGCGAATCGCCGGGGCGGCCCCTTCGGGCACCGGCTGCCCGTCCGCCAGCGGGGCACCGCCCTGGGCAGCCCCGCACGAGCTGCAGAACCGGGCGCCGGGAACCAGCTGCTCACCGCAGGTCGCGCACACGGGAGCGGCGAGCGAGGCGCCGCAGCTGAAGCAGAACCGCGCACCCTCCGGCTGCTGCTCGCCGCACCCGCTGCACACGCTCATCGGTCCCTCACCCTCGCCCTGTCCTCGCACCGTCAGCCTTCATACCGTCAACCGCCGCGCCACGACCTCGTCGGCCACTCGCCGCGCCTCGCGCTGTCCCGTCACCGCCGCCAGGAAGTCGTCGCGCTCCAGCGCCAGCAACCTGGTGGCCTGCACCGCGATGATCGTGGCAGTGCGCGGCACGTCGCGGAGCAGTCCGATCTCGCCGAAGAAGTCGCCGGGGCCTTCCTGCCGCAGCACCGCGCCGGCCTGGGTGACCTCCACCAGCCCGGATTCGATGATGTAGAACCGGTCGGACTCCTCGCCCTCTCGCAGCACCACCATGCCGGCCGGGGCATGGACGGCGACCAGCCTGTTGGCCAGGGCCTCCACCACGGCCGGGGCCAGCGGCGAGAACATCGGCACCGCCCGCAGCAGTGACAGACCAGCGGGCCGGCGCAGCCGCCCGTCGAGGCCGCGCATCCGCGGCAGGCCCAGCAACGCCACGACGGTGACCAGGACACCGAGCGCCGCCAGCGAGATCCGCAGCCCGAGCCAGTCGATCAGGAAGGGGGTGACCACCGAGCCGAGCGCCATGGTCCCGATCAGCATCGCCTCCAGGGCGCCGAACACTCGGCCCATCACCTCGTCGGGCACGATCCGCTGCACGATCGTGTCCATGTTGACGTCGACCAGCGGGTTGCCGAAGCCGAGCAGCAGCACCACCGCGAAGGCCGCGGCGGGCGCCGCCCAGGCGGTGACCAAAAGCAGCGGCAGCGACCAGAGCACCACGCCCGCCGTCATGTCCTGGGCCAGGGTGCGATGGGAGGAGCGGGAGATGGCGACGAAGCCGCCGACAATGGCCCCGATCCCGAAGACGGAGTTCAGATAGCCCACGCCCTTCGGTCCGGTCTGCAGGACGTCGACGGCCATCACCACCATGAACACCGCCATCGCCCCGGCCACCACCGTCTGACCGCAGATCTCCACGGTCACCACGAGCAGGTCGCGGTCCTTGACGATGGCCCGGAAGCCGGCGAGCGTCTCGCTGACGACGCCGGGGGCGTCGTCCTTCGGCGCGTCCTCGGCCACGGAGGGACGGTCACGTTCGGGCTGCTGCTCCGGCACCCGCACCCTGAGCACGAACGCCATCGACCAGACGAACGTGGCGGCGTTCAGCAGGAAGACCACGGGCACGTCCGCGACGCCGATCAGCAGCGCGCCGAGCGCCGGACCGACGAAGAAGGCCAGGCTCTCCACCGTGCTCGAGGTGCCGTTGGAGGCGGTCAGCTCCTCGGGGTGGTTCGCCAGCGACGGCATCAGGGAGCGCTGGGCAGGACGGAACGGCGTCCCGACGACGGTGGCCACGCTGGCCAGCACGAACACGGTGAGCGGATGCAGGTCGAGGTAGAGGCACACGGCCGCCAGCACCACCAGGCCGGCGCGGAGCAGGTCGACGCTGATCATCAACGTCCGGCGAGACATCCGGTCCGCCATCGTCGCCCCGACGGGGGACCCCAAGGCCATCAGCGTCAGGCGCACGGCGGTCCAGATCCCGACCGCCGTGGCACCGCCGACCTGGTAGGCCCACACCGCCACCGCCGTCGCGTACGCCCAGTCCCCGATCATCGAGCCGGCGAGCGCCAGCTGGATCCGCCTCAGGTTGGGGTTGCGGAACACCGAGGCCAGCGACGTCCTGGTCTCGCGCACGGCGGTGCGGGCACCGGCGAGCACGCCGGACGAGCCCTCCGCGACGTGGGACATCGGCATCCGCCCCTCCCCGGGGGACGGTCTGCCCTGCCCCCACCCCGGCCGTCCCATGGTGTCGGTGCCGCGGACAAATCGCCATAGCCCGCGGTTCAGTGCGCCATGGCCCAGAGGGGCTACTTCCCACGGCCCGTTCGAGCCATGGGACCATCTGCCCTGGTCAGCCGGCGGTGAGCAGCCGTTCTCGACCGCCTTGACGGCCAGGCCGACAGCCTCGTCCAGGCGGCCCTCGGCCCACGATCTGCCGGCACTGGTCGACGTAGCTGCTCAGCAGCTCCCGGACCTCCTCCTGGTCCCGCCGCTCCGACAGCGTCGCGACCCGACCAGGCCCCGAACAGCACGCTGTGACGCGGCGCGCGGCGACCGGCTGCTCGGTCCGGCATCCACAGCAGACGGTCACGCTGCCCTCCTCAGACCGTCAGCCTGCGGGTGATGACCTCGTCGGCGGCCAGTCGCGACTCGCGTTGGCCGGTCACCGCGGCCAGGAAGGCCTCGCGCTCCAGGGCCAGCAGCGTGGTGTGCTCGGCTGCGGTGATGGTTGCCGTGCGCGGCACGTCGCGCAGCAGGCCGATCTCCCCGAAGAAGTCGCCGGGTCCTTCCTGCCGGAGCGCCGCGCCGTTCTGGGTGACCTCTACCAGGCCGGACTCGATGACGTAGAACCGGTCGGAGTCCTCTCCCTCGCGGAGTACCACGTCCCCCGCAGTCACGGGCACCTGCACCAACTGGTTGGCGAGGGCTTCCAGGACGGGAGGCGCCAGCGGGGCGAACATCGGGATCGCCCGGAGCAGCGGCAGCCCGTCGGGCCGACCCAGTCGGCGGTCGAGGCGGCGCATCCGGCGGAGCCCCGCGACCGCCAGCACCGCGACCAGCACGCCGATAACGGCGAGCGCGCTGCGCAGCCCGATCCCGCCGATCAGGAACGGCATGACTGCCGAGCCGAGCGCCATGCCCGCGATCAGACACGTCTCCAAGGCACCGAACACCCGGCCGAGCACTTCGTCGGGCACCAGCCGCTGCACGATCGTGAACAGGTTCACATCGACGAGCGGGTTGCCGAACCCGAGCAGCGCCGCGGCCACGAAGGCCGTCACCGGCGAGGCCCAGGCCGCGACCAGGACCAGCGGCAGCGACCAGAGCACCACGCCCGCCGTCATGTCCTGGGCCAGGCTGCGCCGCGATGCGCGGGAGATCGCATAGAAGCCGCCCACGATGGCCCCGACGCCGGTGACCGAGTCGAGGTAGCCGACCCCGCTCGGCCCGGTCCCCAGGATGCTGACTGCCATCACCACCATGAAGACGGCCGAGGCCCCTGCAACGACGGTCTGGGCGCTGCAGACAGCGGTGACGACGAGCAGGTCCCGGTCCTTGACGATCAGGCGGAATCCCGCGGAGACCTCGCTGAGGAAGCCGGGCTTCTGCTCCTCCGCTGCGGGCTCGGCGATCGCCCCGGGGCCCGGACCGGGCTCGGCGCCAGAGCTCTCCGGGGCTGTGGGATCAGCCGGTGCGGCCGCAGGGACCCGGATGCCGAGCACCAGCAGCATCGACCACAGGAACGTCGCCGCGTTGACCAGGAACACCACCGGGACGCTGGTGACCCCGATCAGCAGCGCACCGATCGCCGGACCCACGAACACCGCCAGGCTCTCCAGCGTGCTCGTCGCCCCGTTGGAGGCGGTCAGCTCCTCCGGGCGGTTCGCGAGCGAGGGCATCAGCGCCTGCTGCGCGGGCCGGAAGGCGGTGGACACCAGCGAGGCCACGGTGGCCAGCACGAAGACGGTCGCCGGGTGCAGGTCCAGGAAGAGGCAGGCCGCGGCGGCGACGACGAGCACGGCGCGCGCGAGGTCGGCAGTCACCATCACCGTCCGGCGCGGAACCCGGTCGGCGATCATCGCCCCGAACGGGGACCCGAGGGCGAGCAGGGTGAGCCGCACCGCGGCCCAGATGCCGACGACCTTCGCGCCACCGACCTGGTAGGCCCAGACCGCGACCGCCGTGGAGTAGGCCCAGTCCCCGATCATCGAGCCGGCAAGTGCGAGCTGGACTTTGCGCAGGTTGGGGTTGGCGAACACCGCGCCGAGCGAGGCGGCTGTCTCCCTGACCGCCGATCGGGCTCCGTTGAGCACTCCGCTCGTGGGCGCTGCAACCTCGGTCATCCGGACCCCCGACCTCCCCCGGCAACGGCCGCGTCTGGCTCACTCGATTCGGTCGGGGCCGATGGTCCTCCCTATCCGGACAAACCGTCCATAGCCCGGTGTTCAGGGACGCATGGCCCAGATGGGCCATACGACGGGCTTCTTCGGGCTATCTCACAGGCGCTCACGACGGTAGGTGTCGGCGACCTCCATGAGCCGGCCGTGCGCCCCGCCGTACGCCGTGGGACTGCCCGGGAGGTACCGCTTGGCGATCTTCGCGACCACGGTGTAGCTGGGGTTGCAGACCTGGGCCATCGGCGACTCCGCGGTCTGCGAGACCAACTGGTAGGCGTCCAGCCGGTCCATGCCGCACAGCTCGGCCACCCAGTCGACGAGGTCGACGTGCGCCACCCGGTAGGCGTCCTCCAGGGGCTTGGCCGAGCCGAGGGTCATCAGGTACTCGGCGGACTCGATCCGCGGCCACGGCGTGGCCGTCCCGGGAACCAGGTCGACCGCGAGCACGGTGTCCATGGCCGCCTCCACGGCGGTTCCGCAGGCCTCCCCCTCGCCCTGGCGGCAGTGCCCGTCGCCGAGCGAGAGCAGCGCGCCCTCGACGTTGACCCCGAAGTACGCCGTCACACCGGCCCGCATCTCCGGGGTGTCCAGGTTGCCGCCGTGGGCGTCGGGCACGATCGCCGACCGGACCTCGAACGCCGCGGGAGCCACCCCGACCGTCCCGTGCATCGGGTCCATGGGGAGTACGACGGGGTCACCCGAGCCGGGCGTGAAGGCCACCGTGCCGGCCCGGCGGTCCACGTCGTACATCCACACCCGCTCGGGCAACGGCGGCTGCAGCGTCGCGGTGCTGTGCGTGGAGGTGAGCGCCCCGAACAGCGGGACCGTCGTCGAGGAGGCGTAGTCCCGGGAGGGCTGGATGCTCACGAAATGAACCGCCAGCGTGTCCCCCGGATGGGCGCCCTCGACGTGGAACGGCCCGGTCTGCGGGTTGAGGAACGGGAACTCGCAGACCTCCGAGACGAGGTCGCCGGGGCCCTTCACGTTGCCGGCGTAGCAGTCCTCGGTCCACACCTCGAGCACCGCCCCGGGCCGGATGCTGCGCACCGGCTTCACCCCGCCGAACGTCCACGCCAGCTCGTCCGCGGACGGCGTGTAGGTGACGACTTCGAGCTCACTCACGGGCAGACTCCATCTCCTCGGGGATGTCGGGCATCTCCAGCCGCCGGCCGGCCAGGTAGAGCCCGATCGCGACGACGATGCCCAGGGCCAGCCAACTCAGGCCCAGCCGCTGCGCAGCCAGGTTGGCCGACCAGAGCACATAGCCGAGGATCAGCACCCCGAGCAGCGGGACCAGCCAGTGCTGCAGCGCCCAGCTTCCGCCCCGGACCACGAAGTGGCTGATCACCGACAGGTGCAGCAGGATGAAGGCGGTCAGCGCCCCGAAGTTCACCATCGTGGACAGCAGCGCGATCCCGTCGGCGCGCGAGGCCATGTAGACGCCAAGCGCGATCGAGACCGCGGCGATCAGGAACGTGGCGTTCTCCGGCACCCGGTAGACGGGGTGCACCTTGCGCAGGAAGGCGGGCAGCTGGCGGTCCCGGGCCATCGCGAACAGCAGCCGCGAGGTCGCCGCCTGCGCGACCAGGGCGTCGGCGAAGCCCCAGGCGACCGCGGTGGCCACCGCGGTCAGCACCAGCAGCCAGTGCCCACCGGCCACCGCCGCGGCGTCGTAGAACGCGGTGCCGGCGGCGTCACCCTGGGTGAGCAGCGTGTGCCGGTCTGGGACCAGCAGCGCGGCCACCCAAGTCTGCACGATGAACAACAGCCCGGCCAGCACCAGCGCGCCGACCATCGCGCGGCCGA
>DASTWW010000251.1:0-8891 GCA_035765755.1 Nocardioidaceae bacterium
GCCGCCTGCCGCCACACCGCGCAGGACAGGAACAGCGCCTCGCCGTCCTTCCACTCGTTGCTCTGCCGGTCGAAGGTGCGCGGCGTCGAGGCGATGCGGAAGTTGGCCACGGCCGCACCCGACGGGGTGAAGCGCAGCTCCGGGTCGTCGACGAGGTTGCCGACGATGGTGATTACGGTCTCGCCTGCCATGGGGTCTCCCTGGTCAAAGGTGATCGACGACCGGGGGAATCGGTCGAGCTGGACTAGTGGGTTCCGAGAGCCGTCAGCGGGTGCTGGGCCGCACGACCTTGGTGCGCAGCACCGACTCGTTCAGCGAGAGCTGACGGTCGAGCTCCTTCACCGTGGCCGGCTCGGCCTGCAGGTCGATGACGGCGTAGATGCCTTCGGAGTGCTTGTCCACCTCGTAGGCGAGTCGACGGCGACCCCAGACGTCGACCTTGTCGACGGACCCGCCATCCTTGCGGACGACGTTGAGGTAGGTGTCAAGAGAGGGCGCGACGGTTCGTTCTTCGAGGTTCGGGTCGAGGATGACCATCACTTCATAGGCACGCAAAGCGGTCTCCACCTCCTTCGGACTCAAAGCGGTCACGGCGTTTCCGTGACAGGAGGGCTGTGCGTCCGCCGTACGCCACCACCGGGACGGCGGGGCTGCGGCGGGACGGCCCGAGGCCCACCATGTCTGGGCTCGAGCCGGTTCGACGGGTCACCTTACCAGCGGAGGACCCGCCCGCTGAAATCCTCGTCCACAGGCCGTCCGGACGGGGCCGTAGGGTGTGGCCATGGCCAGTCTTCGCGTCGGCGCGCACGTCGACCAGGCCGACCCGATCCAGGCGGGCCTGGACCGCGGCGCGGACCTCAGCCAGTTCTTCCTCGGTGACCCGCAGGGCTACAAGGGTCCGGAGTTCCGGTACGACGGAGGGGCGGACGCGTTGCGGGCGGCAGCCGAGCAGAACGGGATCGACCTGTACGTCCACGCGCCGTACATCATCAACGTGGCCACCACCAACAACCGGATCCGGATCCCGAGCCGCAAGCTGCTCCAGCAGCACATCGACGCGGCCACCTCGATCGGGGCGAAGGCGCTGATCGTGCACGGCGGGCACGTGAACGCCAAGGACAACCCTGAGGACGGGTTCGAGAACTGGGCCAAGGCCGTCGAGCGCACGAACCTGACGCTGCCCGTGCTGATCGAGAACACCGCCGGCGGCGCGAACGCGATGGCGCGCACGCTGGACCGGATCGGCCGGGTCTGGGACGCGATCTCCGGCGCCGAAGGATTCGAGCAGATCGGCTTCTGCCTGGACACCTGCCACGCGCACGCTGGCGGCAACGACCTGACCTCCATCGTCGACGACATCCGCAAGATCACCGGCCGCATCGACCTGGTGCACTGCAACGACAGCCGGGACGCCTTCGACTCCGGCGCCGACCGGCACACCAGCCTCGGCGCCGGCCAGATCGACCCGGACGAGCTGGCCGCCGTGGTGGCCGCTGCCAATGCCCCGGTGGTGTGCGAGACACCGGGCGGGGCCGAGGAGCACCGCGCCGACTTCGACTGGCTGCGCTGCCGGATCTGACCGGCCGCTACGCTCGGGAACCGTGACTTCCGCGCTCACCGTCCGCACCATCACCCCCGCCGAGCACCTGGACTTCATCCGGTCGCAGCGGTCGGTGAGCTTCCTGCAGACCCCGGCCTGGGGACAGGTGAAGAGCGAGTGGCAGCACGGGTCGATCGGCTGGTTTCGAGACGCGGGCTCCTCAACCGGCGAAGGCGGCCGGCTGGTCGGGGCCGGGCTGGTGCTCTACCGGCAGCTTCCCAGGCTCCGCCGCTTCCTCGCGTACCTGCCGGAGGGCCCGGTGCTCGACTGGTCCGACGCTGACCTGACCGGCTGGCTGACCCCGATGGCCGAGCACCTGCGCACCAGGAAGGCGTTCGGGATCCGGATGGGCCCACCCGTAGTGACCCGCCGCTGGGACGCCGACGCGGTGAAGAAGGGCGTCGCCGACGAGAACGTCAGCAGCCTCGACCAGCTCCCGCCCAGCGAGCGCTCGCAGACCGGCGCCGGCGTGATCTCCCAGCTGCGCGAGCTCGGCTGGCGCGAGCAGCAGGCCACCGGGGGCTTCACCGCCGGTCAGCCGCGCTACAACTTCGCGATCCCGCTCAAGGGGCGCAGCGAGGACGACGTGCTGGGCGGCATGAACCAGCTGTGGCGCCGCAACATCAAGAAGGCCGCGAAGGTCGGCGTCGAGGTGACCCGCGTCGGAGCCGACGAGCTCGGGGCCTTCCACGACCTCTACAGGACAACCGCCGAGCGCGACCACTTCACGCCTCGGCCGCTGACCTACTTCCGGACCATGTTCGAGGCGCTCGGCGCAGAGGAGCCGGACCGGATCCGGCTCTACCTGGCCCGGCACGAGGGTGATCTGGTGGCGGCCACCATCTGGGTCCGGGTCGGCGGTCACGTCTGGTACTCCTACGGCGCCTCCTCCACCGACAAGCGCGAGGTCCGCGGCTCGAACGCGGTGCAGTGGGCGATGATCCGGGACGCGATCGCCGAGGGCGCCGACGTCTACGACCTGCGTGGCATCACTGACACCCTCGACCCCGACGACCCGCACGTCGGGCTGGTGCAGTTCAAGGTCGGCACCGGCGGCCAGGCGGTCGAGTACGCCGGCGAGTGGGACCTACCGCTCTCCCCCCTGCTGTACTCCGCGTTCTCGCTCTACATGCGCAGGCGGGGCTGACATGCTGCGGATGTACGTCGCCGGCGACCGCTGGCGCACGCACCTGAAGCGGATCGCTGAGGACCGGCCGGGGATCGTGCCGGTGGCCAAGGGCAACGGCTACGGGTTCGGCATCCCCCGGCTGGCCCGCAAGGCCGCGTGGCTCGGCGCGGACACCCTTGCCGTCGGGACGTACGGCGAGGTGGCCGAGGCGGCCTCGCGCTTCGACGGGTCCATCCTCGTGCTCACGCCGTGGAGGCCCGGCGAGGCGGACGTGCCCGACGACATCGCGAAGCGGGTCGTGCACACCGTGAGCCGGCTGGAGGACCTGCGGGCGCTCGCCGAGGGACCCGGCAAGCCGCGGGTGGTGCTGGAGCGGCTGACCTCGATGAAGCGGCACGGCTTCTCCGCAGCCGGTCTCCGCGAGGCCGGCGAGCTCCTGGCCGGGCACGGGCGCGCCCACCTCGAGGGAGTCGCCTTCCACCTGCCCCTGGCGGCGCAGTCCCATCTGCCGGAGGTGGAGCGGCTGATGACCGACGTGGTCGCGGCCGGGCTGCGCACCAAGGCGGTCTACGTCTCCCACCTGACCGCGGACGAGCTGGCGACCCTTGCCGCGTCGTACTCCGACTTCTGCTTCCGCCCCCGCATCGGCACCGATCTGTGGCTCGGCGACCCGGACGCGCTGCGGGTGCGGGCCACCGTGCTGGACACCCATCCGGTGGAGCGCGGGGAGCGCTACGGCTACCGCGGCCGCCGGGCGCCGCGGGCGGGCACCCTGGTGGTGGTCTCCGGCGGCACGTCGCACGGCATCGGCCTGGAGTCGCCCACCGGCGAGCTGAGCCTGCGCACCCGGGCGGCCACCCTTGCGCGCGGAGGGTTGGACGCGGCCGGGCTGGTCCGTTCGCCGTACCTCATCGACGGTAAGCACCGGCTGTTCGCCGAGCCACCGCACATGCAGGCCTCGATGCTGTACCTGCCCAGCGGTTCACGGGTGCCCGAGGTCGGCGAGGAGGTCGCCGTGCGGGTGCGGCACACCGCGACCGCCTTCGACGAGGTGCTCCTCACCTGACCGTGGTTGAGGAGCCGAGCGGCTACGCGAGGCGCCTCGAACGCACCGCTACAGCGTGATGGCGACCTTGATGTCGCCGTCCTGCGGCTCGAACGCCTCGGCGAACTTCGCCAGCGGCACCCGGCGGGTCACCAACCGGTGCAGCCAGTCCAGGTCGGCCTTCGCGAGCGCGTCCGCGGCCTGCTGGTAGTGCCGCAGGTTGGCGTTCACCGAGCCGACCACCGCGTCGTTCTCCAGCACGATCGAGCGGTTCAGCGCTCCGGCATCGACGGGGAGCTCCCGGCCGCCGGAGGAGACGCCGGTGAGCACCACGATGCCGTACGCCGCGGTGCCGGCCAGCGCCCCGAAGATCACCGGCCCGACGCCGGTCGCCTCGATGACGATGTCCGGCCGGACCTTGTCCGCGACGGTGAGGATGTCGTCGTGGTGGTAGGTGGCCCCGAGGTCCTTCACGGCCTGCGGCTTCGGACCGTCCTTGACCAGGTCGAGCACGTGCACGTCCAGCCCCCGCTGCGCGCCGAGCAGCGCGGCCAGCTGGCCGATCGGTCCGGCACCGGTGACCAGCACCGACTGCGGCTCGAACCAGGCCCGCGCGCCGATCCGCTCGACCTGCTCCCAGGCCTTCGCGACCACGGTGGTCGGCTCCATGAGCATGCCGACCTCCTCCAGCCGCGTGTCGAGCCGCACGGCGTAGTCGGCCTCGCACGTCCACTGCTCGCTGCAGTAGCCGTGGATCTCCTTGATGCCGCGCTCGGTGTACTTTCCGTTGCGGCACATGTCGAACTCGCCGTGCGCGCAGGCGCCACAGGGCTCGGGGTCCGGGCGACGTACCACACCGACCACCAGGTCGCCGGCGGAGAAGTCGCTGCCGTGGGGAGCCTGCCGCACCCGGCCCAGCGACTCGTGCCCGAGCACCAGCCGTTCCTCGCCGGGCGGCGCCCAGCCGTAGTCGCCGCGGGCGATCTCCTTGTCCGTGCCGCACACCCCGACGGCGATCCCGTCGACGAGCAGGTCGCCGTCGTGGGCCACCGGGTCCGGCAGCTCGGTGACGGCCAGGGTGTCAGCGGACAGGGGAACCGTAGTAAGCGCTCGCATGCCCCAGTCCTACCCCATTTTCCGGCCATGGATGTAAGGGGTCGTCGGTCAGCCCGTCCTTGCGGACCGGGTCGTGCCAGGGCACGAGCACGTCGCGGACCACCACCGCGGCCAGGTACAGCTCGGCGGCCACCCGCACCAGGATTGCCAGCCAGTAGACGGTGTCCGGGGCTCCGCTCGCCGACGACGCGGTGAAGTTGCCGAGGTACAGCCACACCGACGCGAAGTAGAACACCTCCCCGGCCTGCCAGATCAAGATGTCGCGCCACCGCGGCCGGGCCAGCACCGCGAACGGCAGCAGCCACAGCACGTACTGCGGGGAGTACACCTTGTTCACCACGAGGAAGCCGACCAGCACCAGCAGTGCCAGCTGCGGGATCCGGGGAGTACGACGGGCGTACAGCCCGAGCCCGAGGACGGACAGGCACACCGCCGCGAAGAACACCGAGGACGTGGTGTTGATCGTGCCCACGTCCACGGTGTGGCCCATCTGCTGCCAGACCAGCCACAGCGACCCGAGGTCGGCGCCGCGCTGCTCGTTGAGCACCCAGAACTGCTTCCACTGGTCGAAGCCGTAGAGCATCGCCGGCGCGTTCACCACCAGCCACGCAGCCACGGCGGACCCGGTCGCCACCAGGAACGGCCGCAGCTGTCGGCGGCGCAGGCACACCACCAGCAGCGCCCCGAGCAGGAACAGCGGGTAGAGCTTGGTCGCCACGCCGAGCCCGACGAGCACCCCGGCCAGCGCCGGTCGTCGCCGGGACCAGGCCCACATTGCGCCCGCTGACGCGGCCACCGCGATCAGGTCCCAGTTGATCAGCCAGGCCAGCACCAGCACGGGTGCGGCCGCGAACAGCATGGCGTCCCAGGGTCGGCGGCGGTGCACCCCGGCGAGGAACCAGGCCGCGGCCAGCCCGAAGCAGGCCAGCAGCACGGCGGTCACCTCGAAGTACAGCCCCATCTCCTTGTTCACCCCGGGAGCGGCGTACACCCGGTCCGCCGGCGCCGCCTGGCGTGGCCCGAGGTCCGGCCAGCCGTCGAGCGCCTGGGTGAGCAGCGCCGCGCCGTAGGCGAAGTAGCCGATCACGACCGGGTACTCCATGGCCTGGTAGCGCCCGCCCGTGTCGCTGTAGGGCACCTCGCGCTCGGCGAACCCCCGTCCGACGTACAGGTAGGGCACGTCGGAGTAGCACATCTGCGCGTAGCGCTCGTTGCCGCCGCCCCAGTTCTCCTGCACGCACGGCGACTTGGACACCATCCCGAGGCACAGCGCGAGGCAGGTGACCGCGAGCACCACCCGCAGCGGGGTCCACCACCGGTGCGGGGCGGCGTGCTCGCCGACCGGGCCGCCGATGCACTCGCTGGCCGCGGCCACCAGCGGATCTTCCGCCGAGGGCCGGACCAGCTCGCTCACCATGGCCTCATCGCACGGGGCCGGGCGGCCCACCGGCACGCCCGTTGCTGCTCTGGCTCGGCGTCGGTGTCGGGGTCTCCGTCTGGCACGGCCCGGGCAGGCAGATCGGGCTCGGTGTGGGCGTCGGGGTCGGGGTCGGCGTGGGAGTCAGCGTCGGGGTCGGCGTCGGCGTGGGAGTCGGCGTCGGCGTGGGAGTCGGCGTCGGGGTCGGCGTCAGCGTCGGAGTCGGCGTCGGGGTCGGCGTCGGCGTGTACGTCGGAAGTGGCTGGTGGTCGTGCGCCGTCGGCTTGATGTGCGCAGCCGGCGGGAACTCGGCCACCGGCTCGCCGGCCAGCGCCTTGTCCATCACCTCGGTCCAGGTCCGGGTCGGGTAGTCCGCACCGAAGTAGGACGGCATGTAGCCGTTCAACGCGTCGTTGCCGTCACCGCGCACGTACATCACCGCGGTGGACAGCTGCGGGGTGAAGCCCACGAACCACGACGAGGACACGTCCCCGTCCGCGTTGGTGGCGGTGCCCGTCTTGCCGGCGGCGGGACGGCCGAGCGCGAGCGCGTTGGTTCCCGTGCCGTGTTTGACGACCTGCTGCAGCGCCCAGCTCACGTCCCGGTCGACCGGATCCGGCAGCACCTGGGTGGTGGCCGGCTTCTGCCGGAAGAGCACGTCGCCATCGGAGTTGGTCACCTTGGAGACCGCGAACCAGTCCTTGGCCTGCCCGCCATCGGCGATGGTGGCGTAGGCGTTGGCCATGTCGATCGGGCTGACCGTGGCGCTGCCCAGCGAGATCACCGCGTTGGGGATCAGGCCCGGGGCGTCTCGGGGGATGCCCATGTCCACCGCGGTGTTCAGGATCTTCTTGGGTCCGTTGTCCATGGCCAGGGTCAGATCGGTGTAGGCGGTGTTCACCGACTCCTCGGTGGCCGTGGTCAGGGTGATCCGCGCGCCGTAGTCGTTGCCCTGTCCGGGACCCTCGTTGACGACCTTGCCCTTGCCGTCGGCGAAGTAGTAGGGCGAGTTGCCGTCGAAGGTGCTGTTCAGCGAGTAGCCGTTCTTCAGCGCGGCGGCCAGCGCGAACGGCTTGAACGACGAGCCGGGGGAGCCGCCCGCGACCGCCCAGTTCAGCTGGCTGTCGAGGAAGTTCTGGCCGGCGTACATGCCCCGGAGCGCGCCGGAACGCGGGTCGACCGAGGCGACCGCGACGTGCAGCTTCTTCAGCCCCTTCGGCTTCTGGTCCTTGACCGCCTGGGCGGCCGCGTTCATCGCCTTGTGCGTGAACGTGGTGGTCACCCGCAGGCCGCCGCCGTCGATCTGGGCGTCGGTGAACCCATCGGCGCGCAGCTCGCGACGGACCAGGGTCAGCACATGTCCCCGCTGCCCGCCGTACACGTTGCGGCTGGGGATCTTCGGGAACTTGGGCAGGTGCTGCTCGGCCCGGTCCGCGTCCTCCCGGGACAGGTCGCCCATCGTCACCATGCCGTTGAGCACGTAGCGGTAACGGGCGAACAGCCGCTCGCGGTTCCCATCACCCTCGGCGGGATCGAAATTGCCCGGTGAGTTGAGCACTGCGGCGAGCACCGCGCTCTGCCGGAGGTTGAGGTCCTGGGCGTCGATGTTGAAGTACGCCTGCGCCGCGGCCTGGATGCCGTAGGCACCGCGGCCGAAGTAGATGGTGTTCAGGTAGCCCTGCAAGATCGCGCTCTTGGACATCTGCTGCTGGATCTTCAGCGACAAGAACGCCTCTTTGATCTTGCGCGTGATGGTGCGCTGCTGGGACAGGTAGAGCACCTTGACGTACTGCTGGGTGATCGTCGAGGCGCCCTGGGTCGGGTTCCCGGCCACGTCGCTGAACGCCGCCCGGACGATGCCCTTGGGGTCGATCCCGTGGTCGGTCCAGAACGTCCGGTTCTCCGCGGCCACCACCGCGTCCTGCACGGTCTGGGGTACGTCGGAGAGCGGGATCCGCACCCGGTTCTGGGTGGCGAACCTGCCCAGCTGGCTCTTGCCGTTCGCGTAGTAGACGAACGTGGTCTGGGCCTGGAAGTCCTTGTTGGGGTCCGGGATGCTGATCGACTCGTAGGCGATCACGAAGGCCGCGGCCCCGAGCAGGACGAAGATCAGGAAGCAGATGGAGCCCCACTTGAGGAGGCGCCGCCACAGGGGCCGCCTCGGGGGCCGCCTCGGGGGCCGCTTCGGGGGCCGCTTCGACGTACGCTTCGGTGCCGTCTTGCCGGACGGCCGGCTCCCGGACTGGGCCCGGGCAGGCGGGCGCTGACCCTTGCGGTGTGCGCTCAACGAACTCTCTCCAGGCGGACAGGAGGGACAACTGCTCCCATGAAGGGTACGGGTGGGGCCCACAAACCCCATATTCCAGGCCCTACTGCCGGAATTTGAGTGCGTCTGCTCGACCGCGGACCGGGTCCCTGTAGGTCTGGCCGATATATCGATAAGATAGGTTCCACCGATAGCCGTTCCCGACCGCAAGGTGGATCCCGTGACCCGTCGAGGCGAGACCCTCGAGCTGGCAGTCCTCGGACTGCTGCACGAGGCTCCCATGCACGGCTACGAGCTGCGCAAGCAGCTCAACGGGGT
>DASTWW010000252.1:0-4772 GCA_035765755.1 Nocardioidaceae bacterium
CCCGTCCGGGGCCGGGTGGAAGTCCTCCCCGAGCCGGCCGGCGGCGTTCATCACGTAGCGGACGTTCTGCAGGGCCAGGTCGCGGTCGGACAGCCACGGGGTGACCACCGCCTCGGTCATCATCCCGACCAGCAGGATGTCCTGGCCGGTCAGCGTGCCGACCAGGTTGAAGAACCCGTCGAGCAGGTAGCCGCGGAACACGTCCCCACTCATGTGCCGGGTCGGCGGCATCCACTTCAGCGGTGCCTTCGGGAACAGGTCCCGGGCGAGCATCGCGTGCGCCAGCTCCATCCGGAAGCTGTCTGGCAGGTCCGGGTCGATCTCGAAGGCGTGCCCCAGGCCCAGCTGCCAGTCCTCGAGGCCGGCCTCCTTGGCGAAGTACTCGTTGAGCAGCTGCGAGACGGTCACCGTGTGCGCCGCCTCGACCGCGTCGGCGGTGGTCAGGTAGTTGTCCTCGCCGGTGTTGATGATGATGCCCGCGCGGGCGTGCACCTGCCGGCTGAACCGCTGGTCGACGAACGTCCGGACCGGGTTGATGTCGCGGAACAAGATGCCGTACATCGAGTCGTTGAGCATCATGTCCAGCCGCTCGAGCCCGGCGAGCGCCGCGATCTCGGGCATGCACAGGCCGGAGGCGTAGTTGGTCAGCCGGACGTAGCGGCCCAGCTCCTTGCTGGACTCGTCCAGGGCGGCCCGCATCAGCCGGAAGTTCTCCTGGGTGGCGTAGGTGCCCGCGAACCCCTCCCGGGTGGCGCCCTCGGGCACGTAGTCCAGCAGCGACTGGCCGGTGGACCGGATCACCGCGATGACGTCCGCGCCCTCGCGGGCGGCCTGCTGGGCCTGCGGGATGTCCTCGTAGATGTCGCCGGTGGCCACGATCAGGTAGATCCACGGCTTGTGGTCCGGGTCGCCGTACCTGTTGACCAGCCGCTGGCGCTCGCGGGCCCGGGCGTCGACCTGCTTGACGCCGGATCCCACCTGCTTGCTGGCCGCGGCGCGGGCCCGGGTCAGGTCGCGGCCCTCGGGGATCCGGAACCGGATCGAGCCCGCGGACGCCTTCTGGGCCAGCGTGGACAGGTCGTCGGCCTCCCCGCGCACCAGCGCGTCCCAGACCGGGACCGCGATCCCGTGCTCGAGGCCGGTGTCGGCCGTCACCGCGTCCAGCAGCCGGTTCACCCAGGGAATGCCGTCGGCGTCGGCGCCGCGCAGCCCGGCCAGCCGCAGCGTGGCGCGCTCGACGGACACGGTGGTGTGCTTGCGGGCCAGCTCGACGATCGGCCGGCCCGCCTGCCGCGCCAGGCTGCGCGCCTTGCGGACCACTGCCGGGTCGAGGTCCAGCTTGCCCCTCATGAAAGTGCTCCTGTCTCTTCGAACGCGACCTCGCCGTTGACCATGGTCAGCACGCACGTGGGCAGCGGGAGGTCTGGATGCAGGTCGGGCAGGTGCGGCACGCCGGCCCGCGGGTCGGTGGACCACGCGGCGACCCGCGGGTCCGGAGTCTGTACGACGAGGTCGCCAGGCACGTCCCAGACGGCCAGCGAGGCAGGTGCTCCGGGAGCGAGCACACCGCCCTCGTCGCGGCCGGCGGCCCTCCAGCCGCCGCGGGTGTGCGCGGTGAACGCGGCCCGGACGGTGATCCGCTCCTCCGGGTTCTGGTGCCAGGCGGCGGCCCGCACCGCGCCCCACGGGTCTAACGGGGTGACCGGGGTGTCGGAGCCGAAGGCCAGCGCGATCCCGCTGCGGCCCAGCGACGCGTAGGGGTTCATCGGCAGCGCCCGATCGACGCCGAGCCGCTGCGCGTACAGCGAGTCGGGGCCGCCCCACAGCTGGTCGAACATCGGCTGCACGCTGGCGGTCACGCCCAGCTCGGCGAGCACGCGCATCTGCGCGGCATCGACCATCTCGAGGTGCTCCAGCCGGTGCCGCCCGCCGACCACCGCTGCTGCACCGAGCTCCTGCGCGGCCCGGCAGAAGCCGGCCACCACCTCGGCGACCCCGCGGTCGCCGATGACGTGGAACCCGGCCTGCAGGCCGGCGCGGGTGCAGGCCACCACGTGCCGGGCCACCTGCTCCGCGTCGAGGTACAGGTGCCCGACGGAGTCGGCGTCGACGTACGGCGCGTGCACCGCCGACGTCCGCGACCCGATCGAGCCGTCCACGCACAGGTCGCCGGCGGCACCGGCACAGCCGAGCTCCTGCGCAGCCTCCACGCCGTCCAGCTCGCCCCAGTAGCCGACCACCTCGGGAACGGCCGCACCCGCGGCCAGCCCGCGGCAGGTGGCCAGGTCCTCGGGCAGCGACAGCGACGGAGCGCCGAGCTCGTGCACCATGCCGAGCCCCTGCCGGGCGGCCTGCTCGAGCGCCCGGCGGATCGCCTCCTCGCGGGCCGACCGGGGCACGATCCGGAACACCGTGTCCCGGGCCCGGTGGTGGGCCTCACGGGCGACCAGCCCGCTGGCCTCGAACCCGTCGGCGTCCTCGATGCCGTCACCGGCCTCGAGGAACGCGGTGTTCACCGCGGCGGAGTGCTCGTCGACGCGGGCCAGGTAGGCGGGCCGCGACCCCGCGGCGCGGTCCAGCTCGTCGCGGGTGAACGCCCGGCCGTCCGGCCAGGCGGTCTCGTCCCACCCGAAGCCCAGGACGATCGGGACGTCGGTCCGGGACGCGGCGGCCGCCACCGCGTCCAGCGCGGCCTCCCGGGTCTGCGCCGTGGTCAGGTCGATCCCGGCCATCGCCAGCCCGGTCTGCGCCAGGTGCACGTGCGCGTCGACGAACGCCGGTGTCACCAGCCGCCCGTCGAGGTCCACGACCCGGTCGGCGTTGTCGACGAAGTGCGCCGCCGCGTCGTCGTCGCCGGCCCACACCAGCCGGCCGTCCTCGATGCACAGCGCCGACGCGTGCGGGCTGGCCGGGGTGTGGACGTAGCCACCGCGCAGAACTGTCCGAGTCACGAGCCCATTGTCCCGTGCGGTGGAGCAGAGCGGACGGCGCCTGTCACAGCCGCCTCTCGAAGAGGCGTCGGACCCCGTCCTCGGCGCGCAGCAGGCTCATCGCGTAGTCCGCGTGACCAGGGGTGTAGCCGTTGCCGACCAGCATGGTGACGTCGGCGGCCAGGCCCTCGGCGCCCAGCGCGGCGGCGCTGAACGACGTGGCCATCGAGAAGAAGATGACGGTGCCGCCCTCGGCGGTCGCCAGGATCGCGCCACCCTCGCAGCCGGGCACGTCCACGCACACCACGGTCACGTCCGCCGGCCCGCCCGCCTCGGCGACGGCGTGGGCCAGCGCGACCGGGTCCCGGGCGTCCGCGCGTGCCACCGCGTCGGCAAGGCCGCTCTCGTGGAGCAGGGCCGCCTCGTCCGGCGTGGGTACGACGCCGATGGTGCGCGCCGCGCCGGCGTGCCGGGCCGCCGCCAGCGAGAGTGACCCGGACTTGCCGGCCCCGCCGATCACCGCGACGACCGGCTTCCGGTCGACGTACTGACTCACCACCCGCTGTGTCAGCGCCGGCGCGCCGCACACGTCCATCACCGACAGCGAGAGCTCGGTGGGCAGGTCGTCGGGGATCCGGGCCGCGATGGAGCGGCCGAAGAGGACGGCGTACCCGTCGGCGGGCACCTGCTCGCTCTTGCCGTCCCAGCGCTCCAGGCCGTCCTCGATGACCAGCGGGGTCAGTGTGAGCGAGACCAGGGTGGCCACCCGGTCGCCCACCTGCAGCCCGAGCGGGGAGGACTCCCCCACCTCCTCGACCCGGCCGACCAGGATGCCGCCGGAGCCGGTCTCCGGGTTCTGCATCTTGCCGCGGGTGCGGATGATGTCCAGCACCGCCGCGCGCACCGCGTCCCCGTCGCCGCCGTGGCTGCGCTCGAGCTGCCGGAACGACGCCGCGTCGAGGTTGAGGCGCTCCACCCGGATGCGCACCTCGTCCGGCCACAACTCGGCCCGGGTGTCCAGCCGCTGCGCAGCCTGGGGCAGCACCCCCGGCGGCTCCAGCACCCGGTGCAGGCCGGTCGGGTCACCGACGGCGAGGGCGGACGAGTCGGGGGTGGGCACGGGCTGTCCTCCAGTGTTTCGGGTTCGGGGACGCAAATCTTGCGGCGCACTATTGGACGCACCGGAGATTCTTTGCGTACTCTGGCATGCGAGGCGCACGTCACACAACCGCACCCACCGGGAGGAGCATTCATGACCGCCGAGGCGTCCAGCCACCAGGCCACCGGGTCCGCGCAGGACCGGTCTCTCGAGTCCGGCCAGCCGTATCCGTACCGCCGGACGGAGCTGGTCGAGCCGGACTGGCGCCGGTTCCCCGGATGGCGTGACGTCACCGCCGAGGAGTGGGAGTCGGTGCAGTGGCAGCGCGCCCACTGCGTGAAGAACCTCAAGCAGCTGCGGGCGCTGCTCGGCGACCTGGTGGACGAGCGGTTCTACGCCGACCTGGAGCGGGACCAGCAGGAGCGCGCCACCATGTCGATGCTGGTGCCGCCGCAGATGATGAACACCATCGCCTCCGGGGTCACCCCGGACGGGCCGGGCTCGCTGACCGAGGCGTTCTACGCCGACCCGGTCCGCCGGTACATGCTGCCGGTGTACTCCGAGCGCCGTACCGACTGGGCCTCGCACCCGCACGCCACCCGCGACTCGCTGCACGAGCACGACATGTGGGTCGCCGAGGGGCTCACCCACCGCTACCCGACCAAGGTGCTGGCCGAGCTGCTGCCCACCTGCCCGCAGTACTGCGGGCACTGCACCCGCATGGACCTGGTCGGCAACTCCAC
>DASTWW010000253.1:0-6577 GCA_035765755.1 Nocardioidaceae bacterium
CGGTCCACCTCGGCGTAGATCTCGATGCGGTTGCAGGTGGCGAGCGCGGTGGCCTCCACGACGTGCTCGCAGGCGGCGACCTCGTGCACGAGCTTGTCGACCGTGACACGGTCGACGGCCAGCCGCTCGAGCACCGCCACCGGCGCGGTCTTGTGGGAGACACCCACGACGAGGACGCTCATGCACCCACCGCCTTGGTGCGCACCGCCGCGTCGGAGGCGACCCCGTCGAGGCCGCTCGCGAGCTCCTCGGCCTCCTCCAGGACCGACGCGGCCGACGCGGCCGAGGCGCCGAGCAGGGCCTTGCGCTGCTCGTGGTAGGCGAGGATCTGCAGCTCGATCGACAGGTCGACCTTGCGCACGTCCACGCCCTCCGGCACGGTCAGGACCGCAGGCGCGAAGTTGAGGATGCTGGTGATCCCGGCACCGACCAGGCGCTCGCACACGTCCTGCGCGGCGGGCGCCGGGGTGGCGATCACGCCGATGGCGATCTCGTGCTCGCGGGCCAGGTCGGCCAGCTCGTCGAGCCCGCGGATGCGCAGCTCGCCGACCCGCTCGCCGTGGCGGGCCGGGTCGCTGTCGAGCAGGGCGACGATCCGGAAGCCGCGGGAGCTGAAGCCGGCGTAGTTGGCCAGCGCGTGCCCGAGGTTTCCGATGCCGACGATGACCACGGGCCAGTCCTGGGTGACGCCGATCTCGCGGGCGATCTGGTAGCGGAGATACTCCACGTCGTAACCGACGCCGCGGGTGCCGTAGGAGCCGAGGTAGGACAAGTCCTTGCGCAGCTTGGCACTGTTCACGCCGGCAGCCGAGGCGAGACCCTCGCTGGAGCAGGTGTCGATGCCCCGCTCGGAGAGCGCGATCAGCGCCCGGAGGTAGACCGGCAGCCGGGCCACGGTGGCCTCGGGGATGCCGCGGTCGGGGGTCTTCGGGGTCGACGTGCCCGGCACGTCGTCGTGAGGGGTGCCATTTCGCGGGTTGCGTGATGGGGTCACGGTTCTCCTGTACGCCGAGCCGGATGCGTGCCCGTCTCTCGGAGCCGGGGCCCGACGGCGAGAATCACTGTAGGAGTTTGTGAACGTGAGAACAAACTGAGCCGAGCGGCGCACTACCACAGGTGACGTGCGTCACGGCTCGCGGGGCCGGTGGTGCGGTCCGGTCAGGTCAGCGCGGCGCGCAGCCGGTCGGGGTCGACCCGCCAGAAGTCGTGCCGCCGGCCGTCCACCAGGGTGACCGGGATCAGCTCGCCGTACTCCCGCTGGAGCTCCGCCGAGGTGGTGATGTCCACCTCGGTGAGCTGCTCGCCGAGCTCGGCGCAGACCGTCTGCACCACCTGCCGGGCGGCGTCGCAGAGGTGGCAGCCCGGCCGGGAGTACAGCAGCACCCGCGCGTCGCTCATTCGAGCAGTCCCGTCGAGCGGCGCCGGCGCTCCCGCAGCCGGCCCCGGGACACCTCGCCGGTCAGGCTGCGGGGCAGGTCGGCGACCACGTGCACCGCGGCCGGCTGCTTGAACCGGGCCAGCCGGGACGCGCAGTGCTCCCGGACCGCGTCGGCGACCTCCGCGTCGGTCAGCGACGAGTCGGCGCGGCGCACCACGTAGGCCACGACGGCCTCCCCGGTGCGCTCGTCGTCGGTTCCGATGACCGCAGCGTCGGCGACCGCGTCGACCTCGCGGACCACGTCCTCGACCTCGCTGGGGTAGACGTTGAACCCGGAGACGATCACCAGGTCCTTGAGCCGGTCGACCAGGAACAGGTCACCGTCGGCGTCGAGGAAGCCGACGTCGCCGGTGGCGAACCAGCCGTCCGGACCCGGCGCCTCCGCGCCGTCGGGCCAGTAGCCGGAGAACAGGTTGTCGCCCGCGACCTGGATCTCGCCGGGGTCCTCCCCCTCGGGAGCGGCGCCGGTCTCGTCGACCAGCCGGAGGGCCACCCCGGGCAGCGCGGCGCCGACCGAGCCCGGCTTCGGCGCGCCACTGGCCAGTGTCGAGGTGACCACCGGGGCGGCCTCGGTGAGCCCGTAGCCCTGGTGCACGCCGATACCGGTGGCGTCCGTGAACGCACGGACCGCTTCCGCCGGCAGCGGCGCCGAGCCGGACAGGCACAGCCGCACGCTGGCCAGCCGGTCCCGGAGATCCGGGACGCCGCGCCAGTGCGCGAACACCGGCGGGGCCACCGGGAGCACGCTCACCGCCTGCTGCGCGATGAGGTCCAGGGTGCTGCCCGCGTCGAACCCGTCCACCACGACCAGGGTCGCCTGCCGGCGCAGCACCTGCCCGAGCACCGCGTTCAGCCCGTAGACGTGGAACAGCGGCAGCACCCCGAGCACCACGTCGTCGGGTTCGAGCATCGGGGGGTCCACCGCGGCCACCTGCTCGATGTTGGCGAGCAGCGCGCGGTGGCTGAGCATCGCCGCCCGGGGGGCGCCGGAGGTGCCGCTGGTGTAGAGGAGCACGGCCAGGGCTTCCGGGTCGTGCGGAGGCACGGCCAGTGTGCCCTGCTCGCTGAGCAGTTCGTCGTACGTCGACTCGCCGGGCAGCGACTGGCTGCCGACCACGACGATCCGGGGCACCGGGGTGCGCGCCTGCAGCTCCTGGTCGGCACCGGCCAGCGCGTCCTGGAGACCGGCCACCGCCGCGCGGGCCGTTGCCGCGGTCGCCGGGCCGGCGACCACCAGCCGGGCCCCGCAGTCGGCCAGCATCCGCACCAGCTCCCCGGTGGCCGCACGCGGGTTCACCGGCACCGCCACCAGCCGGGACCGCAGCGCGGCCAGGTAGACGGTGACCAGCTCGACCCGGTTGGCCAGACTGATCAGCACGCGGTAGCCGGCCACCAGGCCCAGCTCGGCCAGCCCGCGGGCGACCCGGTCCACCTCGTGGTCGAGCTCCGCCCAGGTGACCCGGCGCCCGGTGGCGGGCTCCACCAGGGCCACCCGGTCGGGGCTCTGCTCGGCCGCCCTGGCCAGCAGGTCGGCGAGGTTGTCCGTCACACCGGGAGTCTAGGGTGATGCGGGTGAGCGCGGCGCCAAGGCACCGGACGACCCGGCCCGGGAAGACGAGGGCGGGCACGAAGCGCACGCTGTCCACGCTCGCGGGCGAGGCGGCAGCCTCCGCGGCGGAGGTGGAGTCGTCGCTGTCCACCCCGCCGGACCCGGCCGCCGCGGCGTTCTTCGACGTGGACAACACCGTCATGCAGGGCGCCTCGCTGTTCCACCTCGCGCGCGGGCTGTACCGCCGGGACTTCTTCAGCACCAGGGAGATCCTGCGGGCGGCCTGGAAGCAGCTGTACTTCCGCGCGGTGGGCGTGGAGGACCCCGAGCACGTCGCGGAGGCCCGCGCCTCCGCCCTGGAGTTCATCCGCGGGCACCGGGTCGAGGAGCTGCAGAGCCTCGGCGAGGAGATCTTCGAGGAGGCGATGGCCGCCCGGATCTGGCCGGGCACCCGCGCGCTGGCCCAGCTGCACCTCGACCAGGGGCAGCGGGTGTGGCTGGTCACCGCCGCGCCGGTGGAGATCGCCACCATCATCGCCCGCCGGCTCGGGCTGACCGGCGCGCTGGGCACGGTCTCGGAGCACGTGGACGGGGTGTACACCGGCCGGCTGGTCGGCGAGATGCTGCACGGCCCGGCCAAGGCGGAGGCGGTGCGCAGCCTCGCCGAGCGCGAGGGCCTCGACCTCGACCGGTGCGCGGCGTACTCCGACTCCTACAACGACCTGCCGATGCTGAGCCTGGTCGGCGACCCCTGCGTGATCAACCCGGACCAGAAGCTGCGGGCGCACGCCCGAGCTCACGGCTGGCGGATCCGCGACTACCGCACCGGCCGCAAGGCGGCCCGGGTCGGGTTGGCCACCGCCGCGCTGGCCGGCGCGGCGACGGGGGGCGTGTCGGCGGCGGTGGCCATCCGGCGGCGGGTGCGCTAGACAGCCCGCCGGGCGCCTGGGTGCGCCTTTGGCGCGAAGTTACCCACCGGTTCACAAACCGGGACGACCCACCTACTCTGGTGCTACGGGAGCCCGGCTTTGCGGCCGGGGAGGGAGTGCGATGACTGCGGCCGACGCCGACCTGCAGAGGGGCCTCGAGCGCCTCCGGTTCGCCGTCGCGTGCGCACTCGGCGTTCGGCCGGTGGTCGCCGGTGCGGGCGTGCTGCTCTCCGAGGCCGTCGAGCTGCACCCCGGCGGCGGAGTCCCGGACCCCGACGCCGGCCGGCCCTGCTCGTCGGAGGCCGACGAGGCCGAGGCGAACCGGCTGATCGGCCTGGTGGAGCTGGCTCGCGGCGGCGACACCGAGGCGTTCGGGCTGCTCTACGACCACTACCACGCCTCGGTCTACCGGTTCGTGTACTACCGGGTGGGATCGGTGGCGATCGCCGAGGACCTGGCCGCCGAGACCTTCTTCCGAGCGCTGCGCAGCATGAGCACCTTCCGGTGGCAGGGCAAGGACTTCGGCGCGTGGCTGATGACGATCGCCCGGAACCTGACCGCGGACCACTACAAGGCGGGCCGCACCCGGCTGGAGTACGCCACCGAGGACATGTCCGCCCACGACGGCGCCACGGAGGGGCCCGAGGGCGCCGTCCTCGACGCGCTCACCAACGAGGCGCTGCTGCAGGCGCTCGGCCAGCTGCCCGACGAGCAGCAGGAGTGCCTGATCCTGCGCTTCCTGCAGGGCTGCTCGATCGCCGAGACCGCCCGGATGCTCGACCGCAGCGAGGGCGCGGTCAAGCAGCTGCAGCTGCGTGGGGTCCGCAACCTGGCCAAGCTGCTGCCGGAGGGGCTGCGATGAGGCCGGCCACCGTAACCTTCGGCAGCGCCGGCTCGTTGTCCTCGGTGTCCGGCTCAACCACGGCCCAGACCCCGCCGCTCGGGCGCTCGGCACCGAGCACCTCGCACCAGACAGGACGACCGCGATGACCCCGCCCTCCCGGGCACCGTTCCCCGGGCCCCGCTCCGGGCGCTTCGCCCTCCCGGGGCGCCGGCGCGCCGAGGAGCTGGCCGCTGCCCTCGACGGGCAGCAGGCGGCCGACGCCGCGGTGGGCGGCCCGGTGGACCGGTCGCCGAGCGGCTCGGCGGGCGGCTCGGTGCGCGGCTCGGGGCGCGACGAGCTGCACGCGCTGGTCGGGGTGGCGACCGCGCTGCGCTCGCTGACGCCGGTCGAGCCGCGGCCGGAGCACGTCACCGCCCTGCGGGAGCGGCTGATGGAGGAGGCGGAGAGCCTCTTCAGCCCGGAGATGCAGAAGCTGCGGGTGCCCCCGCGCCCGAAGGGCGCCCGGGAGCGGAAGCTGGTCGCGGCCGCCGCGGCGGTGCTGCTCATCGGCGGTACGGCGAGCGTGGCGACCGCCGCGCAGGACGCCCTGCCCGGCCAGGCGCTCTACCCGATCAAGCGCAGCATCGAGCGCGCCCAGACCGAGATAGCCTCCTCGCCCGCCGGCAAGGGCCGGACCCTGCTCGGCCAGGCCGGTGACCGGCTCGACGAGGTCTCCGGTCTGCTCGACCGTTCCCCGGTCAGCGACACCGAGATCTCGGGGACCCTCACCGACTTCCGGACCGAGGCCCGCGACGGAGCCACGCTGCTGCTCGGCTCGTTCCGCTCCAGCGGCGACCGCTCCTCGGTGACCACGGTCCGGTTCTTCGCGGCCCGCAGCCTGCAGCGGCTCGAGACGATGGCCCGCCAGGCCCCGGACTCCAGCCGCCCGGCGTTCGCCGCGGCCGCGGTCACGCTGCGCAACCTGGACGCCCAGGCGTCCAGCGTGTGTGCCACCTGCGCCGCCGGCCTGCCGGCGTTGAAGGTGCCCCAGCTGCTGCTGGTCCGGGCCGAGGTGCAGCAGGCGCTGCAGAAGGCCGGGTCCGCGCCGTTGGACAACAGCCACCCGGTGGTGGTCTCGAAGGGCTCCCACGACGACGCGCCGGCGGCGGGAGCCGGCTCCGTCGTACCGGCCAAGCCGAAGGCGACCTCCGGAGGCGGCTCGGTGACCGTGCAGACGCCCGCGCCGGACGCGCCGAGCCCGTCGCCGTCACCGGACCAGCAGAGCACGCCGCTGCCGGGCTCGCTGCCCACGCTGCTGCCCGACCCGACGCCGACCTCCAGCGACGACAGCGGGCTGTCCGGGACGGTGAACGGGCTTACCGGGACCCTGGACGGGCTGACCGGGACGGCGACCACGCTGCTGCCCGACCCCGGCCAGCTGCTGCCCTGAGCCGCCGGCTGCCCTGAGCCGCCCGGCTGCTGCCCGAGCCTCAGCCGAAGACCGAAGGACGGCGAGCCAGCAAGGAGTACAGCGTCTGCTGGATGGTCTCCCGGACCTGATCGGTCACGTTGAACACCAGCATCGGGTCGTCGGCGGCGCCGGGCTCGTAGGAGTCGGTGCGGATCGGCTCGCCGAACTCGATCAGCCACTTCGACGGCAGCGGGATCAGCCCGAGCGGGCCGAGCAGCGGGAAGAACGGCGTGATCGGCAGGTAGGGGATGCCGAGCAGCCGGGCCAACGACGGCAGGTTCCCGATCAGCGGGTAGATCTCCTCCGCGCCCACCACGGAGCAGGGCACGATCGGGACCCCGGTGCGCAGCGCCGCGGAGACGAACCC
>DASTWW010000254.1:0-11818 GCA_035765755.1 Nocardioidaceae bacterium
CCGATTTCGCGTCCGGCGGGGGCGTTGGCTAAGATTCCCTGGTTGCCCGGCACGGCTCGGGCGGCGGGGCTGTGGCGCAGCTGGTAGCGCACCTCCATGGCATGGAGGGGGTCAGGGGTTCGAGTCCCCTCAGCTCCACCACACACGCAGGTGAGCGGCAATGCGGGTCAGCGCAGGAAGCCGAGGTCGGCGCCGTCGGATGCCTGGTTCACGGTTTGGGCGTAGAGGCGCCGCCAACCACGCTCGGGCGGCTCTGGGAGGACGAGCTGGCACCTCCGGCGTTCGAGCTCCGCGTCGTCGACGACCAGGTCGACTCGGCGGTTCGGGATGTCGACGCGGATCCGGTCCCCGTTGCGGACGAGCGCAAGCGGGCCACCGAGCGCGGCTTCCGGGCTGACGTGGAGAATGATGGTGCCGTAGGCGGTGCCGCTCATTCGGCCGTCTGAGATCCGGATCATGTCTCGGATGCCCTGCCGGGCGAGGTACTTCGGGATCGGGATCGATCCCGCCTCGGGCATGCCAGCGCCCACGGGACCGATGTTTCGCATGACGAGCACGTGGTCGGCGGTGAGTCCGAGCCGCTCATCGTCGAGGCTCTCCTCGACCTCCTCCAGCGAGTCGAACACGTGGGCGATGCCCTCGTGCACCATCAGGTGGGGCGAGGCAGCGGCTGCCTTGATGAGTGCGCCCTCGGGGGCGAGGGAGCCGCGGAGGGTGACAAGCGCGCCCGGAGATTGCAGGGGGTCTTGCCGGGTGCGGATCGTGTGCTGCCACTTCTGCGGCGGCTCGGCGTCTGCGAGCTGCTCGCGAAGTGACGAGCCAGCGACGGTCACTGCCTCGAGGTCGAGGACGTCCTCGAGCTCCTTCATCAGCGCTGGCACGCCACCGTCGCGGTGCATGTCGGGCAGGTAGTTCGAGCCGGCCGGCTTGCAGTCGACGAGGACGGGAGTCGACTGGGAGATCTCGTGGAACGTGTCGAGGTCGATGTCGATCCCGAGTCGGCGGGCGATCGCGGTGAGGTGGATGACCACATTGGTGGAGCCAGCGATGGCCGAGAGCACCGTGATGGCGTTCGTGAACGCGGACCGCGTCATGACCTCAGATGGTCGTGGCCCGGAGCGGGCGAGCATGACTGCTTGCCGTCCGGTTGCCACGGAGAGCCGGAGCCGCTCGGACGAGGTGGCGGGGGCGGTGCCGGCGTACGGCAACGCCATGCCGAGCGCCTCGACGATGCAACCCATCGTCGAGGCGGTGCCCATCACCATGCAGGTGCCGGCGGAGGGCGCGAGCTCGGCGTTTATCTTCATGACCTCGTCGCCATCGATGGAGCCGGCGCGGTACTCGGTCCACATGCGCCGGCAGTCCGTGCACGCGCCCAGGCGCTCACCCTGGTAGTTGCCGACGGTCATCGGACCGACGACGAGCTGAATGGCGGGGATGTTCGCAGACGCGGCTGCCATGAGCTCGGCGGGAACGGTCTTGTCGCAGCCTCCGAGGAGCACGACGGCGTCCATCGGCTGTGAGGAGATCTGCTCCTCGACCTCCATCGCCATCAGGTTCCGGAACAACATCGTGGTCGGGTTGGTCAAGATCTCGCCGAGCGACATCACGGGGAAGACCATCGGCAGCCCGCCGGCTTCGAGGACGCCTCGCTTGACCGCCTCGAGCACCTGAGGCATCTCGCGGTGACAGGTCGTGTAGTCGGAGGTCGTGTTGACGATGCCCACCACGGGACGGTCGAGGTCCTCGTCGTCGAGTCCAGCTGAGCTGAGGAAGGCACGTCGGATGAATTTGCTGAACCCGAGATCGCCGTAGTTGGTCAGCCGCCCGAAGACGCCTTCGGCGAACGTTCCCTGTTCCGTGTTGGTCATTGCGGTCCCGTCAGAGCGTTGAGGAGCGCGGCCTGGCCGCGGTGCGGCCATGTTATTCAGGTGCCTCGACGCGTGGCTGGATCCCGGACGAGTCAGGGGTACACGTCGTCGGGCACCTGCAGCCGGGGAACACCGCCGAGCCTGCGCTGGAAACGGACGTGGTCCGCGCGGGAGTCCAGCGCGCTCCACAGCGCCTCGTGCGCCGCCCAGGGCAGCGGCTCGTCGCCGTTCTGCCAGCCGGCTCCGAAGCCGATCCACACCGGCACCCAGTGCGCAGCCAGGTCCCACGCGCCGCGGTGGCTCATCAACAGCCTGCGCCGGACCTGGAACGCGTGCCGGGGGCCGTCCGCGCAGATCGGGGCGGTGCTCACCGGCCACACCCGCAGGTCGAGGGCCATCAGCTCGAGCTCGAGGTCGCCGAGAACCCGGGGGTCGACCAGCACGGTCGCCACGTTCTCGTGCGGCTCGCGTCTCATGCCCCGCACGCTAACCCGTCCAGGACGCGTGAACCAGGATGTCGTCCAGGCGACGGGCAACAATGACTCAGGGCGAGCACCGACCTGCGCCGTTTGGACGGCTTGCCCCCGTAGGGGCAGGATGACGCCATGACCGCCTACTGGATCACCATCTATCGCGAGATCGTCGACCAGGCCAAGGTCTCGGCGTATGCCGAGCTGGCCGGTCCCGCCCTTCGGGACGCGGGCGGCACGTATGTGGTCCGCGGACTGCCCGATGCGACCTACGAATCGGGTGAGAAGACCCGGACGGTGGTCCTCGAGTTCGAGTCGGTGGAGGCTGCGCGTGCGGCCCACGACAGTCCGGCCTACCAGGACGCGCTCGCAGCGCTCGACGGGGGAGCGGTGCGCGACATGCGCATCGTGCCCGGGGTGGACTGAAAGCCGCCACCTGCAGAGCGACGTGGCCGCGGTCAACATCGGCCTGGCGTTGGGATCAGGTCCGCGCCGTGTGACGGCGAACATGTAGCAGCCGTAGAGTACGTTGCGGCTGTGCACCAGCACGACGCCGGGCTCGGTCAGCAGGGCCTCGATGGCTGCCTCCGGGTCGGATCCGTCGTGCATCGTGGTCGCCGGGTGGATCCGGCCCCGCTCGTCGTACGCCCGAAGCACCTGCGGCCGGCCGCGCCAGTCGTCGGGGTACGTCGACGTGCCGGCCGGTCCGGCGCACGGGTCGGCGTGCGCGAACACCGGACCGGTCTCGCGGTAGGGGCTCTCCGGCAGATCGAGGGTGTGGGCGAACAGGATCAGCCGCTCGCCATCCCGGGCATCGCGCAGGCAGCAGCGCAGCGGCTCGCCGCCTCCGGCGACGAGGCGCTCGACCGGCAGCCCGGAGGCGTCGACGTCGCGGGTGCGGACGCCGGCCAGCACGTCGGTCGGAAGCGCGTGGAGCCTGAAGTCGTACGTCGTGGCAGTGGTCATGGGTCCAGCATGGGCCGGACCGACCCTGCAGGCTGGCGGGATTCGGACATGGCGGAGACGGGTCTTGGCGCCACTTCAGAGAGAGGAATAGTTGAACGATCATCTAAGTTGGACCGGGTAATGGGCGCGTCGAGGAGCGCCGGGAGGAGCAGACATGCAGTTCGGGATCTTCACCGTCGGTGACGTCACGCCCGACCCGACCACCGGGCGGACCCCCACCGAGAACGAGCGGATCAAGGCCACCATCGCGATCGCCAAGAAGGCCGAGGAGGTCGGCCTGGACGTGTTCGCGACCGGAGAGCACCACAACCCGCCGTTCATCGCGTCCGCGCCGACCACGACGCTGTCGTTCATCGCCGCGCAGACCGAGCGGCTGGTCCTCTCCACGGCGACCACGCTGATCACCACCACCGACCCGGTGCTGATCGCGGAGAACTACGCCAAGCTGCAGCACCTGTCCGACGGCCGGGTGGACCTGATGCTTGGCCGCGGGAACACCGGCCCGGTCTACCCGTGGTTCGGCAAGGACATCCGCGACGGCATCCCGCTCGCGATCGAGAACTATCACCTGCTGCACCGGCTCTGGCGCGAGGACGTCGTGGACTGGGAGGGCAAGTACCGCACGCCGCTGCAGGGGTTCACCTCCACGCCACGGCCACTCGACGGAGTCCCACCGTTCGTCTGGCACGGATCCATCCGGTCTCCTGAGATCGCCGAGCAGGCGGCGTACTACGGCGACGGGTTCTTCGCCAACCACATCTTCTGGCCCAAGGAGCACACCGAGCGGATGGTCGGCCTCTACCGCCGCCGGTTCGAGCACTACGGGCACGGCAGCGCCGACCAGGCCATCGTGGGCCTCGGCGGGCAGGTGTTCATGCGCAAGAACAGCCAGGACGCCGTCGCCGAGTTCCGGCCGTACTTCGACAACGCGCCGGTATACGGCCACGGCCCGTCCCTGGAGGACTTCACGGCGCAGACGCCACTCACCGTGGGCAGCCCGCAGCAGGTCATCGAGCGGACCCTGGGCTTCCGGGAGTACGTCGGCGACTACCAGCGGCAGCTGTTCTTGATGGACCACGCCGGCCTGCCACTGAAGACCGTGCTCGAGCAGCTGGACCTCCTCGGCGAGGAGGTCGTGCCGGTGCTGCGCAGGGAGTTCGCCGCGCTCCGGCCCACGCACGTCCCGGACGCGCCGACGCACGCCTCACTCGTGGCAGCAGCCGGCGGACCGATCACCAGCACCCTGCACGTCACCGATGAGGTCACCGGAAGGACCGCGGAGGAGAACCGATGAGCACTCGTACGATCGCCGTGGTCACGGCGGGACTCAGCCAGCCCTCGTCGACCCGGTTGCTGGCCGACCGGCTGGCGGAGGCGACCGACCGCGCCCTCCGGCTGTACGACGAGCGGACCGAGCTCGTCGTCGTCGAGCTGCGCGAGCTGGCCCATGACATCACCGACCACCTGCTGACCGGGTTCCCCAGCCCTCGGCTGGCCGAGGCCCTCGACGCCGTCGCCAAGGCAGATGGCGTCATCGCCGTGACGCCGGTCTTCAGCGCGTCGTACAGCGGGCTGTTCAAGAGCTTCTTCGACGTACTGGAGGACGGCGCGCTCGAGGGCAAGCCGGTGCTGGTTGCGGCCACGGCCGGCACCGCCCGGCACTCGCTGGTGCTCGAGTTCGCGATGCGGCCGCTGTTCAGCTACTTGCGCGCGGTGGTCGTGCCGACCGCAGTCTTCGGCGCCACCGAGGACTTCGGCAGCAACGCCGCGGGCATTCTCTCGGAGCGGGTCGAGCGCGCGGCCCGGGAGCTGGCCGGCCTGGTCGTCAGCAACCGCGGCAGCACGCTTGCCGACCCGTTCGAGAACCCGACGCCGTTCGAGGAGCTGTTCTCCGCGCCCTGACGCTGCGCGAGCGCCGGCTCGACGATCAGCGCAGCGGAATGCCCACGAGGCCGGCCAGTACCGCCACGCCCACGAACAGCCAGGCGACGTAGTCGCCGACGTGGCCGGAGTGGATGTGGTGCAGCACCCGCATCAGCGGCCGGAACGCGGCGCTGACGGCCTGCATCGGCCGGGGCAGCTTCTGCGCCCACAGCCCGAGGGCGGCGAACCCGAACGCCAGCAGCGTCGAGACCACGCCGAGCAGCACGCCCAGCGTGGTCCAGTCGGCCTTCGGTTCCGGGTGCAGCGGGGTCGGTGCTGCGTTGGTCAGCGCCTGGTCGATGTAGCCCTTGCCGTCGATCAGCCGCTCGGCCGCGTGCGCGACCGCCTGGCCGCCGTGCGGCACGACCCCGGCCGCCAGTCCGCCGAGCACCAGCACCACGATCGGCACCACCATGGTGAGCGGCACCCGCGCCAGCCGCGGTGTGTCCGGCTCCTCGTCACCCTTGGTCTTGTCGGCGTCCTCCTGCTGCGGTTCCGGCCCCAGGCCGAAGTAGATCCGTAGCCCGGCCCGCAGCACCGCGCCGGCGGTCACCGCCGAGACCAGCACGAACAGCGCGGGTCCCCAGTCGAAGCCGTGCACCAGCGTCGCGTCCTCGATCAGCGACTTGCCGAGCGCTGTCCCGAACGGAGGCAGCCCAGCCAGTCCGAGCGCGCTGCCGAAGAACAGCCACGGCATCAGCCGCTGGCCCTTGGCGCGGCCGTAGAGGTCTACCTCGTCGACGCTGCCGTAGCGGTCCAGCAGCACCCCGGCGATCAGGAACAGGGCGGCCTTCACACCGGCGTGACCGAGCACGTAGAGCGCAGCGCCGGCGGTGCCGTCCGGGTCCAGGCACGCGAACCCGATGATGAACAGGCCCACGTGAGAGATCGTGGAGTAGGCCAGCAGCCGTTTCAGGTGTCGCTGGGTGAAGCACATCACCGCGCCCAGCACGGCGGTGGTGGCGCCGAGGATCAGGAACGTACGACGGATGTCGTCGAGCGGGATGGTCTCCCCGAACACCACCCAGAACACGCGCGCGGTCCCGTAGAGCCCGAGCTCGACCATCACCCCGGAGAACAGGACGCATACCGGCGCCGGCGCGACCGCGTGCGCGTCGGCGAGCCAGAAGTGGAACGGCACCATCGCCGACTTGACCAGGAAGCCGGTCACGATCAGCACGAACGCGGCGACCACCAGCGCGTCCGGCGGCTTGTGGGCGAGGGCGTCGCCGAGCTGGGGCAGGCCGAGCTGGCCAACCCGTGCGTAGAGGATGCCGATGCCGGTCAGCGAGAGGTACGCGCCCAGAGAGTTGACGATGCCGAAGTTCAGCCCGCCCTCGACCGCGCTCTCGTCCTCCACCTTGAAGCCGGTGAGGGCGTACGCCGCGGCGCCCATCACTTCGAAGAACACGAACATGTCGAACACGTCACCGGACAGCGCGAAGCCCTCCATGCCGGCGAGGAAGAACAGCATCAGTGCGTGGAAGTGCCCCTCCACCGACTCGAAGTAGCGCCAGCTGTAGAGCAGCGAACAGCTCATCAGCCCGCCCACCAGCAGGGCGATCCCCGCGCTCACCGAGTCCGCGACGAACGGGATGCCCACGCTGACCCGGTGCACCGGCGTCCAGCCGCCGAACCAGGACACCGTCCGGCCGGGGTCGGTCACCACGAGAAGCAGCGCGGCGACTCCGGTCACCCCGAGAGCCGTACCGGTGGCCAGCACGTCGACGGCCGGCCGGGGCAGCCGCGGGCCCACGGCAACCAGCAGGCACGCCACCAGGATTGGTGCGGCCACCAGCACGGGCAGCAGCTGACCGGCCGCTGGCGTCGTCATCGGGTGCTCTCGCGTCTCGTCACGGGCGGCGTTCGGTTCAGCCCTCGAGCGCGGCGAGGTCGTCGGGGTTGACGGTTCCCTGCCGCTTGTTGACCTGCACGGCCAGAGCCAGCAGCAGCGCCGTCACGGTCGCGGACACCACGATGTCGGTCAGCGTCATCGCCTGCACGACCGGGTCCACCACCTGCTTGGTGGGCTTCTCGGTGGAGCCGAACACCGGCGCGGTGACGTTGTGCTGGTAGCCGACGGCCAGCAGCAGCACGTAGGTCCCGGACTGGGAGACGGCCAGCGACACGATGGCGTGCACCATGTGCCTGCTGCGGACGATGCCGTAACCGCCGGCGATCAGCAGCCAGCCGGCCACGAAGTACGCGTACACGTTCATCCGTCGTCGCCCTCCTTCACCACGGTGATGTCCTGCTCGAGGAACTTGGCGAGGATCGCCACGATGCCTACGAAGACCTCCAGACCGACCGCCACGTTCAAGATGGGCACGGTGCCCGCGGAGAACAGCGCGCCGAAGGTGCCGAAGCTGACCATGTTGGACAGGAAGGAGCCGGCGATGGCGATGCCGGCCAGGCCCACTGCGGCGAAGGTCGTGGCGCCGAGTGCGTCGGCGATGTCGAACAGCTCCAGCGGCCGCAGCCGATCGAGGGCCGGGTAGCTGCCGGACACGTAGAGCAGGTGCAGCCCGGTCGCCAGTACCGCTCCGCCCTGGAAGCCGCCTCCCGGCGTGAGCTGCCCGTGCACCACCACGTCCAGCCCGATCACGAGGGACACCGGCAGCAGCAGGTAGCCGACCAGCCGGGTCGCGCCGAGGGTGCGGCCGGTGTCCGGCACGCGCCGCTCGGTCTCCTCCTTGGCCGGCCGGAGGAGCGCGGCGGTGCCGACCACCGACGCGATCAGGATCGTCTCCTCGCCGAACGTGTCGATCGCCCGCTGGTCGAAGTTCACCGAGGACACTACGTTCGCCGTCGCGTGCCTGACCGCCGCGGGCACGGCCAGGTCGCGGTAGAGATGCTCCGGCCTGCCGAAGTGCGGCATCGACAGGAAGGCGAGTGCGAACATCACGGCCACCGCGCCGCCGCCCACCAAGAAGACGAGCAGCCGCACCCGCCGGCTCACGAGTCGTCCCTGTCTCGCTGCTGCTTCTGGTCCTTCTGCATGGTCCGGATAGCCAGCAGGATCATCATCGGCATGATGGCCGCGCCGACCGCGAGCTGGGACAACGCCACGTCCGGTGCCTGCAGGACGACGAACAGCACGCCCAGCGTCAGGCCGAACAGCGAGTAGGTGACCACCTGCCGTTCCGGGCTGGCACTGACCACCACAGCCGTCCCGGCGACGCCCACGAGCGTGAGGCTGAGCACGAGCAGCGCGGTCACTCGGGGGACTCCTGCTCCACCAGGCCCTGGCGCTGCGCGGCCACCCGGCCGGCCGCGGCGGTGAGCACCGGCCCGCTCGCGGTCAACAGCACGCAGATGAGCACGAGCGTCGCCGTCGTCATCGTCCAGCCGTTCTGCAGGCAGAGCCCGAGCCCGACCAGCGGCACTCCCAGCGTGGTGCTGAGGGTGACCATGTGCAGCCGGTCCAGCGCCCCGCGCAACAGCAGCATGCCCAGCGCGGCGGCCACGGTGACCAGCACGCCCGCCGCGTAGCAGGCGACCGCAAGGACGTGCACGGTTCCGGTCATCGGGCGCTTACCTCCGGGGCGCCAGCAGTCGGGTGTAGACCAAGGTGCCGGCCACGGAGACCACCGCAAGGACCAGCGGGACGATCAGGTACGACGGCTGGGCGACGCCTTGGGCGATGCTCATCAACGCCAGCGTGGCCACCACGCCGCCGAGCTCGAGGCCGACCAGACGCTCGACCGGGCCGTTGCGGGAGCCGATCCACAGCGCCGGTCCGAGCCCCGCGGCCAGCAGCACCACCGAGCCCAGCAGCCACGGGTTCACCGGGTCACCGTCTCGACGAGCCCGGACTTGTTGTGCGACAGGGAGTGGGCCACCAGGGTCTGGGGATCGCCGTGGACGACGAAGCTGCCCGGTGTCGTGGACAGGGTCAGCTCGGCCAGGCTCTCCCGGCCGGCAGCGTGCGCCTCGTCGTCCTCCTCGGGAAGGGAGACCTCGAACAGCTGCCCCACCCGGTCCTCGCCGGCCCGGCCTACGGCGATGGCGAGCACCCGCACGGCGTCGGTCACCGTCGACTTCAGCAGCGGACCGGCCCAGGCCAGCCAGGCCACCCGGAACCGCCAGCGACCTTCGACGGCCGACCTGGCGAGTCGTGCGGTGATGGCGCACGGCACCGCGCAGGCGCCGGCCACCACGACCTCTGCCGCGTTCACGGAGGAGGAGAGGGTCAGCAGCCACACGCCGACGAGCATGGCCCACCAGGCGGCCGTCTCGGCGATCGTCGCCGGCGAGACGGCGGCGCGGAAGCTGGTCATCATCCCTCCTGTCTGTGGCGGATTGTTCCCAAGCGTGCCGTGGCTATGCGCCGCCCCGGTGCGGGTCAGCCGCCGAAGGGGTTCGGGCCTCCGGGCATCTGGGCGAGCATCTCCTTGCCGCGGGCGGCCAGCTTGTGCTCGACGAGCACCTCGTAGCGGGTGGCCACCACCTGGCTGATCGAGGTGAAGTCGCGGCGTCCGCGCGTCGCGGCGTACCCCACCAAGGCCCAGATGACGCCGAACAGCGCCCCGATGACCACCGTGGACGCGATGATCCCCACGGTGTTTCCCCGTCCGAAGAAGGAGAAGATCAGCCCCACGAAGAGGCCGATCCAGAGCCCGGACAGCACGCCGCCGAGCGCGACCCGGCCGGTGGTGAGCCGGCCGGTGACGCGCTCGACCTGCTTCAGGTCGGTGCCCACGATCATGCAGTTCTCGACCGGGAAGTGGTTGTCGGAGAGGTAGTCCACGGCGCGCTGGGCGTCCTCGTACCTGTCGTAGACGCCGAGCGACATCGGGAACTGCAGGTTCAGTCCCTCACGGAACCGGCGGAGGTTCGAAGGTGTGCTCATGCCCCATTGTGAGCCTCAGCGGGCCCACAAAGTCACTAGGTGATCGTCAGACCGCCGTCCACGGCCAGCGTCTGGCCGGTGACGTACCCGCCCGCGGCAGAGGCGAGGAACACCAGCGCGGCAGCGAGCTCGCGGGGATCGCCCTCCCGGCCGGCGGGCATCCGCGGCCCCATCGCGGCCAGGTAGCCGTCCGGGTACTGCGCGGTCATCTCTGACTCGAAGAACCCCGGGGCGAGGGCGTTGACGCGGATGCCCTTGCGGCCGGTCCACTGCTGGGCCAGGTCGCGGGTCAGCCCGATCAGGCCGGCCTTGCTGGCGGAGTACGCCGCCTGGGGGAGGCCGGCGGTGGTGAGGCCGAGGACGCTGCTGATGTTGACGATGCTGCTGCCCGGCTGCATCACCCGGCCGCAGGCCTGCGCCATCCAGTAGCAGCCGTTGAGGTTGACGTCGATCACCCGCCGGAACTCTTCCGGGGTCTCGCGGGTGGCCGGCACCGCCGTACCGACGCCCGCGTTGTTCACCAGCACGTCGACGCGGCCGAAGGCCTCCATGGCGGCGTCCACGAGGCCCTGGCACTCCTCGGGGGAGGCGACGTCGGTCTTCACGGCCAGCGCGCGGCGACCGGCCGCCTCGACGAGCCGCTTGGTCTCCTCGAGCCGGTCCACCCGGCGGGCGCCGAGCACCACGTCGGCGCCGGCCTCCGCGAGGGCACGGGCGAAGGTGACCCCGAGGCCGGAGGAGGCGCCGGTGACGATGGCCACCTTGCCGTCGAGGCGGAACAGGTCCAGAACGCTCGTCATGGACCTCACCCTAGACACCGAGTTGCCGGCTAGTCGTAGCCGAGGATCTCCTTGCGCTTGCGGCCCCAGGCGAGCGCGGAGGCGATGCCGTCGTCGATGCTCAGGTTCGCGGTCCAGCCGAGCACGTCGCGCGCCTTGTCCACGTTCGCGAACGCGCCGACCGCGTCGCCAGGCCGTGGCGGCGCCTCGCGCAGCGGCACCTCCTTGCCGAAGACGCGCTCGAACGAGGCGACCAGCTCGCGCACCGTGACCCCGGATCCCGTGCCCACGTTGATGATCGTGCTCGGTGCTTGCACGGTCTCCAGCACCTTGTCGAAGTTCTCCACGGCCACCACGTGCGCCTGGGCGAGGTCCCAGACGTGGATGTAGTCGCGGATGCCCGTGCCGTCGCGGGTGGGGTGCTCGGTCCCGGTGATCGTGAACGCGTCCTTGTGGCCCTGCGCGGCCATCACAAGCTGGCCGAGCACGTGCGTGGGCTCCTTGACGTAGATGCCGGACTCCAGGTCGGGATCGGAGCCGATCGGGTTGAAGTAGCGCAGGATGATCGCGCGCAGGGCGGTGGCCGCGGCCATGTCGGTCAGCGCCATCTCCATCACCCGCTTGGTGCGGGCGTACGGCGAGCCCGGGTCCAGCGGGGAGCTCTCGTCGACCTCGAAGTCCTCGACCATGGCGTACAGCGAGGCCGAGGAGCTGAACAGCACCCGCGGCTTGCCCAGCTTGACCAGCTGGTCGAACAGCTCCAGGGACTTCGCGACGTTGTCGCGGTAGTACTCGTAGGGCTGCTCCACCGACTCCGGCACGATGATCCGCGCCGCCATGTGGATGGTGCACTCGATGTCCGGGTGGTCCTCGAAGACCCGGGTGACCAGGTCCCGGTCGGCGATGTCGCCCTCGTAGAAGATCCGGTCCCGCACGAACACCCTCGGGCCGGTGAGC
>DASTWW010000255.1:0-5919 GCA_035765755.1 Nocardioidaceae bacterium
GATCACCACCGCGAAGATGATGAGCGCCCGCCCCGGACGGGGCGTCTTTGTCGCCACTGCTACCTGCTCCTCATGAGTCGGGCCCGAGCCCGGACGGATGCCTCGAAGGCCGGACTAGTGCTCGTCCGACGAGTCGGTCGACCCGGCAGGTGCCGGGCCGTCGTCGGTGCCGGTTGTCGGCTGGTCCGGCGTGGACTCCTCCGGCGTCGGGGTCACGGTGTCGGTCACCGCGTCCTCGACCACGCGCACCACGGCCTGACGAGCCACCTTGATGGTGGTTCCCTGCGCGATCTCGACCCGCACCGACTCGTCGGCCACGGACACCACGGTGCCGAAGATCCCCGAGCTGAGCATCACGTGCGACCCCGGCCCGAGGCTGGACTGCACGGCCGACACCTGCTGCTGGCGCTTGCGGGTCGGCCGGATCACCAGGAACCAGAAGACCAGCACGATCAGGACAAGCGGAAGGAACGTCGCCAGACTGTTGGATGACACGAACGAACTCCTCGACACTGCTTGCGTGGGGACGCTCCCGGATCTGGTGCCGGGCACGACGGATCGAGGTCGACAATCCTCGACCAAGGAAGGAGTCTAACTGCCGATTCCACATGCCGCAGACGCTGAGCCCTGTATCACGTCACGGTTGGGTGTCGGATCCACCCGGATCGGTGTCGAACAGCGTGGGCTCGACGTCGCCGAACGCCGCCTCGGGTGGCACGCCGAGGCCCAGGTGGCTCCAGGCGGCCGGCGTGGCGACCCGCCCGCGCGGGGTCCGGGCGAGCAGCCCGGAGCGGACCAGGAACGGCTCTGCGACCTCCTCGACGGTCTCCCGCTCCTCCCCCACGGCGACCGCGATGGTGCTGACCCCGACCGGCCCACCTCCGAACCGGCGGCACAGCACGTCGAGCACCGCCCGGTCGAGCCGGTCGAGCCCGGAGCGGTCCACCTCGTAGAGGTCGAGCGCCCGGTGCGCGACATCCAGGGTCACCAGCCCGTCGGCACGGACCTGCGCGTAGTCGCGGACCCGGCGCAGCAGTCGGTTGGCGATGCGCGGCGTGCCGCGGGACCGGGAGGCGATCTCGGCGGCGCCGTCGTCGGTGAGCTCCACGCCGAGCAGGCCCGCCGAGCGGCGGACGATCAGCTCGAGCTCGGTCGGCTCGTAGAACTCCAAGTGGGCGGTGAACCCGAACCGGTCGCGCAGCGGGCCTGGCAGCAGCCCGGCCCGGGTGGTGGCGCCGACCAGCGTGAACGGCGGGATCTCCAGCGGGATCGCGGTGGCGCCGGGGCCCTTGCCGATCACCACGTCGACGCGGAAGTCCTCCATCGCGACGTAGAGCATCTCCTCGGCGGGCCGCGACATCCGGTGGATCTCATCTACGAAGAGCACGTCGCCGGCGTTCATGCCCGAGAGGATCGCTGCCAGGTCACCCGCGTGCGTGATCGCCGGCCCGGAGGTGAGCCGCAGCGGGCTCGACATCTCCGCGGCGATGATCATCGCCAGAGTGGTCTTGCCGAGGCCGGGTGGCCCGGACAGCAGCACGTGGTCGGGCGCGCGCTCGCGACCGCGGGCCGCCTGCAGCACCAGGGACAGCTGCTCCCGGACCCGGACCTGGCCGATCACCTCGTCCAGGGTGCGCGGACGGAGCGCCGCCTCGACCGCGCGCTCGTCGCCGTCGGCCTCGGCGGCCACCACCGAGCGACCCTCCAGGTGGGCGTTCTCCAAGGCGTCGAGCCCCGACTCGTCGTACGGCGTCATGTCCTCACGCCTTGCTGAGGGCGCGCAGCGCGGCGCGCAGCAGCGCCGCCACGTCCGGCTCCCCGTCTGCGGCCTCCGGTGCGACCGCCTCGACGGCCTTGTCCGCCTCTTTCCCCGACCAGCCCAGGCCGACCAGGCCGGCGTGCACCTGGGACCGCCACGCCTCGTCGCCGCTGCGGGTCGCGGCGAGACGGCCGGTCATCGTGCCGCTGGGCGCGCCGATGCGGTCCTTGAGCTCGAGCACGATGCGCTGGGCGCCCTTGCGCCCGATACCGGGGACCGCGGTCAGCGTGGTCAGGTCCTCGGTGCTGACTGCCCGCCGCAGCTCCTCGGGAGAGTGCACGGCGAGCATCGCCTGGGCCAGCTTGGGGCCGACGCCGCTGGCGGTCTGCAGCAGCTCGAAGACCGTCTTCTCGTCCTCGTCGAGGAACCCGAACAGGGTGAGTGACTCCTCGCGGACCACCATGCTCGTGGGCAGCATCGCCTGCTGGCCGACGTGCAGGGTGGCCAGCGTGTTGGGCGTGCACCTGAGCTCGAGCCCGACCCCGCCCACCTCGACCACCGCCGTGGTGAGCGTGGTCGCCGCCACCCGTCCCGTGACGAAGGCGATCACCTGCGGCCCCTTCCCGCCGCGCTCAGCGCGGCCTCGATCCGGTTCTGCGCCCCGCCCCGCCAGATGTGGCAGATCGCCAGCGCCAGCGAGTCGGCGGCGTCGGCGGGCCGCGGCTGCTCGGTGAGCCGCAGCAACCGGGTCACCATCGCGCCGACCTGCGCCTTGTCGGCACGGCCGCTGCCGCTGACCGCCGCCTTCACCTCGCTCGGTGTGTGCAGCGCGACCGGGATGCCTCGGCGTGCGGCCGCGACCATCGCCACCCCACTGGCCTGGGCGGTGCCCATCACGGTGCGCACGTTGTGCTGGCTGAACACCCGCTCCACCGCGACCGCGTCGGGGCGGTGCTCGTCGAGCCATCGCTCGATCTCGGCCTCCACGAGCACCAGCCGCTCGGCCACTGGGGACTCGGCCGGGGTCCGGACCACGCCGTAGGCGAGCATCCGCAACGCCCGTCCGGGTGTGCCCTCGACGACCCCCAGGCCGCACCGGGTCAGCCCGGGGTCGATTCCCAGAACGCGCATGAGGGCCCTCTCGAACGAACACCTGTTCGGGCCCACGCTATCGGGCAGCACCCCCGCGGCCGGGCCGACGCGCCGGTGCGTCAGGCGTCCAGCGACGCGAGCGCCTCGTCGGAGACGTCGAAGTTCGCGAACACGTTCTGCACGTCGTCGAGGTCCTCCAGCGCCTCCACCAGGCGCAGCACCTTGCCGGCCGAGGACTCGTCGAGCTCGACGTTCATCGACGGCAGGAACGAGGCCTCCGCGGAGTCGTAGTCGAGGCCGGCTTCCTGCAGCGCGGTGCGCACCGTGACCAGGTCCGTCGCCTCGCTGACCACCTCGAAGGACTCGCCGAGGTCGTTGACCTCCTCAGCGCCCGCATCCAGCGTCGCCTCGAGCACGTCGTCCTCGGAGGCGGTGCCGTTCTCCTGCGCGCGGGGCACGATCACCACGCCCTTGCGGTTGAACAGGTAGGCGACCGAGCCGGGGTCGGCCAGCGACCCGCCGTTGCGGGTCATGGCGGTGCGCACCTCCATGGCCGCCCGGTTCTTGTTGTCGGTCAAACACTCGATGAGGAAGGCCACCCCGTTGGGGCCGTACCCCTCGTAGGTGATGGTCTGGTAGTCGGCGCCACCGGCCTCGGCACCGGAGCCGCGCTTGACCGCTCGGTCGATGTTGTCGTTGGGGACCGAGGACTTCTTGGCCTTCTGGATCGCGTCATAGAGGGTCGGGTTCCCGGCTGGGTCTCCCCCGCCCATCCGGGCCGCGACCTCGATGTTCTTGATGAGCTTGGCGAACATCTTGCCGCGCCGTGCGTCGATGACGGCCTTCTTGTGCTTGGTCGTCGCCCATTTGGAGTGGCCAGACATGAGGTGGTGCCCCTACTTCCGCTGCTCGTTCGAATGCTGGTACGACGGGCTAGCCGCCGTTGCGTTGACGCACCAGGTCCACGAACAACCCGTGGATCCGGTGGTCGCCGGTGATCTCGGGGTGGAACGACGTGGCCACCAGGTTGCCCTGCCGAACCGCGACGATCCTACCGACCGCCTCCCCGGTGGCCACCGTGGCGACGACGTCCACGCCCTGGCCGACCTTCTCGACCCAGGGCGCCCGGATGAACACGGCGTGGAACGGGTCCTCCAGGTCCTGCACGTCCAGGTCGGCCTCGAAGGAGTTCACCTGCCGGCCGAACGCGTTGCGGCGGACCACCACGTCCAGACCGCCGATGGTCTCCTGGCCCTCGATGCCGGCCTCGATGCGGTCGGAGAGCATGATCATTCCCGCGCAGGTGCCGAGCGCCGGGAGCCCGTCGCGGATGGCCGCCTTGAGCGGCTCGAAGACCTCGAAGGTGCGCGCCATCTTGTACATCGTCGTGGACTCGCCGCCGGGGACAACGATGCCGTCCAGCCCGTCGAGCTCGGCGGGCCTGCGCACAGCACGGCATCCGGCGCCGGCGCGTTCGAGCATGGCGCAGTGCTCGCGCACGTCTCCCTGGAGCGCGAGCACGCCGATCAGCGGCGTCGACGAAATCCTGTCCACGGGTCCCAGTCTAGTGAGCGGCCCTACACCCGCCGGTGCCAGTGCGCGCTGACCTCGACACGGCCCTCGTCGTAGTGCGCCGGAAGCCGGTGCCGCTCCAGCACCGCGACCACGTGGTCCAGCAGCGGGTCACCCGGTGCCACGTTGGCCGTGGTGGCGTGCCAGACGTTCACCTCGAGCATGCCTTCGTCGATGGCGTGCCAGACGTCGGGCTGGGTGAACCACGCCACCCCGCGGGGCGGCGCCCCGGCCTTCGACCGCTCCTCGAGCAGCCGCTTGGCCGCCCAGTGGTCCTCGCAGCCCTGGAGCACCGCGACGCCGTCGCCCTCGAGCTCGGCGAACGCCGACTGCAGGCGGTCGTAGTCGGTGGTCTCCGGCCACTCGCGCTGGTCGGCGGCGAGCTCGGTCCGGCACTCCTCGATCCAGGCCCGCGCCACCTGCTCGGGGTCGGTCGTGTCCGGCAGCTCCGAGCGGATGGCGAGCAGCACCTCGTCGTACAGCGCGGTCTCGTCGAGCAGGCCCGAGCGCACGCACGCACGGGCGAACTCGTGGACCTGCTGCTCGTGCAGCGAGCTCGACGGGCCCACTACCAGCCGCGCTCGGCCAGTCGGTGCGGCTGGGGGATCTCGTCGACGTTGATGCCCACCATCGCCTCACCGAGGCCGCGGGAGACCTTGGCGACCACGTCGGGGTCGTCGAAGAAGGTGGTCGCCTTCACGATCGCCTCGGCGCGCTGGGCTGGGTTCCCGGACTTGAAGATGCCCGAACCCACGAAGACGCCCTCGGCGCCCAGCTGCATCATCATCGCCGCGTCGGCAGGGGTCGCGATGCCGCCGGCGGTGAACAGGACGACGGGCAGCTTGCGGTTGGCGGCGACCTCCTTGACCAGGTCGTACGGCGCCTGCAGCTCCTTCGCCGCGACGTACAGCTCATCGGTGCTCAGCGACCCGATTCGCAGGATCTCCCGACGGATGCTGCGCATGTGGGTGACCGCGTTGGAGACGTCACCGGTGCCGGCCTCGCCCTTGGAGCGGATCATCGCCGCGCCCTCGGTGATCCGGCGCAGCGCCTCGCCGAGGTTCGTGGCCCCGCAGACGAACGGCACCGTGAAGGCGTGCTTGTCGATGTGGTGGGCGTAGTCGGCGGGCGTCAGCACCTCGGACTCGTCGATGTAGTCCACGCCGAGGCTCTGCAGCACCTGCGCCTCCGCGAAGTGGCCGATCCGCGCCTTGGCCATCACCGGGATGGAGACCGCCTCGATGATCCCGTCGATCATGTCCGGGTCGCTCATCCGCGCGACGCCGCCCTGCGCGCGGATGTCGGCCGGGACCCGCTCGAGCGCCATCACCGCCACGGCGCCGGCGTCCTCGGCGATCCTCGCCTGCTCGGGGGTGACCACGTCCATGATCACCCCGCCCTTCAGCATCTCGGCCATGCCGCGCTTGACCTTGGTGGTTCCGGTGTTCGCGGTGCCGCTTCCAGGCTGGACGTCTGTCACTGCTGACCTTCTCGTT
>DASTWW010000256.1:0-13735 GCA_035765755.1 Nocardioidaceae bacterium
GGCGCAGCCCGCACCGGCGAGGCCGGTGGCCGGGTACGACCGCTCCTTCGCGCTGATGTCGGAGACCCAGCGGATCGGGCCGTGGCGGGTCGGCCAGGAGCACTCCGCGTGCGCGGTGATGGGCAGCGTGACGCTCGACCTGCGAGAGGTCACCTTCGAGGCCGCCGAGACGCACCTTCGAGTCTGCGCGGTGATGGGCGAGGTGAAGATCGTGGTGAACCCACACACCGTGGTCCGGGTGGAGGGCTTCCCCGTGATGGGCGAGTTCAAGGACGCCCGCGGCGGGGCCGACGAGACGACGGCCTCCTCGCCCGTCGTACGCGTGACCGGGCTGGCGCTGATGGGCAGCGTCACCGTCAAGCGGCGCCCGCGGTCGGCGAGGTCCTGACCGGTGCGAGAGACTGAGGCATGCGCCAGCTGACCTCCCTGGATGCCCAGTTCCTCAACGTCGAGTCGCCGACCACGGTCGGGCACGTCGGCAGTCTGATCATCCTGGACCCCTCGACCGCGCCGGACGGCGAGTGGTCGCTGGAGAGCGTGCGCGCGATCTACGAGCCCCGCCTGCACCTGTCCCCGCCGCTGCGCCAGCGGCTGGTCAGCGTGCCGTTCGGGCTGGGCCGGCCGTACTGGGTCGACGACCCGCACTTCGACCTGGAGTTCCACCTGCGCGAGCTGGCGCTGCCCTCGCCGGGGACCCGCGAGCAGCTCGGGGAGCAGGTGGCCCGCATCCACGCCCGGCCGCTGGACCGCACCCGCCCGCTGTGGGAGGCCTACGTCATCTCCGGGCTGGCCGACGGCCGGGTCGCGTTCTACTCGAAGATCCACCACTCGGCGATCGACGGGGTGACCGGCGCGGAGATCCTCGAGACGATCATGGACGTCACGCCCGAGCCCCGGCCGGTCGAGCCGGAGCCGGAGCCGTTCGTGCCGCGGGCGTTGCCCTCGACGCTCGACCTGGTCCGCCGCGGGCTCGTCTCGATGGCCGAGGCACCGCTCGAGCTGGCGCGCACCGTCCCGAAGTCGCTGGAGTACGTCGACCAGCTGCCGGGCGCCGCGAACATCCCCGGCACCCACCTGGTCAGCGAGGCCGCCGGGCTGGTCAGCCGGGCCCTCGGGCAGGGCGGAGTCGACCTGGGCCGGCGGGACCTGCACGCCCCGCGCACCCCGCTGAACGGGCAGATCACCCCGCACCGCCGGTTCTCCTTCGGGTCGGTGCCGCTGGAGGACGTCAAGCGGGTCAAGAACCACTTCGAGATGACCGTCAACGACGTGGTGATGACGCTGACCGCCTCGGCGCTGCGCTGGTGGCTGCTCGACCACGACGCGCTGCCCGCGGTGCCGCTCGTGGTGGCGGTGCCGGTGTCCATCCGCCATCAGGACATCCCCGACGCGAACAAGGTGTCGGTGATGCTCGCCGAGCTGCCGACCCACCTGCCCGACCCGCAGGAGCGCATCGAGTTCATGCGCGCCTCGATGCGGGACGCGAAGCGGCACTTCGAGGCGGTGCCGGCGACGCTGCTGCAGGACCTGTCCAACCTGATCCCGATGGCGCTGTCCGGGTTGGCCGCACGGGCGCTGTTCAAGCTCGCCACCGTGCCGGGGGTGCCGTTCAACCTGTTCGTCTCCAACGTGCCCGGTCCGCAGATCCCGCTCTACATCGCCGGCGCCAAGGTGGAGGGCATCTACCCGGTGTCCGCGGTCACCGACATGACCGGCGGCCTGAACATCACGCTGTTCTCCTACGACGGGTCGCTGGACTTCGGACTGATCGCCTGCCGCGAGATGGTGCCCGACGTGTGGAACCTGATCGGCTACCTGCAGCAGGCGCTGGCCGAGCTGCTGGAGATGGTGCCCGCCGCGAACGCCGCCAGGAACCCCACGGTGAAGAAGGCCACGAAGACCACGAAGACGACCACGAAGCGGCCGGCCAAGAAGGCCACCAGGAAGAGCTGAGCGCGCTCAGACCCCGGTGACCCCGGCCCGGGACGCCACGCGGGCGATCGCGTCGGCGAACGTCTGGTGCAGCGGCACCGGGATGTCGTGCCCCATCCCGGGCACCAGCAGCAGCTCCGAGCCGGGCACCGCCCGCGACGTGGCCCGGCCGCCGGACACGTGCACCATCTTGTCCGAGGTGCCGTGCACCACCAGCGTGGGCACCCGCACGTCGGCCAGGTCCCGGGACCGGTCCGGCTGGGTGAGGATGGCGACCATCTGCCGCGCCACCCCGGAAGCACTCACCCCGCGGTCCCACGTCTCGCCGGCTCGTTCCCGGATCGACTCGGTGGTGTCAGGGTAGAGCGGCGACCCGATGATCTTCCACAGCCGGGCCGACGACGCGACGTACGCCTCCCGCGACCCGGCCCGCGGAGCCAGCAGCAGCGGCAGCAGCCGCGGGTCCTGCCAGCCCACCCACCGGCTGCCCGTGCTGGACATGATCGAGGTCAGCGACCGCACCCGGTCCGGCCTGCTGATCGCCATGGTCTGGGCGATCATGCCGCCCATGGACGCGCCCACCACGTGCGCCGAGTCGATGCCGAGGTGGTCGAGCAGGCCGAAGCCGTCCCCGGCCAGGTCGGCCATGGAGTACGGTGCCCGGCCGCGCCCGCCGAGGAAGGAGCGCACCACCATGCGCCGGTTCACCCGGTGCCGGACCCGCGTGGAGCGCCCGGAGTCCCGGTTGTCGTAGCGGATGACGAAGAAGCCACGGTCCACCAGCAGCCGGCAGAACTCCGGGTCCCACCAGTTCATGGGCCCGCCGAGGCCCATCACCAGCAGCAGCGGAGAGCCGGACGGGTCACCGAACGTCTGGTAGCACAGGTCGATCCCGCCGGGCAGGTGGGCCACCTGCTCGGAGGAGACGTGCTCACGGGCGTCGGACGCGCTCATCGACCTCTCCTCACAGCGATTGTTACTGCCTAGTATATAGATCGGGTCGCGACGGGTTTGCCGGCCTGAGGCGGTGGATACATCCCAGGTCGGGGGCAGAGCTCGAGGAGGTGCCCATGGTCTGGCCGCTCGGGGCCTTTCTGTGCCCTCCGGGCTACTTCGCTCCGCGGGGCCTGGGCGTGATCGCCCGCGACGTCGCGGCGATCTCCGAGACGGCCCGTCTGGTGCGCCGTACCGCCCGGGACCGGCTGCTGTCCTGCCGCCGCCACCCGGAGACCGAGGCGCTGCCCACCCAGGGCCCGGTCGTGCTGGTGCCCGGGTTCATGGCCGGCGACGTGACGCTGCTGCCGCTGTCCCGGCACCTGCGCCGGCTCGGCTACCGCACCTACCGCTCCCGGATCCGCGCCAACGTGGGGTGTACGGCGAAGGCGGCGACCGCGCTGGAGGAGCGCATCGAGCGGCTCGTCGAGCAGCGAGGCGGGAAGGCCACCCTGATCGGGCACAGCCTGGGCGGGCTGATGGCCCGCGCCGTCGCCGTGGAAAGGCCCGACCTGGTCGACGGGATCATCACGCTCGGCAGCCCGATGCTGGCCCCCGGCGCGGTGCACCGGCTGCTGGCCTTCGACGTCGCCCTGCTGGTCGCCCTGCAGCGGCTGGGCGCGGCCACTCTGATGGGCATCGACTGCACCTCCGGGGAGTGTGCCCGCACCAGCTGGGAGCGGGCCCGGGCGGGGCTCGACTCCTCCGTGGCCTTCACCTCGGTGTTCTCCCGCCGCGACGGCGTCATCGACTGGCACAGCTGCCTGGACCCGGGCGCGGAGGCCGTCGAGGTCTCCAGCAGCCACCTCGGCATGGCGGTGGACCCGGACGTGTTCGACCTGGTGGCCGGGGTGATCGCCCAGCAGCGGACCCGAGACGCCGGCCCCGCCTGCCGGGCGTCTTGAGTCAGAGCGGCCAGGTCAGCGACAGCTCCGAGCGCCGCGGCGGGTCGGCGCCTCGCCGCGCGCAGGTGGCCGCAGCGGCCGCGCCGGCCGCGACCAGCAGGGTGCGCAGACGGTCCTCGTCGAGCGCCTGCAGCCGCCCCGGTCCGGGGGCGGTGACCTCCCACTCCAGGAGCACCGCGACCAGGGCCGCCATGAACGAGTCCCCGGCGCCGACGGTGTCGACCACCTCGACACGGCTCCCGGGCGCATTCACCTTGCTTCCGTCGCGGTACGCCGTGGCGCCCTCGGCTCCGTGGGTCACCACCACCAGCTCGGTGGCTCCGACGAGCATGGCGGCTGCTACGTCGTCGAGCGGCTCGTCGGGGTGCAGCAGCCGCAGGTCGTCCTCGCTGACCTTGACCAGCCGGGCCCGTTGCGCCAGCGCCGCGACCTTCCCCCAGCAGCGCCCGACGTCGCCCACGAACGCCGGCCGCACGTTCGGGTCGTAGCTGACGAACAGCTCGGCCTCCTCCGCCTGCCGGACCAGGTCGTGCACCGCGGCGTCACCCGGTGGCAGCAGAGCGCCGAGCGACCCCACGTGCAGCCCGACCGCGTCGTCGGGCAGTTCCCGCGGTGGCAGGTCCCAGGCCAGGTCGAAGGTGTACGACGCGGCGTGGTCGGCGTCCAGCAGCGCGGTCGCGGTGCTGGTGACCAGACCCGGGTGCACGGACCCCGGGTCCAGCACGACACCGCTCGACCGCGCGTGCTCCTCGACGAGCCGGCCGTCGCCGTCATCGCCGATCCGGGTGATCAGCAGGGTGGGCACGTCCAGCCGGGCCAGCCCGACGGCTACGTTCAGGGGTGAGCCGCCTGGTTCGCGCGTGAGGGGGCCCCGCTGCGGGGTGACCACGTCGACCAGCGACTCGCCCGCCACCACGAACCGCGCGGTCATCGCCGGACTGCTAGCGCTGGAAGTCGACCGAGGAGTACGACTTCAGCTTGGCGAGCTTGTGGTCGGAGGCGATCGAACGGATGGTGCCGCTGCGGGAGCGCATCACCAGCGAGTGGGTGCTCGCCCCGCCGGCGCGGTAGCGCACCCCGCGCATCAGCTCCCCGTCGGTGATCCCGGTCGCCACGAAGAACACGTCGTCGCCGCCCACCAGGTCATCGGTGTAGAGCACGTGCTCCGGGTCCAGGTCGTGGCCGGCGTCGACGGCCCGCTGCCGCTCCTCGTCGTCCTTCGGCCACAGCCGGCCCTGGATCACCCCGCCCAGGCACTTCATCGCGCAGGCGGCGATGATGCCCTCCGGGGTCCCGCCGACGCCGAGCAGCAGGTCCACGCCGGTGTCCGGGCGCGCGGCCATGATCGCTCCGGCGACGTCACCATCGGTGATGAACTTGATGCGGGCGCCGGTGGCCCGCACCTCCTCGGCGATCTTCTCGTGCCGGGGCCGGTCGAGCAGAACCACGGTGACGTCCTCGGGCGTGCTGCCCTTGGCCTTGGCCACCTGGTGGATGTTCTCGGCGACCGGGTTGCGGATGTCCACGGCCTCCGCCGCCTCCGGGCCGGTGGCCAGCTTCTCCATGTAGAACACCGCCGAGGGGTCGTACATCGACCCGCGCGGCGCCACCGCCATCACCGAGATCGCGTTGGCCATGCCCTTGGCGGTCAGCGTCGTCCCGTCGATCGGGTCGACGGCCACGTCGCACTCCGGCCCGGTGCCGTCGCCGACGTGCTCGCCGTTGAACAGCATCGGCGCGTTGTCCTTCTCACCCTCGCCGATGACCACGGTGCCGCGCATGCCGACGGTCGAGATCAGCGTGCGCATCGCGTTGACCGCCACCCCGTCGGCGCCGTTCTTGTCGCCACGGCCGACCCACCGGCCCGCCGCCATCGCGGCCGCCTCGGTCACTCTGACCAGCTCGAGGGCCAGGTTGCGGTCCGGGGCGTCGTGGGCCGCGGAGAGGTCCGGGGGAAGGGTGCGCTGCGACATAACGGGATGGTAACCGAGGTCACGGCACGGACGGCAGGCTCTCCTCCGCGCCGTACACCGCCACCTCGGTGGCCTTCACCGTCGCCCACACCCGGCGCCCGGGCTCCAGACCGAGGCGTACGGCGGAGGTGGGGGTCACGTCCGCGATCAGAGCCGCGGCGGCGTCGAGGTGCACCCGCACCGCCGGACCGTGCGGGACGACCGACCGGACCGTGCCGGGCCAGCGGTTCCGGGCGCTGCCGGTCGGCTGCTCGGCGGTGAGCGTCACCGCGGCCGGCGGGAACGCGGCGAACACCTCCCCGTGCGCCTCGGTGGCGCTGACCAGCGTCGAGCCGTCCGCCAGGGCGACGTCGGTGCCGCGGGCGGTGCCGCGCAGCACGTTCAGCCCGACCAGGCGCGCGACGTGGCTGGTGCGCGGGCGGCTGGACACCTCCTCGGGGGTGCCGACCTGGGCGACCCGGCCCTGGTCGAGCACCACCACCCGGTTGGCGAGCGTCAGGGTGTCCAGCGCGTCGTGGGTGACCAGCACGGTCGCCCCCTGGAACGAGGCCAGGTGCCGGGCCAGCTCGAAGCGCAGCGACATCGCCACCCCGACGTCCAGGGCGGCCAGCGGCTCGTCGAGCAGCAGCAGGGCCGGATCGGTGGCCAGGGCACGGGCGATCGCCACCCGCTGCGCCTGCCCGCCGGACAGCTGCGCCGGCCGGCGGTCCGCGAGGTCGCCGACACCCAGCCGGTCCAGCCACTCGTCGGCCATCTCGTGCGCGACCCGGCGGGAGGTCCCCCGGCTGCGGGGGCCGAACGCGACGTTGCCGCGGGCGCTCAGGTGCGGGAACAGCAGCTGCTCCTGGAAGACCATGCCGACGTTGCGGTCCTGGGTGCGCAGCCGCCGGCCTGGCGCCTCCCACAGCCGGCCGGCGCAGGAGACCGTGCCGTCGTCCAGCGCGACCAGCCCAGCCACCGCCCGCAGCAGCGTGGACTTGCCCGCGCCGTTCGGTCCGATCACCGCGACCACGTCGCCGCTTTCGGCGCATAGCGCGGCGTCCAGGGTGTGCTGCGGGCGGCGCACCACCACCGAGGCGTCCAGGAAGTCGCGGCCAGGGTCACTCATCGGGCCACCTGCTCGAACCACCGGTCGCGGAGCAGCGCGAGCACCGCCACCGAGACCAGCAGCAGGATCACGCTGACCACGATCGCGGCGCCCTGGTCGCTCTGCAGGTCCGTGTAGACCAGCAGCGGCATGGTCTGGGTGGTGCCGCGGAAGTTGCCGGCGAAGGTGATGGTGGCTCCGAACTCGCCCAGGGAGCGGGCCCAGCCGAGCACCAGTCCGGCGAGCACGCCGGGAAGAGCCATCGGCAAGGTGATCCGGGTGAACGTGGTCCAGCGGCTGGCGCCCAGGGTGGCGGCCACCACGTCGTACTCCCGGTCGGTGGTGCGCAGCGCGCCCTCGACGCTGATCACGTAGAACGGCAGCGCCACGAACGCGTGCGCGATCACCACCGCGGCGGTGGTGAACGGGATGGTGATCCCGAAGGCCTCGAACAGTGGCTGACCCAGAAGCCCTTGCCGGCCGAACGCGGTCAGCAGCGCCACCCCGGCCACCACGGGCGGCAGCACCAGCGGCACCGCCACCATCACCCGCAGCAACGAGCGTCCGCGGAAGGAGAGCCGGGCCAGCAGCCAGGCCAGCGGCGTGCCGACCACCGCGGCGACGGCCATCGCCGCGGTCGAGGTCTCCAGCGACAGCACGAGGGCGTCGGCCAGGGCGGGGGAGCGCAGCTGGGCGGGCAGCGTGGACCACGGGGTGCGCACCAGCAGCGCGACGAGCGGGAAGGCCAGGAACGCGACCGCGAGCAACGCCGGCGCCACCAGCCGCACCGGCGCCCGTCCGACCGAGGCCCGACCGGTGGAGGTCATGGTGCGCCGAAGCCGGCCGCTTGCAGCACCTGCCGGCCTCCCGGGGAGAGCACGAGCCGGACCCAGTCGTTGGCGAGCGCGGAGTGCGTCGAGCCGGTGAGCGGCACGATCGGGTACTCGTTGAGGTGCTCGGCGGCGTGCGGGACCTGCAGCGCGATGACCTTGCCCTGCGAGGAGCGCACGTCGGTGGCGTACACCAGCCCGGCATCGGCCTCGCCGAGCTCGAGCTTGCTGAGCACTGACTTGACGTCCACCTCACGGCTGACCGGCGGCGCGGAGACGTGGTTGGCCTTCAGCAGCGTGTCGGCGAGGTCGCCGCACGGGGCCGAGGACACGCAGGCGAGGTACTTCACGCCGGGACGGTCCAGGTCGGCGATGCCGGTGACGTGCGCGGGGTTGGCCTTCGGCACCGCGAGCACCAGCTGGTTGGTGGCGAACAGCCGCGGCTTCCCGTCGTTGGCGTGCGCTGCGACCACGGTGTGCATGGTGCGGGTGTCGGCGGTGGCCAGCACGTCGGCCGGCGCGCCCTGGGCGACCTGCTCGGCGAGGGTGGCGCTGGAGTCGAACGAGAACCGGACGTGCACCCCGGGGTGCTGCTGCTCGAAGGTGTGGCCGAGCTTCCCGAACGCCTCGGTCAGCGACGAGGCGGCGAGCACGGTGAGCGTGCCACCGGCGCCGCCCGAACCGCTGCCCCCGGACGAGGCGCACCCGGCCAGCAGCCCGACCAGCAGGAACACGACGGACACGGTGCCCGCGACGCGTCTCATGGCAGCTCCACCACGACGTTGGTGGACTTCACCGACGCGATGGCCAGCACCCCGGGCTCCAGTCCCAGCTCGTCGGCAGCCTCGGCGCTCATCAGGGACACCATCCGGAACGGGCCGCAGACCATCTCCACCTGGGCCATCACGGTGTCCTTACGGACCGAGGTGACGATCCCGCGCATCCGGTTCCTGGCGCTCACCGAGTCCGATCTGGTGCCGCGCTCCAGCGCCTCGGCGCCGCTGTCGGCGAGGGCCTTGGCGAGCTCGGCCAGGTCGGCGCCGCGGATCGTCGTACGCCCGTCCGGTCCGGGCCCGGCGGCCACCCGGCCGGCGTCCACCCAGCGGCGCAGGGTGTCGTCGCTGACGCCGAGCAGCTCGGCGGCTTCCGCAACTCGGTAGCTGACCACGCAGCCATCATGCCGCATGTGCGGATCATTTCGCATCGGTGCGCCGCATCTGCGGACTGAGATTGTCGCCGGACGATGAGGGTAACGGTCCGTCGAGCACGGGAAGGAGCAGCGATGCCGAGGTACGGCTACACCTTGATGACCGAGCAGTCCGGCCCACGCGAGCTGGTCGGCTATGCGGCCGCCGCCGAGCGGGCCGGGTTCGACTTCGAGGTGATGAGCGACCACTTCTTCCCGTGGCTGGTCGAGCAGGGGCACGCCGGCTACGCCTGGAGCATGCTCGGGGCGGTCAGCCAGGTGACCGACCGGGTGGAGCTGATGACCTACGTGACCTGCCCGACGATGCGCTACCACCCCGCGGTGGTCGCCCAGAAGGCCGCGACCGTCGGGGTGCTCACCGAGGGCCGGTTCACCCTCGGCCTCGGCGCCGGGGAGAACCTCAACGAACACGTGGTCGGCCGCGGCTGGCCGCCGGTCAACGTGCGCCACGAGATGCTCGCCGAGGCGGTGGGGATCATCCGGCAGCTGTTCGGCGGCGGCTACGTGAGCTTTGCCGGCGACCACTTCCGGGTCGACTCGGCGAAGCTGTGGGACGTGCCGGACCGGCCGGTGCCGATCGCCGTGGCGGTGTCCGGCGAGCAGTCGGTGCAGCGGTTCGCGCCGGTCGCCGACCACCTGGTCGCGGTGGAGCCGGACGCGTCGCTGGTGCAGGGCTGGGACCGCGCCGCCGGTGGGCGGGAGGCGCGGAAGATCGGTCAGCTGCCGATCTGCTGGGACCCCGACCGGGACCGTGCCGTCGAGCGGGCCCACCGGGAGTTCCGCTGGTTCGGCGGCGGCTGGAAGGTCAACGCCGAGCTGCCCGGCCCGTCCGGCTTCGAGGGCGCCACGCAGTTCGTCCGGCCCGAGGACGTCGCCGGGTCCATCCCGTGCGGGCCGGACGTGGGCGCGATCGTGGACTCGGTGCGCGAGTTCGAGAAGGCCGGCTTCACCGACGTCGCCGTGATCCAGATCGGCGACGAGCACCAGTCCGCGTTCCTCGACTTCGCCCAGCGCGACCTGCTCCCCGCCCTCCGCGCCTCCTGATTCTTACCGATATCGGTGCGTCTACCGCGACGTATAGGTCGCGATATCGACACGACGTCGGTAAGGATCAGCGGAGGAGGCTGGTCCAGGCCCAGAGCACGACCACCCCGATCACCAGGGCGGGCGGGGTGATCAGCGCGGAGAGCCGGTGGAAGTCGCCGGCCCGGGCCTGCCCGCCGCGGCGCACCAGGGTGCGCCGCCACAGCAGGTTGGCCAGCGACCCGGTGTAGGCCAGCCCCGAGCCGACGTTGAGCCCGACCAGCGCGGCAAGCAGCGCGACAGTGCCCAGCGGCGCCACGAACGGCACCAGCAGCAGGGTCGCGGGCAGGTTGTTGACCACGTTGGCCAGCACGGTCGCCAGCACGGCGATGCCGAGCAGGTCCAGCAGCGTGGTGCTGCCCGGCACCAGCGCGTGCACCACCGATCCGAGGAAGCCGGTGGACAGGCCGGCCACCACCACGCCGAGGCAGAGCACGAACAGCGCGAAGCCGAGGTGCGCGGAGGACACGATCGCCCGCACCGTCGTACGACGGGTGCGCAGCGCGTTCCCGCCGAGCGTCACCGCCGCCGCGGCGGCCACCCACGCCGGAGCGAGCCCGAGCGGGGAGGTGACCGCGAAGCCGGCCAGCATCAGGGCCACGATCAGCACCGGCACGAGCGGCAGCGGGGTCGGCGGGTCGGCCCCGTCCGGCCCCGGGCGGACGGCCAGGTCCCGGGCGAAGAACACCCGCTGCCCGACGTACTCCACTGCCAGCACCACCAGCCACACCGGCGCCATCAGCGCCGCGAAGCCCAGGAACGACAGGTGCAGCGAGGGCAGCGCGAGCAGGTTGGTCAGGTTCGAGACCGGGAAGAGCAGCGAGGCGGAGTTGGCCAGCCGCACGCACGCGTGCACCATCGGCCGGGGGCTGGCCGCCGCCCGGGTCGCCGCCGCGGCGACCACCGGGGTGAGCAGCACCACGGTGGCGTCCAGGCTGAGCACCGCGGTGACCACGGCTGCTGCCAGGAAGGCCAGCAGCAGCATCCGGTGCGGGTCGCGCCGCCCGGCGCGCACGACCAGGGAGCCGACGGCCGCGAACACGCCCTCCACCGCGCACATCTCGGCCACCACCAGGATCGCCGCGAGGAAGCCCACCACGGGCAGCAGGTGGCCGATCTCCGCCGAAACCCGGTGCCAGGGGAGCACTCCGGTGGCGATGACGGCGCCGGCCGCGACCACGCCGGTGGCCGCCTCCACCCGTCCCGACGGATGCCGGAACGCCACCACCAGCATCAGCACCAGCGCGAGCACGGCGATGGCGTCGAACAGCGCGGGCGGCACCGCCGCAGCCTACGCTGACCCGGGCGGGGAACCGGGTCCGGAGGCGGCGACAATGGAGGGGTGAGCGAGCAGCCCGGCCGGTACCACCGATCCTTCCCGGGGCTCGCTGCTGCCCTGGTGGTGCTCATCGCGCTGGTGGTCGGGATGGTGGTGCTCCAGAAGCTCACCAACGCGGTCGGTTCGCCCAACCCGACGCCTGCGGTGCCCTACGCGAAGACGGTGACGTACGTCCGGCAGCAGTCGCACCTGCACCTGCTTGCCCCGCCGTCGCTGCCGCAGGGCTGGCGGGCCACCAGCGTGCGGTACGCCGACGGCCGCGACGAGCACTGGCACCTCGGCGTGCTCACCGCCGGCGACCAGTACATCGGCCTCGAGCAGGGGCACGGACCCGTGCGGGCGATGGTGAAGAAGTACGTCGCCCCGCGGGCGCGTCAGCAGCAGCCGGTGACCATCGACGGAGCGTCCTGGACCGTCTGGTCGGACGCCCAAGGCGATCTCGGCCTCTGCCGCCGGCAGGGGAACACCACCACGCTGGTGGTCGGCACGGCCGACCGGGCGACGCTCACCGGCTACGCGGCCTCGCTGCGCTGAACCGGTGTGCTGCTCCCCGGTCTACTGCTCACCGGTCTTCTCCTGGGCGGCCAGCGCGTCGTCGAGCCGCTTGCGTGCCCCGTCCAGCCGGCGCCGGCAGATCCGGGCCAGCTGCTCGCCGCGCTCCCACAGCGCCAACGAGGTCTCCAGGTCGGTGCCCCCGGCCTCCAGCCGGCGGACCACCTCCACCAGCTCCTCGCGGGCGGCCTCGTAGCTGAGGTCCTCCTGCTCGCTCATCGTTCGCTCTCCTCGTCGGGGTCTGCAGTGTTCTGGACGCTGCTCGCGACGACGTCCGTGACCACCACGCCGAGCGTGCCGTCACGGACCCGGGCGCGCAGCTGATCGTCGGAGGAGACCTGGGTCACGCTGGTCACCACGCGGCCGGAGCCGTCCTGCAGCACCGCGTAGCCACGCTCCAAGGTGGCCAGGGGGGACAGCGCCCGCACCCGGGCCAGTCGGTGCGCCAGGTCGTCGTGAGCCCGGTCCAGCTGGTGGCCCAGGCAGCGCCGGGTCCGGTCCCGCAGCTCCTGCACCTCGCGGCCCCGGTCGGCCAGCCCGGCGCGGGGGTCGGCCAGGCTCGGCCGGGCCCGCAGCGCGTCGAGGTGGTGCTGCTGCTGGGCCAGCCAGCCGGTGAGCACCCGGCGACCGCGGTCCCGCAGCCGGGTGACCCGCTCCACCTCCTCGGCCACATCGGGCACCACCAGCTTTGCGGCGTCGGTGGGCGTCGAGGCGCGCAGGTCCGCGACCAGGTCGAGCAGCGGGGAGTCCGGCTCGTGGCCGATCGCGGAGACAACCGGGGTGCGGGCCTTGTGCACCGCCCGGATCAGCGCCTCGTCGGAGAACGGCAGCAGGTCCTCCACCGAACCGCCGCCGCGGGCGATCACGATCACGTCGACAGCGGGGTCCCGGTCCAGCGCGCCCAGCGCGTCGATGACCTCGCCGGCCGCGTTCGGCCCCTGCACCGCGGTGTTGAGCACCCGGAACTTCACCCCGGGCCAGCGGCGACGCGCGTTCTCCAACACGTCCCGCTCCGCCGCCGAACCGCGCCCGGTGACCAGCCCCACGCACCCCGGCAGGAACGGCAGCCGACGCTTCAGCTCGGCGGCGAACAGTCCTTCGGCGGCCAGCAGCTGGCGGCGCCGCTCCAGCCGGGCCAGCAGCTCGCCCAGGCCGACCATCCGGATGTCGTCGGCGTACAGGCTCAGCGTGCCGCGGGTGGGGTAGTACGACGGCTTGGCGTGCACCACCACGCTCGCACCCTCGACGACCGGGGGGTTCAGCGAGTCGAACACGGTGCGTGAGCAGGTCACGGTCACCGACAGGTCCGCGACCGGGTCGCGCAGGGTCAAGAAGACGGTGTTCATGCCCTGGCGGCGGTTGAGCTGGGCGATCTGGCCCTCCACCCAGACCGCACCGAGCCGGTCGATCCAGCCGGCGATCGCGTTCGCGATCGTCCGGACCGGCGCCGGATGCTCGGGACTGGTCTGCAACACCACGCCAGGCACCCTATGGCAGACCACCTACGATGGGGATATGCGCACTTCGGACCTGGGGATCGCCCAGGAGGCAGCTCCCGTCGAGGACCAGCGGTCGGTGCTGCTCGCCGCCCCTCGCGGATACTGCGCCGGGGTGGACCGGGCAGTGCTCACCGTGGAGAAGGCCCTGGAGCTCTACGGAGCGCCGGTGTACGTCCGCAAGCAGATCGTGCACAACCGGCACGTGGTCTCCGAGCTCGAGGAGCGCGGTGCGGTGTTCGTCGAGGAGCTCGACGAGGTGCCGGTCGGGTCCACCGTGGTGTTCTCCGCACACGGCGTGTCGCCGGAGGTGCACCGGCAGGCCGAGAAGCGGGAGC
>DASTWW010000257.1:0-5465 GCA_035765755.1 Nocardioidaceae bacterium
CGGTTGCCGCGACGGGTACGTTGGGGGCATGAGCAACGACCCCGGCGACCGACCGGACGAGAACCCGTTCAAGGGCACGCCGTTCGAGCAGTTCTTCGCCTCCTTCGGCGGCAACGCGCCAGGCGGGGCGTCCGGGATGCCCGACCTCTCGGCCCTGATGGGGCAGATGCAGCAGCTGATGGCGCCCTACGAGGGCGCGGTGAACTGGAACCTGGCCAAGGACGTGGCCCGACGCGTGGTCGCGGAGGAGCCGGACCCCTCCCCCACTGCCCGGGACCGCAGCGCCGTCGATGACGCCCTTCAGCTGGCCGACCACTGGCTGGACTCCGCCACCGACTTCTCCTCCGGGGTCAGCACCACCGCGGCGTGGAGCCGCGCGGAGTGGGTCGAGGAGACTGTCGAGGTGTGGCGGCGGCTCGTGGAGCCGGTCGCCGAGCACGTGGTGGGCGCGATGGGGGATGCGCTCCCCGAGGAGGCCAAGGCGATGGCCGGCCCGCTGATGGGCATGCTTGGCAAGGCCGGCGGCGCGATGTTCGGCAGCCAGGTCGGCCAGGCGGTCGGCGGGCTGGCCCGCGAGGTGCTGACCGCCTCCGACATCGGCCTGCCCCTCGGCCCGGAGGGCAAGGGGGCCCTGCTGCCGGCCAACGTGCACGAGTTCGCCGAGGGCCTCGGCATCGACGAGGACGACGTACGCCTCTACCTTGCGCTGCGGGAGGCCGCCCACCAGCGGCTGTTCGCGCACGTCCCGTGGCTGCGGGCGCACCTCATCGCGGCGGTGGAGGACTACGGCCGCGGCACCAACATCGACATGTCCCGCATCGAGTCCTCGCTCAGCGAGGTGGACCCGATGAACCCGGCCTCCCTGCAGGAGGTCTTGGAGGGCGGGCTGTTCGAGCCGCAGAAGACCCCGGCGCAGCAGGCCGCGCTGGAGCGGCTGGAGACCGCGCTGGCCCTGGTGGAGGGCTGGGTCGACGAGGTCGTCGGCCAGGCCACCGACGGCCGGATGCCGTCCGCGTCCAAGCTGCAGGAGGCGGTCCGCCGCCGCCGGGCCGCCGGCGGGCCGGCGGAGTCCACCTTCGCCGCGCTGGTCGGCCTCGAGCTGCGCCCGCGCCGGCTGCGGGACGCCTCCACGCTGTGGGGGTCGCTGCGCTCCCGGCAGGGTGTGCAGGCCCGCGACGCGGTGTGGGCCCACCCCGACCTGCTGCCCACCTCCGCCGACCTCGACGACCCGCTCGGCTTCCGCGAGCATGTCGAGGAGCCGCAGGCGCTCACCGACGCGGAGTTCGACGCGGCGCTCGTCGAGTTGCTCGAGGACGAAGGGGACGACGACGGAAAGGGCCGGAAGGACGACGGCCCCGCCGACGCGTGACCGGCACCGGCGTGCGCCTGCACGCCGACGCGCTGCGCCTGCTCCGTGCATGGACCGCCCCCGATCCGCGCCAGGAGCAGCTGCGGCGGCGCTACGTGCGGCACCTCGAGGACCACGCCGACGGGGTGCTGCGCGGCTGCTTCCCCGACCACCTCACCGCGAGCAGCCTGATCGTGTCCGCGGACGCGGCGCAGGTGCTGCTCACCCTGCACGCCAAGGCCGGTGCCTGGTTCCAGACCGGCGGGCACTGCGAGGCCACGGACACCACGCTGGCCGGCGCGGCGCTGCGCGAGGCGGTCCAGGAGTCCGGTATCGACGGGCTGGTTCTCGACCCCCAGCCGGTGCAGCTCGACTGTCACGAGGTGGGCTTCTGCGACCCGCGCGGGGCGGTGCGCCACCTCGACGTACGGTTCCTCGCGGTGGCCGCGCCGGACGCCGTGCAAGCGGTCAGCGCGGAGTCGCTGGACGTGCGCTGGTGGCCGGCCGACGCGCTGCCCACCGACGAGCCGTCGCTGCGGAATCTGGTCCGGCTGGCCCGGGCCCGGCTCGCTCTTACCGATATCGTGTCGATATCGCGACCTATACGTCGCGGTTGACGTACCGATATCGGTCAGGTGAGGTCGTCGGCGGCCATCGCGGCGGCGCCCTCGGCTGAGCAGTCCGGCGGGTCGGCCTTGATGCCCAGCTGGGTCGCGGCGGCCACCCCCTCCAGGAACCCCTTGGCCCGCTCGGCCTTCGGGAAGCGGTCCACCCACGCCCAGAACGCGGTGGTGTGCCCCGGTTCGAGCAGGTGCGCCAGCTCGTGCACCAGCACGTAGTCGATCACCCAGGCGGGCATGCCCTGCAGCCGCCGGGACAGCCGGATCGACCGGTCGCTGGGGGTGCACGACCCCCAGCGGCTGTTCTGGTTGTCCACCCAGCGCACCGTGGCCGGCCGGGCCCGGCCCTCCAGGAACCGCTCGCTGAGGTCGAGCGCGCGCCGCTTGAGGCCGGCGTCGCTGGGCCGCCGCCGTTTCTCCGAGCGCTCCAGGCGCTCGAGCATGGTGGCCACCCACTCCTGCTCCTCGGCCCGCGACAGCCGCGCCGGGATCATCACGACGACCTTGTCGTCCTCGCGGTAGGCGGCGACGGTACGACGGCGGCGCCGGCTGCGGCGCACCTCCACCACGGGGCCGGAAGTGACGGTCGTCATAGCCGCACGTTACCTGCTCGCCCAGCTCAGCAGCCGGTTCACGTCCCAGGTGTTGACAATGCGGTCGGGGTCGATCCCGGCGGCCTGGGCGCGGGCGCACCCGTAGTCGAGGAAGTCGAGCTGGCCGGGGGCGTGTGCGTCGCTGTCGATGGAGAACAGGCAGCCGGCGTCGCGCGCCAGCGCGAGCAGCTCGTCGGGCGGGTCGGAGCGCTCGGGACGGGAGTTGATCTCCACCGCGACGTCGTGCTCGGCGCAGGCGGCGAACACCTGCTCGGGCTCGAAATCGCTGGGCGGCCGGGTGCCGCGGCCGCCGGTCACCAGCCGCCCGGTGATGTGACCCAGCACGTTGGTGCGGGGACGGCGTACCGCTGCCAGCATCCGTCGGGTCATCGCGGCCCGCTCCATGCGCAGCTTGGAGTGCACGGAGGCCACCACAACGTCGAGCCGGCCCAGCATGTCCTCGGTCTGGTCGAGGCCGCCGTCCTCGAGGATGTCCACCTCGATGCCCTTCAGCAGCTGGAACGTGCCGTCCACCTGCGCGTTGACCGCCTCCACCACGTCGAGCTGGCGGGTCAGCCGCTCCACCGACAGCCCGTTGGCGACCTGCAGCCGCGGCGAGTGGTCGGAGAGCACGAGGTACTCGTGGCCGAGCTCGATCGCCGTGGCCACCATCTCCTCGATCGGCGAGCCGCCGTCGGACCAGTCGGAGTGGCTGTGCAGGTCACCGCGGAGCCGGGCCCGCAGCTCGGCCCCGCCCTCGGCGAGCGGCGTCCGGGCCCGCTCCTCGAGGCGGGCCAGGTACGACGGGACCCGGCCGGCCACCGCCTCGGTGACCACCTCGGCGGTCTTGGCGCCGATGCCGGGCAGCTCGCGCAGCCGCCCGGTGCGGGCCCGGTCGGCCAGCTCGTCGGGGTCGGTGGCCAGCACGGTGGCCGCCGCGCCCCGGAAGGCGCGCACCCGGTAGGTCTCCGCGCGGTCGCGCTCGAGCAGGAAGGCGATCCGCCGCAGGGCGGTCGCCGGATCGGGGGTCATCTCGGTCATCGGGTGAGGTTTTTCTCCGTCCACAGCGGGGTCAGGCCCATTCTCGCTGGTCAGCCGGGTGCCCCCGCAACCGTCCGGGCGTGTCCCCCACAGGGCTGCGCACCGCTTCCCGGCGGCGGTCCACAGGCTCTCCCCGGCGGTCCACAGCAGCGTGCACAGGGTTGTCCACAGGGGTGGACAGCGGTCCGTTGACCGCCCCCACGCGGCACCCCTACGGTGGGCGCCAGACGAGGCCCTCGACCGGGCCGGTGCGGCACTCGCAAGGGGAAGGCGAGCGGCGTGGCCGCCGGCGAGGGCCTCCTCATGCCCGGCCAGCGCGCCTCAACCCCGGACAAAACCGTCGAAACCCGACAGTGCTGAGCGTGGAACCGGCTCCGCCTCCCTGAATCAGGCCCGCACCTGACGTAGGGTGCATACCGGCCGTCACAGGCGGCGGCCCCGGCGGGTCTTTTCACGGACTCCCGCCGCGACGACCAACGAACGAACGAAGACAGCAAGGAGGCCGTCATGGCGGAGAGCTGGAGCGGCGAGTTCTACTGCGTGAAGTGCAAGGCGAAGCGGGAGGCCTCTGGCGAGGTCAAGGTCAACGACAAGGGCACCCGCATGGCCAAGGCGACCTGCCCGGTGTGCGGGACCAACCTGAACCGGATCCTCGGCAAGGCCTGAGCCCAGTCTTTCCGGCGGCGGTGCCCGACAGGGCACCGCCGCCGCGTCATGTCCGGCCGTCTGTCCGGCAACGGCCGGCTGTGGACGACCGGTCGCCCCCGGGCCGCCGCTGGGGCATGCTGCCCGCATGCGGCCCATGCTCCGTCCCGGCATCCACGTCCTCGACCGCCGCGACCACCGTCTCCAGGTCGGCCTCGACCCGCGGCACGCGGTGCTGCTGCGCGACGAGGAACCGGTGCGCAACACGCTCACCCTGCTGACCAGCACGGGCGCGTCGGCGGAGTCGACGGACCCCGCGACGGTCGCCGCGCTGGCCGACGCCGGGCTGCTCGTCGACGAGGGCGTGCTGCGCCCCCTGGTGGCGGTGACCGCACCGGCGGCCCCCGGCCGCCACGACCGCGCCGCGCTGGCCCGCAGCGACGGGGAGGACGCCCTCGGCCTGGTGGAGCGGCGTCGCCGCCACCGCACCACGGTCACAGGCTTCGGCGGCCCACCGGGGCAACGGCTGGCGAAGGCACTGGCCGGCCTGCTCGGCGAGGCCGGAGTGCCCGCCGACACCGGGGACGCCCCCCGGCCCGGGGACCGGGTCGTGGTGCTGGTCGGCGTCGGCGAGCCCCGCCGCGAGCTGGTGGACCAGGCGATGCGGGCGGACCTGCCGCACCTGCTGGTGCGGATGCGCGAGGGAGAGGTGGTGCTCGGCCCGTTCGTGGCGCCCGGGCGCACGGCGTGCCTGCGCTGCGCCGACGCCCACTTGACCGACGCGGACCCGTGCTGGCCGCTGCTGGTGGCGCAGTACGCCGCCCGCGACGCCGGCGAGCGCAGCGACGGGGTCCCCGAGCCGGTGGACGGGCTGTTGGCCGCGGTTGCCGTGGCCTGGGCGGCTCGCGACGTCGCGTCGTACGCCGAGGACCGCCGCCCGACCACCTGGTCGGCGACGCTGCGCCTGGACGCCCAGCTGGCCGCGATCGAGACCCAGCCCTGGCTGCGGCACCCGGCCTGCGGGTGCAGCTGGGGGGAACCGGTCCCTGATCACCACCGGTCGGACACAATGGGAACATGAGCGAACTTCCGCGCAGAGCCGTCTCCAGGACGGCGCGGCTGGCCGCGCTGCCCCTCGGCTTCGCGGGACGCACCGCGGTCGGGATGGGCCGCCGGCTGGGCGGCGCACCGGCCGAGTCGGTGATGACCGAGGTGCAG
>DASTWW010000258.1:0-7376 GCA_035765755.1 Nocardioidaceae bacterium
GGGAGTACCGCGTGCCGTCGGGCATCGCGTAGCGGGCGCGGTAGGTCACCTCGCCCTTCGCGCTGACCCTGCGCTCGACCTCTCCGAACCCTCGCCTGCGCGCCATCTCCCGGGACCTCCTCCTGCTCGCTCGGGCCACCCGTGGGGGAAGTGGCCCCCTGACCCCCTGCTTGTTCCTGCCGGTCAAGCAGGGGGATGGTCCGAGATGGCCAACCCCTTGATTGGTCGTCAGGGCCTGGGGGACCTGTGGGGGAAAGAACGGCAATTCCTGGCCATTCCTGCCCTGTCGTGTCCGACGTTTTCGCAGGTCAGAGGCCATTTTACGGCGATAGTCAAGGCCGATTTGCAAGCAGGGGGTTAGGGGTTCGAGTCCCCTTGGCTCCACACAAAGAACCCGCCTCTCTGCGGCCCGTGGACACCGGGGCCGTAACGCCTCACCTGCGACGATGTGGCCGCTGCAAGGTAAGACCCGGGGCTGCATTGGCTCATTACGACGTTGTGGCCCTCGCCCTTGGGTTCCTGCGAACCGTCTGGGTGTACTGACCGTCCCCGCCGCGCTGGTTCTCCCTGGCGGCCTGCAGATATTGGTGTGAACACGTCAGCCGGCGGCGCGGTGCCGGACGTGCTCGTCGAAGAAGGCCAGCACCCTCCGCCAGGAGTCGTCCGCCGCATCAGCGTCGTAGGTGCGCAGCTGGTCGTTGAAGAAGGCGTGCTTGGTGCCGGGATAGATCTTCAAGTCGTACGCCGTGCCCGCGGGGGTCAGCTGGGTCTCCAGGACGCGGGCGGCCTTCGTGGTGAAGTCCCGGTCCGGCCATGAGCCGACGACTGGGCACATCCGCCGGATCGTCTCGCGCGGCCGAGGCGCCATCCCGTAGCAGTCGAGGTCGCCCGCAGGCCGCCCGCGAACATCCGGGCCATGCAGAGTCCTCGGCTGCGACCCTCCAAGAGATCGACCGCCAGGGCGGCGTACCCCTCCTCGGCGAAGCGCCGGCAGATGCCGCGGACGTTGTCGTTGAGGCCGAACGCTCGTGGACGACGACCACGCCGGGATGCGGCCCGGCCCCCTCCGGCGCGGCGAGGTAGGAGCGTTCCTCCGACTCGGTCCTCACGGTTCCAGTGTGAGGCTCAACCATTGTGGTCGTGAAGGCTCAGTCGAGCCGCATGATGGTCTCCTCGATCTCGGCGTTCCGGCCGGCTGCGAAGGAGACCTCGGTTCCGATCTGTCGGAAGCCGGCCGCCGCGAGCACCTTCAACGATCTGACGTTGTCGCTGGCGGCCCGCCCGAACAGCGGCCGCACCGTGACCTGCTCGAGGAGGAGCGCCAACGCTTCTCGGGCGATGCCGCGGCCCCACAGCCGGCGGTCCACCCAGTACGTCACCTCGGTCTCGCCGTCGACCGCGAAGCTCGCGATACTGCCAGCCAGCACACCGTCGAGCGTGATGGCGCGATGCGTGCCGTCCGGGGCGCTGCGCACCCGCGCCATGTGAGCGTCGAAAGCGGCCCGGTCGTCGGGGTCGGCCGGCGTGAAGGCGGCCATCCGCACCGACTCCGGGTCCCTCATCTGCTCGAACAGGGCGTCGAGGTCGGCATCCTCCACCGGCCGCAGAGCGACGGTTCCCACTCAGTCCTCCAGTATCGGGCGTGAACGGGCGAGGCCCCTTCCCGTTCATGCTGGCACTGCCCACCGACCTTCGGTCGAGGGCCTTCGTCCCTACGGGTGCGAGGCGCGGGGATGGAGCATCGACGAACGAGATCCTCCGCTCCGGCGGCTGAGCAGCCACGCTGGGGCGCCAGTCCGGCTGACTATGCTCGGGACCCGTGACGGGGAAGGTGGAGGCGGCCACCCGAGCGACGTATGTCGCCTTCATCGGGGCGGGCTTCGCCTTCGCGAGCTGGGCCTCCCGGATCCCGCAGGTCAAGGCCCACCTGCACCTGTCTCCCTCCGAGCTCGGTCTGGTGCTGTTCGCGATCGCGGCCGGGTCGGTGATCGCGCTGCCGCTCTCCGGTCGGGTGGTGGGCCGCTGGGGCTCCCACCGCACGGTGGGTACGACGGCCGTGGTGCTCGCGCTGGGGCTGGCGATCGCCGCCGTCGGCTACCGCTTCGGGGTGGTGCCCGTCATGGTCGGCCTGTTCGTGTTCGGGCTCGCCAACGGCGGCTGGGACGTGGCCATGAACGTGCAGGCGGCCGAGGTCGAACGGCGCGTCGGCAGCGCCATCATGTCCCGGTTCCACGCCGGGTTCAGCGTCGGCACGGTCGCTGGTGCCCTGCTGGGCGCGCTGATGGTCGCGTCCCACGTGCCGGTGACCATTCATCTGGCCGCCGTGGCCGTCGCGGTCGCGGTGGCGGTGCCGCTGGCCGTGCGCGGGTTCCTCGCCGACCATCCGGTCCCCGCGGGCGAAGGCCGGTCCCGGACCAGCGCCTGGGCCGCCTGGCTCGAGCCCCGAACGCTGCTGATCGGGATCTTCGTGCTCGCATTCGCGTTCGCGGAGGGCACCGGCAACGACTGGATCGGGGTCGCCGTCATCGACGGCTACCACGCCGCCCCGGTGCTCGGCACGCTCACGTTCGCCGTGTTCCTGGCGGCGATGACCGTGGGGCGCTGGTTCGGACCCGGCCTGCTGGACCGATACGGGCGGGTGCCCGTCGTACGGGCCGTCGCGGTGCTCGGCGTGCTCGGCCTGGCCGTCTTCGTCTTCGGCGGGTCGACGGCCGCGGCGTTCGGCGGCGCGGTGCTGTGGGGCGCCGGTGTCTCGCTGGGCTTCCCGGTCGGCATGAGCGCCGGCGCCGATGACCCGGCCCGGGCGGCGTCTCGGGTCAGCGTGGTCGCCTCGATCGGTTACTGCGCCTTCCTCGCCGGCCCGCCGGTGGTCGGGTTCCTCGGACAGCGGTTCACCGTGCTGCACGCGCTGACCTCCGTCGCCGTACTCCTCGGTGCCGCCGCCCTCATCGCCTCGAGCGTCCGGCCGCTCCCACCGCCCGACCGCTGAGCGACCGGCCGCGGTCAGTGCGGGTTGGCACCGACGGTGGCGCGGCGGGCGGCCAGCCAGCGCACCAGCAGCACGTTGGCCAGGGCGGCCGCCAGCAGAGCGGCGATGCCCAGGGCATGACTCACGACAGTGAACCAGGTCGCCGGATCACCCGACGTCACGACCGAGACCACGTGGCCGTCGGGTGTCGCGATGCCCGAGCCGGTGCTGTGGTCGGGGTTGGCACCGGGCACGAGCGCCAGCAGCCCGTAGCCGAGGTAGTAGCCGGGCAGCGCGACCACGGCCGCTGGAAGGGCGAGTACGACGGCGGTGAGGACCAGCCACGCCTTGCCCAGGACGAACCCGGCCGCGGCCAGGACCGTGACCACCGCCACATAGGCCAGCGCCACCGGCGATGGTCTGAGGAGGTCCCTCATGCACCGAGTATGCAGCGTCCTGAAGCGACGCGCCGCTGCTCCTCGGCGGACCGGCCTAGCGGCCGGGTGCGATGTCGACCATCCAGCGGATGCCGTAGCGGTCCACGCACATGCCGAACTCGTCGCCCCACGGCTGCTTGTCCATCGCCATGGTCACGTCGGCGCCCTCGCACAGCTTGTCCCAGTAGCGGTGCAGCCGCTCGGAGTCGTCGCCGCTGAGGCTGACCGACATGCTGTTGCCGGGGATGTGCTGCATGCCCGAGGGCGTGTCCGAGGCCATCAGCGTGAAGCCGTCCTCGGTCTCCAGCATCGCGTGCATGATCTTGTCCGACTCTGCGGAGTCGCCCGCGCCGAACTCGCCGAAGGTGCTCAGCGACAGGGTGCCTCCGAACACCTCCTTGTAGAACTCCATGGCCTGGCGAGCATTGTCGGTGAAGCTGATGTACGGGTTGAGACGGGAAGCCATGATCACTCCTCGGTCGTCTGGTGCTCTCTTGGTGAGGCTAGCCGCCCCACGGTTCAGACGGCATAGCCCGTCTGGGGCGGGCTTGGGGATGGGTTTCGAGGGGCTCGCTTCGCTCGCTCCTCAACCACCGTGGTTGTCAGTACTTCGCGCCGATCTTCCGCCACCGCCGGCCGCTGGTGCCCGGCTCGTTCGGGTGCGTCGCGGTACGGCTGCGGTAGACCACGTAGGGCCGCCACAGGTAGAAGAGCGGGTAGCTCCAGGCGTGCACCAGCCGGCTGAACGGCCAGACCGCGAAGATCACCCAGGCGGCGGTCGCGTGCACCTGGTACATCACCGGTGCGCTGGTGATCGCCTGGACGTCCGGGTGCCCGACGAACAGGCTGCGGAACCAGATGGACACGGTGTCGCGGTAGTCGTAGCCGCCGCCCAGCTCCTGCACACCCAGGGTCAGGTAGATGCCGAGCAGCACGATGATCGCGAGCAGGATCAGCGCGAGGTAGTCCACCGCGCTGGTGGTGGCGCGTACCCGCGGGATCATGGTCCGCCGGAACACCAGGAAGCCGGCGCCGATCAGCACCCCGATCGCCGCTAGGGATCCAGCGATGCCGGAGAACTCGCTGTAGAAGCCTTCGGGGATGCCGATGAACTCCGTCCACGACTTGGGGATCAGGATGCCGAGCACGTGCCCGCCGATCGCCGCGAATGTGGCGTAGTGGAACAGCGGGGCGCCCCACTTGAGGAGCTTCTTCTCCTGCAGCTCCGTGGACCGGCTGGTCCAGCCGAACTGGTCGTACTGCCAGCGCCACACGTGCCCGACCACGAACACGACCATCGCCGCGTAGGGCAGGATCACCCACCACCACAGGTTCCAGGTGCTCATCGCTGCCCTGCCTCCATCCCGAGGAATTCTGGAGGTGCGAACGGCTCGCTGCCGACCGGGTCGAGGCCGACGTCCTCCTTCGGAGGTCCGTCCGCCGCCAGCCGTCGTACGTCGGCGGACTGCCGGTTCGACAGCCCAGGCATCCCGGCACACACGGCGTCCAGCACTGCGGCGTACGGGCTGTCCTCCTCGTGCAGCGCCAGCCGCAGCAGCTCCAGCCCGGCGCGGTTCGCGACCAGCAGCCGATGCCCCGCGCCGTCGGGGGCCATCGCGGCGAACTCCAGAACCGCCGGCAGGTAGTCGGGCAGCTCATCCTCGGCCGCCTCCCAGCCCGACTGCCGGTAGGTGTGCTTGAAGGCCAGCAGCGCCATGCCGCGCTGCCGGGTGTCGCCGTAGCGGTAGTAGGTGAGGTACGGCGAGCAGCGGCGGGTCATGTCGAAGGTGTCGACATGGTGCTCGGCGGCCGCCGACGGACCCTGCTCCCGCAGCCAGCGCACCACGCCGAGCAGCGGCTCGCGCCGCGCCGGCCCGACCTCCTCCAGGGCGGCCGTGACGTCGTCGAGAACGCCGTAGAGCCGGTCGTCCGGGTACTGCAGCAGCAGCGACGCCAGCTTGCAGACCAGGCCCTGGTCGGCGGGCACCGACGGCCCGCGGCGGGCCCTCATCCGGGGTTCCCCTCGGGGAACAGGTTCGGCGCCGGCTCCTGCCCGTTCCAGCCGAGCAGGTTGAACCGGGAACGGCCCTCGTCGTCGCGGAACGTGGTGCCCGCCCCCGAGCCGGAGTCCGCACCGAGGTGGAAGTGCGCGGCCAGGGTGTCCTCGGTGTGGGCGCCGTAGTCGGAGCCGCCGCCGGGGTAGTCCAGCGAGCAGTGCTGGTTCATCAGCCGGCCGGCGTCCTCGTGGTGCGACTTGGGTACGACGTACCGGTCGTCGTACTTCGCGATCGCGAGCAGCCGGTAGAGGTCCTCCACGTCATGGGGGTGCATGCCCACGCTGTCCGCGAGCGCCGGGTCCGGCTCGTCGCCGAGCTGGACGGCCCGCATGTGCGCGCGCATCACCGCCAGCCGGCGCAGCACGTGCTGTACGGCCCCCACGTCGCCGGCGGTGAACAGGTTGGCCAAGTAGCGCAGCGGGATGCGCAGGTCCTCGATGGCGGCGAACACCTTGTCCGGGTCGGCGTCGTCGTAGCCGGCGGCGTCGACCACGTCGGTGACCGGGGACAGCGGCGGGATGTACCAGACCATCGGCATGGTGCGGTACTCCGGGTGCAGCGGCAGCGCCACCTTCTGCTTCACCGCCAGCTCGTAGACCGGGGAGCGCTGCGCGGCCTGGATCCAGTCGTACGCGATGCCCTCCCGCTCCGCCTCCGCGATCACCTCAGGGTCGTGCGGGTCGAGGAACACCGACAGCTGCGACTCGTAGAGGTCCTTCTCGTCGGTGACCGAGGCAGCGGCCTGCACCGCGTCCGCGTCGTACAGCACCAGGCCGAGGTAGCGCAGCCGGCCGACGCAGGTCTCCGAGCAGATGGTCGGCATCCCGGCCTCGATGCGCGGGTAGCACAGCGTGCACTTCTCCGCCTTGCCGGTGCGGTGGTTGAAGTACACCTTCTTGTAGGGGCAGCCCGTCACGCAGAACCGCCAGCCGCGGCAGCGGTCCTGGTCGACGAGGACGATGCCGTCCTCCTCTCGCTTGTACATCGCACCGGACGGACACGATGCCACGCAGGACGGGTTCAGGCAGTGCTCGCAGATCCGCGGCAGGTAGAACATGAAGACCTTCTCGAAGTCCAGCCCGAGCGTCTCCGCGAGACCCGCAAAGTCCGGGTCGGCGGGCGCGGACTCCGGCGCGCCGGCGAGGTCGTCGTCCCAGTTCGGCCCCCACACCGGCCGCATGTTCTTGCCGGTCAGCTGCGACTTCGGCCGGGCGCTGGGCATCGAGTCCGACAGCGGCGCGGTGGTGAGCCGCTCGTAGTCGTAGGTCCACGGCTCGTAGTAGTCGTCGATGGTGGGCAGGTCGGGGTTGTAGAAGATCGAGAGCAGCTTCTTCAGCCGGCCGCCGGCCTTGAGGGTGAGCCGGCCCCGCTTGTCGAGGGTCCAGCCGCCCTTCCACTGCGACTGGTCCTCGTAGCGGCGCGGGTAGCCGAGGCCCGGCTTGGTCTCGACGTTGTTGAACCAGATGTACTCGGTGCCCGACCTGTTGGTCCAGGTCTGCTTGCAGGTCACCGAACAGGTATGGCAGCCGATGCACTTGTCGAGGTTCATCACCATGCCGACCTGGGCCATCACCCTCATTCGAACTCGACCTCCTGACTGCGCCGGCGGATGACCGTGACCTCGTCGCGCTGGCTCGCGGTGGGTCCGTAGTAGTTGAACGCGTAGGTGAACTGGGCGTAGCCGCCGAGCATGTGGGTGGGCTTCATCATCAGCCGGGTCAGCGAGTTGTCCCCGCCGCCGTGCCGGCCGCTGATCTCCGTGAGCGGGACGTCGATGTGCCGGTCGATGGTGTGGTACATCATGCAGCTGCCCTTCGGGACCCGGTGGCTGACCACGGCCCGGCAGGCGACCACCCCGTTGCGGTTGAACGCCTCGATCCACTCGTTGTCCTTGACCCCGATCCGCTCCGCCTC
>DASTWW010000259.1:0-5663 GCA_035765755.1 Nocardioidaceae bacterium
GGCGGGGAGTACGGCACGTCGTGGAGCACCACGGTGTTGCCCACGCACTTGATGCCGGTGGTGGCGATCACCCGCTGACCCTGGATGGTCATCGCCTCGGCGCCTCCGGCCCACAGCGCGTTCGCGACCGCCTGGATGTCCTGCTGGTGCACCACGAGGTTGTTCGGGTTGGTGTCCGCCGACGAGATCACGCCGCTCGGCGCGTCGTCGAGGGTCACCGTCAGCCCCGGTCCGGTGACCGGATCGAGACCGACCGGGCCGCGCAGCGCGAGCGCCTCCTGCCGGGCCTTGCTCACGTGCTGGGCCCCCACCCTGCCCGACAGCGCGTTGACGTGCTCGTTGAGGATGCGGGCCCGGGCGCGCAGCGCCTGCACCTGCTGGCTCTGCTGGTTGACCAGCGAGGCGAGGTCGCTGAACCGGCCGGCGCGCAGGTCGGTGCCGCCGGAGCTGATCGCGCTGGTCACGAACAGCACGCCGGCGAGCACGCAGGTCACCGGCACCAGGAGTCGCCACGAGGGGGGACGACGGGCCGCCATGGGTGGATGCGCTTTCGTGTGAGGGGGTTGCCGCCGACTACGCTACCTACAATCTTGCAGGCGACCTTCGTCAACCGCACCCCGAGGAGTGGAGAACGTGCCCCAGTCGAGCCGCAACCGGCCCACCAAGGCGAGCCCCCTGGAGCACGGCCCCGGTGGCGCGGCCGCGCCGCGGTCGCTGACGCGCACGGTGGCCTGCGCCGTCCTGGTTGCGATCGGCATCGCCTGGATGGCGGTCTACCTCAACGTGGCCACCAGCGGCGGGACACTGGGCTGGATGGCCGACCTGGGCCGGTGGAACTTCCTGATCGGCTTCGGGCTGGTCTTCCTGGGGCTGGCCGGTGCAGCCAACCCGAACACCCCGCTCGGCCGCGGGCAGGGCGTGGTGGTCGGCATGCTCGGCTGCTTCCTGATCGGGCTGGCCTGGATCGTCGTGTACTACGTGTTCGGGCAGAGCGGCTCGGTGCCGCTGCTGCGCGACCTGGGCCAGTACAACCTGGTGGTCGGCATCGGGTTCATGGCCGTGGGGTTTGTCTACGCCACGCACTGGGAATGACCTGATTCACACAGGCTGTGCATACCCCTGTGCACGAATCACATCGGTGGAATTTCGTCCACAGGAGTTATCCCCAGTGTGGACAGTCACACCGTCGGGGGAGTCTCAGGGGAGCATCGCGGTGCGTACGACGTACGCCGCCACCAGCAGCGCGCCGAGCAGCCCGAACCCGGCTCCCTGCCACGCCGCCCGCTTGGTGCGCGGCGCGTAGGCGATGATCGCGCCGATCAGCACCCCGCCCAGGAACCCACCGAGGTGGCCCTGCCAGGAGATGAAGCCGCGGCCGACCACGGTGATCAGGAAGTTCAGCCCGATCCACACCAGCAGCTGGCTGGGGTCGGCCTTGACCTTGATCGCGATCACCAGCAGCCCGCCCATCAGCCCGAAGATGGCGCCTGACGCGCCGATCGTGGGCACGTGCAGCGGCGAGAACCAGTAGACGAACAGGCTGCCGGTCAGCCCGGACAGGAAGTACAGCCCCAGGAACCGGGCGCGGCCGACGGCCGCCTCGAGCTGGGGCCCGAGGAACCACAGCGCGAGCATGTTGAAGCCGATGTGCCAGATGGTCACGTGGGTGAACATCGAGGTCACCAGCTGCCACGGGGCGCCGTTGGCCACCCCGCTGATCTGGTGCAGCGACCCGTCGGGGAACCGGAAGAGCCCGCCCTGCGGCAGCAGCGCCAGCCGGTCCACCCAGGGGCTGGCAGCCCCTCCGGTGACGGTGATCAGGATCCAGACCGCGACGTTGATGCCGATCAGCACCTGCGAGGTGCGCGCCGGGTTGCCCGAGCGGCGTCCCCCGTACGCCGTACGCCCGGACCGGGTGGAGCGGGCGCCCTCGCTGACGCACTCGGGGCACTGGAACCCCACCGACGCCGGGCGCATGCAGTCCGGGCAGATCGGACGCCCGCAGCGCTGGCAACGGATGTGCGCCTCGCGCTTCGGGTGCCGGTAGCAGACCGGAGCCGCCTGCTCCGGTGCCCCGGCGGGCGGGTTCGGCGTGCTCAGCGGCGCTCCACCTCGACGGACTCGATCACCACGTCGTCGACCGGGCGGTCACCCGGGCCGGTCTTGGTGGTGGCGATCGCGTCGACCACGTCCTTGCTGGTCTGGTCCTCGACCTCACCGAAGATCGTGTGCCGGTTGTCCAGCCACGGCGTCTTGTCCACGGTGATGAAGAACTGCGACCCGTTGGTGCCGGGGCCGGCGTTCGCCATCGCGAGCAGGTAGGGCTTGTCGAAGGACAGCTCGGGGTGGAACTCGTCGGCGAAGGTGTAGCCGGGCCCGCCGGTGCCGGTGCCGAGCCGGTCACCGCCCTGGATCATGAAGCCGTCGATCACGCGGTGGAAGGCCACGCCGTCGTAGAACGGGTCGGTGCTGATCTGGCCGGATCGGGGGTCGGTGTACTCCTTGGTGCCCTCGGCGAGCCCGAGGAAGTTGTCCACCGTCTTGGGGGCGTGGTCGGGGAACAGGTGGATCACGATGTCCCCGCGGTTGGTCTTGAGCGTTGCGTACGTCTCGGCCGCCATCTCGGGTGCCTTTCGCTGTCGAGTCGTTTCCTCCGATCCTGCCATGCTGTTTGACTCGACGGGACGACCGGGCATGATCGAGAGCAGGAACGGGCACGACCCGCCCGAGGACACGGCCCCGCCCCGGGGCCGCAGGCTCCGAGCGACGACCCGGGCCCACGGCTCCGCGAAAACGACAGAGAGGACCCCTCGACGATGGCGAAGCCCAAGAACATGGCGAAGGACGTGCGTGGCCAGGCGAGCGAGCTCGCCAGCAAGATCGGTCCCCGCGTCGAGCAGGCCCGGGAGAAGGCAGGCCCGCTCCTGGTCGAGGCCAGGGAGAAGGCAGGCCCGCTGCTCGTCGAGGCCAGGGAGAAGGCCGGCCCGGCGCTCACCGACGCGCGTGACAAGCTCGGCGAGCGGCTCACGCACGACGTGCTGCCGGCGCTGTCGGCGGCCGTGGCGGCCGCGGACCATGCAACCGAGGACGTCCGTGAGGAGGCTCGCCGACGCGGGCTGGCCGCGGCGGCGGCGCTGCGCGGCGACCTGGAGCCGCCCAAGAAGCACCACCGGATCAGGAACCTGCTGATCGTGCTCGGTCTCGGCGGGGTGGCTGCCGCGGTGGCCAAGATGCTCTCCGACCGGCAGGCGAGCACCGCCTGGCAGTCCTCCTACACCCCGCCGCCCGCACCGGCGGCCGGGCCGCAGGGCGGCAACGACGAGGGCGGCGCGACGCCCGATGTCGCGGCGGCGGACAAGCAGGCCGAGCCGCACCACGTGACCACGCCGGAGAATCCGGCCGTGGAGGAGGATTTGAAGGGCGAGTAGCGACTCAGCGGGTGGGCGCCGCGGCCGGGGTGGCTGCGGCGCTCATCTGTTCCCGGACGTGCCGGGTGGCCCGGTGCTCGGCCCAGAAGGACAGGATCGGGATGGTGCCGCACAGCAGCGTGACGAAGGTGAACGACAGCGTCCAGCGCGCCTTGCGGGACAGCCAGAACGCCATCACCAGGAACACCATGTAGAGGTAGCCGTGGGTGATGCCGAGGTACATCGTGATCCACCCGCCCAGCTGCTGGGCCCCGGACCCGTCCGCGGACAGGTACTTCAGCGGCACGCCGACGAGGACGAGGACGATCAGCAGCACGCCGATGACGTTGGCCATGACGCGGTAGCGGAGGAGCGCGGCTTTCACGACTTCGAAGGTACCTCGCGGGGGTGATCCTCCCGGACACCGGTCGGCTCCTGCGCCGGCTCCGCAGCCTCGGCCTCCTCCGCCTCCGTGACGCGTTTCACCTCGTCGGAGCACCAGCGCCACCACAAGAACACCGCGAAGGCGCCGAAGATCCACCACTGGAACGCGTAGGCGAGGTTGCGCAGGGAGGTCAGGTCGCTGGGCTTGGGCAGGGACGCCGGGGTGACCGGCTGCAGCGTGCCGGAGGCCGCGTCCTGGGCGATCACGTAGCCGCTGTAGAGGTCCTGCCGGACGTGCGGGATCGCGTCCACGATCTCCATCTGGGGGAGCACCCGGTCGCGCGGGCTCTGGTCCGGGACCCCGCCGCCCTCGGCCGGCTGCAGCCAGCCGGTGACCCGCACGCGTCCGCTCGGCGGCGCGGGAGCCTGCTGCGGGTCGGGGGTCCAGCCGCGCACCACCAGCATGGCCGGGTCGTTCGTGGTGCAGGTGGCCCGGCACACGGCCACCGGGGTGACCGTCCAGTAGCCGCGCCGGCCGTGCATGAGTCGGTTCTTGACCAGCAGCGTCTCGTCGGGGAGCCAGGTGCCGGTGAACCGGACCGGGCGGCCGACCGCATCTGTTGGGTAGGGCGAGTCCGAGGACATCAGCGTGGACAGCGGCACCGGGGCCGCGTGCGCCAGCGCGTTCGCCTTGTCCTGACGCGCGCTGTGCCACACGCCGTACTGCCAGAGCCCGAGGAGTACGGCGGCCGTGGTCGCCGCGATGGCCAGCAGGTGCAGGCCGATCATCAGCGGCGAGAAGAGCGCACGGAACACGCCCTCGATCGTACGTTCCACCGCTCACCGTCGGCCGCTCGCCGTAGGTTGGCCGCCATGTCCGACGATCCGCTCGCACCCCGAGATCCGCGCATCCCCGCAGAGCTGACAGCAGCCGACGGTGCTCCGGACGACGAGACGGCCGTCGAGAACACCGAGCTCGGCGATTTCGAGCTCACCGGCCGGACCTTCGAGCTGGTGGACGCCACCGGCTCACGCTTCGCCGGCACCCGCCTCGCCGGATCGCGCTGGCGGCGGTGCACGTTCCACGACTGCGTGCTGAGCGGCTGCGACCTCGCCAACGCAACGTTCGAGCAGACGGGGATGCGGCGCGTGCAGCTGTCCGGCGTGCGGCTCACGGGCTTCGCGGTGGGCACGGCTCGGCAGTGGGACATCGCGGCCGCCGACTGCCAGGCCGAGCTCAGCGTGTGGCGGAACGCCCGGCTCGAACGAGCCGCCTTCCGAGGCTGCCGGCTGGCCCGCTCGGACTGGGGCGCGGCAACCCTGACCGACGTGGTCTTCGAAGACTGCGACCTCAGCGGTGCGGACTTCAGCGGCTGCCGGATGAGGTCGGTGCTGTTCCGGGGCTGCCGGTACGACGGGATCCGCGGGATCGCCGGCTTGCGCGGCGCGCAGGTGCACGTCGACGACCTGCTCGGCCTGGGCTTCGCGATGGCCGGGGAGCTCGGCATCCGGGTGCAGACAGGCGCGTAGGTCAGCGGGCATCGGTGGTATACACGAGTAAACCTGACCGCGCTGGGTCGTCGTACCGGATCGCAGGAGGTCGTGGATGACGGACACGGACCGAGAGCAGAACCGGGGGGGAGCGGCGCCGAGCGCTGCGCAGGGCCGGCGGGGGCAGAACGGCCAGCCACCCAACGGCCAGTCACCGGCCGACCGGCTGATGCGCTCGGTCCAGTACTTCTTCCCCGGCGTGCAGTCCGACGACCGCCGCAGCCTCTACCGCAAGGGCGGTCGCCAGGCCGACGAGTTCTACCGGGAACGCTGGCGGCACGACCGCGAGGTCCGCTCCACCCACGGCGTGAACTGCACCGG
>DASTWW010000260.1:0-7018 GCA_035765755.1 Nocardioidaceae bacterium
GATGCAGCCCCTCGGCCCCTCGTGGGCGGACCTGACCTGCCGCAGGAGCGGCGCCTCGTCACCGAGATCCCCGGCCCCGAGTCGGTCCGACGCTTCGAGCGCCGGAGCCGGCAGGTGGCGAAGGGGGTGAGCACCACGCTCCCGGTCTTCGTGGAGGCCGCGGGCGGCGGCGTGCTCGTGGACGCCGACGGCAACTCGTTGATCGACCTGGCCTCCGGCATCGCGGTCACCGGCGTCGGCAACAGCGCGCCGGAGGTCACCGCGCGGCTGGTCGAGCAGGCGCGGGCGTTCACGCACACCTGCTTCATGGTCACGCCGTACGACGGGTACGTCGACGTGTGCGAGCGCCTCGCCGAGCTGACCCCCGGCGACTTCGACAAGCGCTCGGCGCTGTTCAACTCCGGGGCCGAGGCGGTGGAGAACGCGGTGAAGATCTCCCGCGCGCACACCGGCCGCAACGCGGTGGCGGTCTTCGACCACGCTTACCACGGCCGCACCAACCTAACCATGGCGATGACCGCGAAGAACATGCCCTACAAGCAGAGTTTCGGGCCGTTCGCCGGCGAGGTGTACCGGGCGCCGATGTCCTACCCGTTCCGGGAGCCCGCTCCGATCACTGGCGAGCAGGCGGCCAACCGGGCGATCGACCTCCTGGACAAGCAGGTCGGCGCCGGCAACATCGCCTGCGTGGTCATCGAGCCGATCCTCGGCGAGGGTGGGTTCGTCGTACCCGCCGACGGGTTCCTGCCGCGGTTGCGCGAGTGGACCACCGAGCAGGGCATCGTGTTCGTCGCCGACGAGATCCAGACCGGCTTCTGCAGGACCGGCGACTGGTTCGCCTGCGACCACGAAGGCGTGGTTCCCGACCTGATCACCACCGCCAAGGGCATCGCCGGCGGGCTGCCGCTCGCCGCGGTCACCGGCCGCGCGGAGATCATGGACTCGGTGCACGTCGGCGGCCTCGGCGGCACGTACGGCGGCAACCCGGTGGCCTGCGCGGCCGCGCTCGGCTCCTTGGAGGCGATGGTGGCTCACGACCTGCCGGCGAGGGCCCGCAAGATCGGGGAGGTCGTCAACGCCCGGCTGACCGCGATCGCGGACAAGCACGGCTGCGTGGGCGACATCCGCGGTCGCGGGGCGATGATGGCGGTGGAGATCGTCGGCGCGGACGGGCAGACCCCTGAACCCGTCCGCGCCGGCTCTGTCTCGGCGTTCTGCCACGCCCACGGCGTGGTCACGCTGACCTGCGGCACCTACGGCAACGTGCTGCGGTTCCTGCCGCCGCTGGTGATGCCCGAGCACCTGCTCACCGAGGCGTTCGGGGTGCTCGCGGAGGCGTTCGACGCCACGGCCTGACCCGCCGTACCTTCCGCGGGCGACGGGTTCTCGCATTCCACCCGCGCGGTGACCCCCGGCGCCCTACCCTCGTGACCAGGACCACAGCGGTCCTGAGGCAGACGAGGTAGGACTCATGGGCGTTTCCGCGACCGGGAGCACCGGGTGGTCGATGACCACCATCAAGACTGTGTCCGCGCTCGGCGGCGGGGCCTTCGCCGCGCTCTTCTACCTGTTCGGGCCGGCGCTCACGCCGACCCTCCACGCCGCGGCGATGGCCTCGTGCAACGAGCACACCGGCGGCGACTTCCGGAACTTCTCGCTGCAGTGGGTGATCGGTGCGCGGCCGCACTGGAACTGCTGGGACACCGCCGACCCGGCGCGGCCCGCGGTGGACCTGGGCTGGTGGGCTCGCTGACCACCGGCCCCCTGACCACCGCGGACCGCCGCTAGCTCACTGTCCGATGTAGGACATCACGTGCTTGATGCGCGTGTAGTCCTCGAGCCCGTACATCGACAGGTCCTTGCCGTAGCCGGAGTGCTTGAAGCCACCGTGCGGCATCTCGGCCACGATCGGGATGTGGGTGTTGATCCACACCGCGCCGAAGTTCAGCCGCTTGGCCATCCGCATCGCGCGGCCGTGGTCCTTGGTCCACACCGAGGAGGCCAGGCCGTACTTCACCCCGTTGGCCCAGGCCAGCGCCTGGTCCTCGTCGGTGAACTGCTGCACGGTGATCACCGGCCCGAAGATCTCCTCCTGGATCGCCTCGTCGTCCTGCTTCAGGCCGGAGACGACCGTGGGGCTGTAGAAGTAGCCCTTCTCGCCCTGCCGGCTGCCACCGATCTCGATGCGGGCGTGCTCGGGCAGCCGCTCGACCATCTGGGTGACCCGGGCCAGCTGGTTGGCGTTGTTCAGCGCGCCGTACGCCACATCCTCGTCCGGCCGCCCGGTCTTGGTGTTCTTGGCCTGCTCGGTCAGCGCCGCGACGAAGTCGCCGTGCACGCCGGGTCCGGCGAGCACCCGGGTGGCGGCGGTGCAGTCCTGGCCGGCGTTGAAGTAGCCGGCGCCCGCGATGCCCTCCGCGGCGGCCTCCACGTCGGCGTCGTCGAAGATGATCACCGGCGCCTTGCCGCCGAGCTCGAGGTGCGCCCGCTTCAGCTGGGCGGCGGCCGAGCCGGCCACCTCCATGCCGGCGCGCACCGACCCGGTGATGGAGACCATCTGCGGAGTCGGGTGGTTCACCAGCGAGCGCCCGGTGTCCCGGTCACCGCAGACCACGTTGAACACGCCCGGCGGCAGGAACTCCTGGGCCATCTCGGCGAGCATCGTGGTGGTGGCCGGCGTGGTGTCCGACGGCTTGAGCACCAGGGTGTTGCCGGCCGCCAGCGCCGGGCCTATCTTCCAGATGGCCATCATCAGCGGGTAGTTCCAGGGGGTCACCTGCGCCACCACGCCGATCGGCTCGCGCCGGATCATCGAGGTGTGGTCCTTCAGGTACTCCCCCGCGGAACGGCCCTCCAAGACCCGCGCCGCGCCGGCGAAGAACCGGAGCTGGTCCACCGACGGCGGCAGCTCCTCCTCCTCGGTCAGCCCGATCGGCTTGCCGGTGTTCTCGCACTCGGCCTTGACGAACTCCGAGGCCCGCGCCTCGAGCGCGTCGGCCATCTTGAGCAGCGCGCGCTGCCGCTCGGCGGGCGTGGTCTCCCCCCACGTCTCGAACGCGTCCTCCGCGGCCTTCATGGCCCGGTCCACGTCCTCGTGCTTCGACGCCGGGGCCTGGGCGTAGACCTCGCCCGTGGTGGGGTCGATCAGGTCGTACGTCGACCCGTCTGCCGCGTCGACCGGCTTGCCGTTGATGATGTTCCGGAACTGCTGTGCCATGCGAGCCTGCCTCCACGTCGAAGCTGATTGTCTCGGGGCACCGAGCCTAGCGACGGGGCAACGAAATCGGTAGTCCGGCCCGCGCTTTGTCACGAAATCCCGGCTTCACTCACTGATTCACTGCCGACATCGCCCGTCTTCGTGCAGCGCGCGCGAGCGCCGGCTCGGCGTCAGAAGACGCGGCGCCCGTCGACGTAGGTGGCCACCACCCGGGTCGCTCCGATCTCGGCCGACGGCCCGGCGAACGGGTCCCGGTCCAGCACCGTCACGTCGGCGAGCATCCCGGGCCTGAGCGAGCCGGTCTCGTCGAGATGGTTCACGTACGCCGAGCCGCTGGTGTAGGCCGCGAACGCCTCCTCCAGGCCGATCGCCTGGTCGGGCAGGAACGGCTCCGAGCCGGCCCGGCCCGGCTCGCCGTACGCCCACCGGTTCACCGCGACGTGGATGCCCTGCAGCGGGTCGGGCGTGGTCACCGGCCAGTCGCTGCCCGCGGCCAGCCGGGCGCCGGAGCGGGCCAGGTCGCCGAACGGGTACTGCCACTCCCCCGCGGCCTCGTCGAAGAACGGCAGGTTGAACTCGGCCATCTGGTCGTCGAGGTGCGCCCACAGCGGCTGGATGTTGGCGGCCACGTCGAGCTCGGCGAACCGCGGCCGGTCGTCGGGGTGGATCACCTGCACGTGCGCGATGTGGTGCCGTTTGCCGCGGTCTCCGTTGGTACGACGGGCGGAGGCGAATGCGTCCAGTGCCTCGCCCACCGCCCGGTCCCCGATCGCGTGCACGTGCACCTGGAACCCGTGCCGGTCCAGGGACGTGACGTGTTCGCCCAGCGCCACCGGGTCCACGAACGACAACCCCCGGTTGGACGTACGGCACCCGCAGGCGTCCCGGTAAGGCTGGGTCATCGCGGCCGTGAAGTTCTCCCCGATCCCGTCCTGCATGACCTTCACCGACCCGGCGTCGAGACGGCCGTGGGTGTAGGCGGCCCGGCGCTCGACCAGCTCCGGGATCTGCTCCGCCCCGCGGTCGCGGCGCCACCACAGTGCTCCGCGCACCCGGGCGGTCAGCGTGCCGTCGCGGGCCGCACGCAGGTACGTCGAGGACGGGTCGCGTGCTCCGGCGTAGTCACCGAGGATCGCGTCCTGCCAGGCGGTGATGCCCAGCGAGTGCAGGTACTCCTGCCCGGCCACCAGCGCCCGGAAGTACTCCTCGTCACCGGTCGGCGGCAGCAGCGCGGCGACCAGGTCCATCGCGCCCTCGTGCAGCAGCCCGGTCGGCTCCCCGGACGCGTCCCGCTCGATCCGCCCGTCGACCGGGTCCGCGGTGGACCGGGTCACCCCGGCGAGCTCCAGCGCCCGGGTGTTCACCCAGGCGCCGTGGTGGTCCCGGTTGGGCAGGAACACCGGCCGGTCCGCGCACACCGTGTCCAGCTCCGCCGCGGTCGGCCCGGCCGGCCCGAACGACGCGATCCCCCACCCGCCGCCGAGCACCCACGACAGGTCGGGATGGGCGCGCGCGTAGTCCCCGACGGCACGGAGGTACTCCTCGGGCGCGGCCAGCTCGGAGAGGTCGCAGCGGATCCGCTCCAGGCCCCCCTGCACGGCGTGCACGTGCGCGTCCTGGAAGCCCGGCATCACCAGCCCACCGGCCAGGTCGACCACCTCCGCCCCGGCGACGTCGAGCTCGGCCTCGGGCGCCAGCGCCTGCACCCGCCCGCCGCGCACCACCAGACCGGTCCGCGGCCGGTGCCGGTGGCCGTCGAAGACGTGTCCGTTCCGGAACACCGTGGCCGTTTGAGCCATGCCCGCCTCCCACAACGAAATCCGTAGGTAGAAGCGTGCCACAGACACGGTTGTGGCGCACCTGCTCCCCACATACAACGGATTCACTTGCTTTACCCGAGGGCAGGGAGCACTATGGACGCATCGACGAAACCCCTGGTGAGGAAGGGCCCCATGTCATCTGAACCCATGGACGCCGAGGTCTACGCGGGCCTCCAGCAGTCCGCGCGCGACCACTTGTGGATGCACTTCACGCGGATGTCCAGCTACGACCACGCCGACGTCCCGGTGATCGTCCGCGGCGAAGGGCCCTACGTGTACGACGCGAAGGGCAAGCAGTACCTCGACGCGCTGGCCGGTCTGTTCGTGAACCAGCTGGGCCACGGGCGCACCGAGCTCGCCGAGGCGGCCTCCCGGCAGGCCTCGCAGCTGGCGTACTTCCCGCTGTGGTCCTACGCGCACCCCAACGCCATCGAGCTCGCCGAGCGGCTCTCCCAGGTCACGCCGGGCAGCCTGAACCGGGTGTTCTTCACCAGCGGTGGCGGCGAGGCCGTGGAGAGCGCCTGGAAGCTGGCCAAGAGCTACTTCAAACACACCGGCAAGCCGTTCAAGCACAAGGTGATCAGCCGCGCCATCGCCTACCACGGCACGACGCAGGGCGCGCTGTCGATCACCGGGCTGCCGGACCTGAAGAAGGAGTTCGAGCCGCTGGTGCCGTCCACCTTCCGGGCACCGAACACCAACTTCTACCGCGCGCCCGAGCACGCCGACGACCTCGAGGCGTTCGGCCGCTGGGCCGCGGACCAGATCGCGGTGGCCATCGAGAACGAGGGCCCGGACACCGTGGCCGCGGTGTTCCTCGAGCCGGTGCAGAACTCCGGCGGCTGCTTCCCGCCGCCGCCCGGCTACCTCCAGCGGGTGCGGGAGATCTGCGACGAGTACGACGTGCTGATGGTCAGCGACGAGGTCATCTGCGCCTTCGGCAGGCTGGGCCACATGTTCGCCGGCGAGCGCTACGGCTACGAGCCGGACATCATCACCTGCGCCAAGGGGCTCACCTCCGGCTACGCCCCGCTCGGCGCGATGATCGCCAGCGACCGGCTGGCCGAGCCGTTCCAGCACGGCACGAACATGTTCATGCACGGCTACACCTTCGGCGGTCACCCGGTCTCGACCGCGGTGGCGCTGGCCAACCTCGACATCTTCGAGAGCGAGGGCATCAACAAGCACGTCCGCGAGAACGAGGGCGCCTTCCGGGCCACCCTGGAGAAGCTCTACGACCTGCCGATCGTCGGCGACGTGCGCGGCGACGGCTACTTCTACGGCATCGAGCTGGTCAAGGACAAGGCCACCAAGGAGACCTTCGACGACGACGAGTCCGAGAAGCTGTTGCGCGGGTTCTTGTCCAAGGCGCTCTACGAGGCCGGGCTGTACTGCCGCGCGGACGACCGCGGGGACCCGGTGGTGCAGCTGTCCCCGCCGCTGATCTGCGACCAGCAGCACTTCGACGAGATCGAGCAGAAGCTGCGCGGGGTGCTGGAGAAGGCCTGGAGCCTGCTCTAGACGTCCCCGGGAGGGAACGGCCGGGCCGGCCATCCGGTGAGGATGGTCGGCCCGGCCGTTGCATGTTGCCGGACTCAGCCGGCGGTCGCCTCGCTCTGCTGACCGACCGGCACGCCCGTGCGGGCGTAGGTCCGGTCGTCGGAGATGTCCGAGCGCGAGTGGTCCTTCAGCGCCGCGCACGCTGCCAGCGTGATCGCCGCCGACACCAGGATGTAGACCGACACCGCGTAGACGGTCCCGAACTGGTGGACCAGGAACACGGCGATGATCGCCGCGGGCCCACCAGCGATGATCGAGGACAGCTGGTAGCCGAGCCCCGCACCGCCGTACCGCATCGAGGTCGGGAAGCTCTCCGCGATCAGCGAGGCCTGCGGGCCGTACTGCATCGCGTGCGGGATCAGGCCCAGCGCCAGGGCGAGGAACACCAGCCACGACAGCCCGGAGTTGAGCAGCGCGAAGT
>DASTWW010000261.1:0-35506 GCA_035765755.1 Nocardioidaceae bacterium
ATTCCGTTTCTTGCCCGAGCGGCGATTTCGACAACTGCGTCTGCGCCCAGGCGACCTGGAGAACCTCTGGTCCCGGGTGAGGAGAGGGCCCTTCAGAAGACCCTCAGGCCCCACATTTCTGCGACCCGCTTGAGGTGCGGATCGGCCTCGTCGATCGGGGAGTGGTCTTCGAGCGCGACCTCGGTCATGTAATCGAATATATGTTTGCTTAATGGGAGGAGACGCGGTCTAATGAGTGGATGAACCAGTCCAGCGACGGCGGCGCTCCGGTTGGGGATACCCGGGTGCACCCGGTGCTGGGGTTCGCGCGGGCGCTCGAGACGGCGCTGGGAAAGGTCGCCGGGTCCGACCCGGTGTTCATGACCGCGGCGGAGAAGGAGGAGGCGCTGGCCCTGCTGTACGCCGAGGAGCAGCGCCTGGCCGCCGTGCGGATGAAGGTGATGGCCGTTGGTGGCGACGTGGCCGAGGTGCACGCCTCGCGTGACGTCGCCGACTGGCTCGCCCACGCCAGTCACAGCAACAGCGCGTCGGTGCACAACGACCTGCAGCTCGCGCAGGACCTGGAGCGTCGCTGGGCGCGGCTGGGGGAGGCCCTGGCGTCGGGGCGGGCGAACCTGGCGCAGGCGCGGGTGATCGCGGAGGCGCTCGAGGAGCTGCCCGCAGATCTGGCGCCGGAGACCCTCGTGCAGGCCGAGGAGCATCTGGTCTCGCTGGCCGACTCCTACACCCCGCGGCAGCTGCGGGTGCTGGGCAGGCGGATCCTCGAGGTGGTGGCGCCCGTCCTGGCAGAGGCCGAGGAGGGTCGCAAGCTCGAGGAGGAGGAGCGCCGGGCGCGTGCGCGGACTTCGCTGCGCTTCAAGCGTCTGGGCACCGGCGCCACCAGGATCACGCTGATCCTGCCCGACAAGGACGCCGAGCGGCTGCGCACCGACCTGGACGCGTTCACCTCGCCCCGGCAGCCTCAGCAGGAGTGCTCGACGGAGCCCGGGGCCGGGCAGGGCGTGGCTGGCCCGGCGACCGGCGTGGGCCTCAGTGACCTCGACCGGATCCCCGCGGACCGGCTGCGCGGGCAGGCGTTCTGCGCGCTGCTCGAGCACCTGGACCCACGGCGGCTGCCCGATCACGGCGGCGATGCCACGCACGTGATGGTCACCATCGGTCTCGACCAGCTCCGGGAGCACCTGGCGGCCGCCGGGATCGGCCCGGAGGAGCGGATCAGCGCCACCGAGGCCCGCAGGCTTGCCTGCACCGCCAAGATCATCCCGGCCGTGCTCGGCGGCAACGGCGAGATCCTCGATCTCGGCCGCGCGCAGCGGCTGTTCAGCCCGGCGCAGCGCCGGGCGATGGCCTTGCGCGACGGCCGGTGCCGCGCCGAGGGGTGCACCATCCCGGCGACCTGGTGCGAGTCTCATCATCTGCGGCCGTGGAGCCAGGGTGGCAACACCGACCTCGACGACGGCGTACTGCTCTGCTCGTGGCACCACCACCGCATCCACGACCGCCGCTACCGGCACCAACGACTACCCCACGGCGACTACCGCTTCACCAGACGAACATGAGCCGCCGGGACCGACGCCGCGCTAATCGCCGGCTTTGGCCGGCGGCCTGCTACATCGCGTGCGTCAGGCTCGGGTCTCGGCAGACTCGACCGGCGGTCAGTTGATCATGCCGGCGCCGACGGTGACGCCCGTTGCCCCTGCCAGGAACGACGGCCAGGTATGACGCGCTTCGCTCACGAAGGGGTGACGACGATCGTGGCACCATGAGCTAGCACGCGGAATGCCCGACGGAGTGCCTTTCGGCCCAGGTCGGCGGGGTTGACGATCAACGCATGGGCTTCGCCGCGGTAACCGTCTTCCTCGAATGGTCTCGGGTCGCGCCTGACGCCAAGGCGCTCATCGCGGACCTGGTCGGCCGTGATGGCGATGACAACGTTCTGAGGTGAGTTGACCAACTCGGCCGGGCCCATGGAGTGTTCGGTCAAGACTGATTGCAGGTAGACGGAGCAGCCGTCGGCGTCCATCTTGAACGCACCGCTGCTGATGCTCACCTCGCCCGAAGCCTCATCGATCACCATCATGCTGGTGTCGCCATGTCGAGCGATGCGTCGATACAGCGTGTCGTCGCCGGCGATCGAGCCATCGTCGCCGTGCACTGTCAAGCGCCGAGGCGCCGTTCCACCATGCCCGACATCTTCTCCAACAGTCGACGGCACAGGTCGAGGCCCACGGGATCTGGATTCCAGAACGGGAATTCGATGCTGAACAGTTCATCTCCGCTCGGCTCGTCTGCGGTGATCAGCACGTCACCGTCCGCATCGACATCGACGACGAGGGAGGTGCCACCAACGAGCCATTCGATCTGAACGCCCCCGTCCGGAAACGGGGCCAGCTGCGGTGTTGGGCCGTCGTCGGCGACCAGTTCGGTGAGGAGTCCGTTCGCGGCCATTGCTGCGATCGGGGTGGTTGGCTGCGCGCGGTGGCTGTCCCAACCGCTCTGAAGCTGCATCAGCCGGGACAGCTTGTCTCGGGCTACGCCCAACAGGGCATCCCGCAAGACGGCGTGATTGCCGTACTCCCAAGCGCGCGTCGCTACGTCGTCGGATGAGGTTGACACTGGGTCGGGAAAGTCGCCGGTGGTGGCGCTGCCAAGAATTGTATGCGTCATTGCGTGCGCCCCCACTTCTTGTGCAACGTGTCAGGTGTGAGCCCGACGAAGGTGGTCACCCCGAGGTCATGTGCGGTGTCGAGTCGGTCCATTATGACCGAACTTTCCGGCTGGTCGGCACGCGCGATGCCGAGCCTGGTTGCAATTGTCAGAGTGGCCGGAACGTCTCTTTGCGCACCAGCATTCACAACAACGCTTCCCGGCCCCCCCTCGTTCCTATCGATCGAGGAGAGGTAACGGAAGGCGGTCGACACCCCGTTGCCGGGCACTTGGGGATCGCTGATGGATTCGAGGAAACCTGCGAGGCTTCCGGATTTTGCGTCACTAGGTAACCGGTTTACGAAGGTGACCTCGACCATTGTCGGTCGAGCCTTTTCAGGAAGCGCCGAAGCGAACGCGTCCCATCGGGCGGCGAATGTCTTGCGGAGGGTGGCGTAAGAGGGGTACGCGCCGTGGTCGTCCGTCTTTCGCCAGTTGAGAATGAGGCGGTCGTGCTGCAGCTGCAACAACTGCGACTCGTCGTCCGACAGCATCCAAAGGCGTAGGGGGGCGACGCCGCTCCCGATCTGGAGCCCGACGCCCGCGAGAACGGAGCCCGGTTCCGGGGCGGGGGGCGGTAGGGGCGGCTGCTCGACGACTCGCGGGTAATCCTGAGCCCAGAGTCTGCGATGCAGATCAATCATCCGGACAGGTCCGAACGCTTGAATGGGGACGAACTCGACCGCGATGGCGATCTCTGTTACAGGCGGCTGACTAAACCTCGGTGCGGTCGAAGAGTCATCGACGAACACAGCCACTTCTCGATCGTAGCCGAACGGCGCCGAAGGCCAGCCTGTCTCAGTTGATCATGCCGGCGCCGACGGTGACGCCGGTTGCCTCGTCGATCAGGATGAAGGAGCCGGTGGTGCGGTTCTTCGAGTAGGAGTCGCACAGCAGCGGCACGGTGGTGCGCAGCTGGACGCGTCCGATCTCGTTGAGGCCGAGCTCCCCGGCGTCCTGGTCGCGGTGCAGGGTGTTCACGTCCATCCGGTACTGGATGTCCTTGACCATGACACGGCCGGTGCGGGTGGTGTGCTTGAACGCGAGCTTCTGGCGCGGGCGCAGGGGCTCGTTGACCATCCAGCAGACCATCGCGTCGATGTCCTGGCTCGGCGCCGGAGCGTTCTTCACCCGGGCGATCATGTCGCCGCGGGAGACGTCCAGGTCGTCCTCGAGCCGCACGGTCACCGACATCGGCGGGTAGGCCTGGTCGATCTCCTTGTCGAACAGGTCGATCGCGGCGATCTTGCTGGTCAGGCCGGAGGGCAGCACCACGACCTCGTCGCCGGGCTTGAGCACGCCGCCGGCGACCTGGCCGGCGTACCCGCGGTAGTCGTGATGGTTGTCGGACTTGGGCCGGATCACGTACTGCACCGGCAGCCGGGTGTCGACCAGGTCGCGGTCGGAGGCCACGTGCACGTGCTCGAGGTGGTGCAGCAGCGTGGAGCCGGAGTACCACGGCATGTTGCCGGTGCGCTCGACCACGTTGTCGCCCTTCAGCGCCGAGATCGGGATGACCTCGAGGTCGGGGATCGACAGCTTGGTCGCGAAGTTGGTGAACTCCTTGTAGATCCGCTCGTAGACGGACTGGTCGTAGTCGACCAGGTCCATCTTGTTCACCGCGAGCACCAGGTGCGGCACCCGCAGCAGGGACAGCAGTACGGCGTGCCGACGCGACTGCTCGGTCAGGCCCTGCCGGGCGTCGACCAGCACCAGGCCCAGGTCCGCCGTACTCGCACCCGTGACCATGTTGCGGGTGTACTGCACGTGTCCGGGGGTGTCGGCGATGATGAACTTGCGGTTGGGCGTGGCGAAGTAGCGGTAGGCCACGTCGATCGTGATGCCCTGCTCGCGCTCGCTGCGCAGCCCGTCGGTCAGCAGCGCCAGGTCGGTGTAGTCGTAGCCGCGCGACTTGCTGGTCGCCTCGACCGACTCCATCTGGTCCTCGAAGATCGCCTTGGAGTCCAGCAGCAGCCGCCCGATCAGGGTGGACTTGCCGTCGTCGACCGACCCCGCGGTGGCGAACCGGAGCAGGTCGGCCTCCTCGGTGACGATCGCGGAGTCCAGGCCGCCCTGGGCTGCCTCGTCGTTGGGGTAGGTCTCGGTGGTGTCGCTCACGAGTTCGCACGTCCTCCTGCTCGGGTCCCCGGCGTTCTCGCGCGGGCGCGGGCTCCCAGCATGCTACCGGGCGGGGTGGTCGGGAGCGTGGTCGCATGACGCGACGCTGTGAATGCGCGTCCGGTTCGTCCTTCGGCGCCTCATCGACGTCGATCTTGGTGGTACGTACGATCAACCGGCGATGTGGCCATGGGGCTCCGGCTCTCGACCGCGAGATGTACTTCGGAAAGCGGGGGGCCCGCCTAGAAGTAGCCTTCCTTCTTCCGGTCCTCCATCGCGGCCTCGGAGAACCGGTCGTCGCCGCGGGTCGCGCCGCGCTCGGTGACCTTGGCGATCGCGATCTCCTCGACGATCTTCTCCACGGTGTCGGCGTCGGACTCCACGCAGCCGGTCAGGGTCATGTCGCCGACCGTGCGGAACCGGACCAGCCGCTCCTCGACGGTCTCGCCCTCCTTGGGCTGCACCGCCTCGGACTCGCTGAGCAGCATCCCGTCGCGGAGGATCACCCGGCGCTTGTGGGCGTAGTAGAGCTCGGGGATGTCGATGTTCTCCCGGCCGATGTAGTGCCAGATGTCCAGCTCGGTCCAGTTGCTCAGCGGGAAGATCCGCATGTGCTCGCCCTCGTGGATCTTCCCGTTGTAGAGGTTCCACAGCTCGGGGCGCTGGTTCTTCGGGTCCCACTGGCCGAACTCGTCGCGGTGGGAGTAGACCCGCTCCTTCGCGCGCGCCTTCTCCTCGTCGCGGCGGCCGCCACCGAAGGCGGCGGTGAAGCCCTCCTCCTCGATGGCGTTGAGCAGGGTGCCGATCTGCAGCCGGTTGCGGCTGGTCTTGCCGTCGTCCTTGACGATGCCGTTGGCGATCGCCTCGTCGACGCTGGCGACCTTCAGGCGTACGCCGAGCCGCTCGACCCACCGGTTGCGGGTCTCCAGCACCTCGGGGAAGTCGAACCCGGTGTCGACCTGCATCACCGGGAACGGGATCCGCGCCGGGTAGAACGCCTTCTCGGCCAGCCGCAGCATCGTGATCGAGTCCTTGCCGCCGGAGAACAGCAGCACCGGCTTCTCGAACTCCGCGGCGACCTCGCGGAAGATGTGGATCGACTCCGCCTCCAGCTCGTCGAGCTGGCTCATGCGGTAGTCCGCGTGCGTCGTGGCCATCGTGTAGCTCAGACCTCTCGTCGGGGATTGCTCGTCATGCTACCGACTGCCCCCTGCGGCCGAGCAATTCGGCCGCTCGTTCCCTGCTGACGCCAACCGTTCTGGGTTGTGTCGCCCCGCGCGTCGTACTGCGCCTCAACCGCAGGCCCGGGAAGACCGAAGGGCCCCATTTATGTCGGTGCCGTCGTGGATGGTGGGGTATGGCGATTTTCGTGGAAGACGCGACCTCCATCGACCCGCACCGGGTGGCGTCGCGGCTGGTCGATGAGGCGCGGGAGCGGGTCATGGGGGCTGCCTCGCTGCCGTCCTCCTCGTTGGAGGACGGGGAGCTGGAACGGCTGCTCACCGGCTTGAGCGGGCTGGAGGCTCAGGCGGCGGCGCTGCGGCTGGAGCTGCTGGCCGAGTCCGAGCGGCGGGAGATCGCGGCGCGCGAGGGGTTGGCCGACACGGCGGCGTGGGCGGCACGCCTGACCGGGACCACTCGTGCCGTGATGTCGGGAGGGCTGTACTTCGCGCGGCTGCTTGGGGAGCGGTATGAAACGACCCGCCGGTCGTTCGCAACCGGACGGATCAACGAGAAGCAGATGCGGGTGATCGTGCGCGCCGCGGAGAAGATGCCCGCCCAGGTCACCGACGCCCAGAGGGCCAAGGCCGAGGCGGGGCTGGTGGCCAAGGCCGAGGCTGGAATGGCCGCGGACCGGCTACGGCACGCGGCCCGACGGATGCTGGAGGTCGTCGACAGAGAGCTGGCCGACAAGTGTGAAGCCGAGCAGCTCGAGGAGGAGGAGAAGCGGGAAGAGCGGGAGACGTGGCTGACGATGCACGACAACGGCGACGGCACCTTCTCCGGCAAGTTCACCATTCCCGAGCTGCACGGACACTTGTTGCGCGCCGCGCTGGAGCGGTTGTCGTCCCCTCGCCGATTGAGCAGGAACAAGGCAGGTGAGCTCGTCGTCGATGGCACCCTGCCCGGCACGGGCTCCGGGCTGAACTTCACCGAGAGGCTCGGATCGGCGTTCTGCGAGCTGCTCGAGCACCTGCCCACCGACGCCCACGGACCGGTCGGCGCCACCGTGCTGGTCACCATGTCGCTCCAGCACCTCCGCGACGGACTGGCTGCCGCGCATCTCGACACCGGGCTGAACGTCTCGCCCGGAACCACCCGCCGGCTTGCCTGCGGGGCGGGGATCGTGCCGGCCGTGCTCGGTGGTCGTTCCGAACCGCTCGACCTCGGCCGGACGATGCGGGTGGCCAACGGCGCGATCCGCCGGGCGCTGTCCATGCTGTATGACACCTGCGCCGCCGAGGGATGTGATCGGCCGTTCGCCTGGTCCGAGATCCATCATCCTGATCCCTGGGCTGCCGGCGGAGAGACCAGCCTCGAGAACAGCATCCCGCTGTGCGGCTGGCACCACCGCCGTGCCCATGACTCCGAGTACCGCGTGAAGTACCTCGACACCGGCGAAGTCAGGTTCCGGCGCCGCAAGCCCGCCCGGCCTCGCTGGCAGACCACTGAGGCAGCCTGAACTCGGACCTTTCTGGAACGGCCCCCTCAGAGGTCGGGCCATGCCCGCTGGGTGCGACGATGCCCGCCCGTGAGTCGGTTCGGCTAACCATCCCGTGCCCGGGGAGTCTGAGGGAGGGCGCCCGGCTGTCCGCCCCCGCCGGGTCGCACAGCTTCCCACCTCTCGAGCTCCCCAGCGCGCGTTTAGATGCGCGGTCGGCCCTCCGGCTCTGTGCGCGCAACGAAGGGTTGCGCGCTCGCCGCGCGAAAACTCGCGCGCCCGCGGGGCCGGGCCGATGGGCCGTTAGGGGGAGCGGGTCGGGGGCGCCCGCCGCGCGACTAATCGCGCGCAGAAGGGCGATGTCCCGTCGTACGGCTGCGTCAGTCGGGGGCCGGTGGGTCGGAGTGGTTGCCGCCGATCGGGTCGGGCAGGTTCTCGAAGGCGGGCAGGCCGCGGGACTGGCGGATGAAGCCCCAGATCGCCGGGCCGATGATCAGCAGCGCGGCGCCGATGATGAGCACCGCCTGCGCCGGGATGCCGAGCATCTTCAGCCCGGTGAGCGCAAGCACGATCACGATGCCGCGGCGGATCACCGACTGCGGTACCCAGTGCGCGAGACGGGCGCCCAGGAAGGTGCCCGGCGTGCTGCCGACCACCAGCGGGATCAGCACCGCCCACTGCACCCCGTCCACGATCACGTGGCTGACGGCGGCGGAGATCACCAGCGGCACCGCCTGCAGCAGGTCGGTGCCGACCAGGCCGACCGCGGACAGGGCCGGGTAGAGCAGCAGCAGCGCCACCATGATCAGGGACCCGGAGCCGACCGAGGTGATGCCGACCAGCAGCCCGCCGACCGCGCCGACGGCCAGCGTGATCAGCGGCTTGACCCGGGGGTCGTGCTGCCGCTTGGGGCGACCGGAGGTGACGTTGCGCAGCTGGAGGTACATCTTCAGCGTGTAGGTGACGGAGGTCAGCAGCAGGGCTCCGCCGATCGCCAGCTGTACGAAGGTCTCCTGCTCCTTCGAGGGTCCGATCGCCTGGATGATGAACGCACCGGCGAACGCGGTCGGCACCGAGCCGATCACCAGCCACATCGCCAGCTTCACGTTCGGCGCACCCTTGCGCCAGTGCACCGCGGCGCCGACCGGCCGGCTCACTGCGGCGGCGACCAGGTCGTTGGACACCGCGGCGGTCGGGTTCACGCCGAGGAAGATCAGCGCGGGCGTCATCAGCGCGCCGCCGCCCATCCCGGTCAGGCCCACGACGATGCCGACGCCGAAGCTGACGACGAGCACCGACAGGGCGGAGGTGGTGAGCAGGTCGCTCACCGCGCCAGCCACCCTCCGTCGTACAGCACGCCTTGGACCTCCTCGAGGACCTCCTCGATGCTGCGGCCGGTGGTGTCCACGCGGACGGTGGCGTCGTCGGGCTCTTCGTACGGCGACGAGATGCCGGTGAACTCGGGAATCTGGCCGAGCCGGGCCTTGGCGTACAGGCCCTTGCGGTCCCTGCGCTCACACTCCTCGAGCGGGGTGGCCACGTGCACCAGCACGAACGCGCCGCCGGCGTCCGCGACCATGTGCCGGACCAGCTTGCGGGTGGCGTCGAACGGCGCGATGGGTGAGCAGATCGCCACCCCGCCGTGCCTGGCGATCTCGGCGGCGACCCAGCCGATGCGCGCGATGTTGGTCTCCCGGTCCTCCTTGGAGAAGGTCAGTCCCTTGGACAGGTGCCGCCTGACCACGTCGCCGTCGAGGCTCGTCACGGTGCGTTCGCCGCGCTCCAGGATCACGTCGTGCAGCGCCCGGGCGAGGGTGGACTTGCCGGAGCCGGACAGGCCGGTGAAGAACACCACCAGGCCCTGCTCGTGCTTCGTCTTCCTGCCGGTCGCCCTGGCGACTTCTTCCGGAACCTGGCCCTGCCCCTCGGGGGTCATCGTCCGGCCGGGCGCGTAGGCGGTGATCACCCGTTCCCTGAGCGCGGCGTCCTTGCGCTCGGCTCCGGGTCCCTCGCTGCGCTTCGCGAGCGGGACGGCGACCACGTCGGCGTTGTCGAGGAGATCAGCGGCCTTGAGCGTGGCTCTGATGAGGCCGGGGGCGTCCAGCTCCTGCGGGGTGCCGTGGCCGGCGAGGGTGAGCAGGAGTACGGCGTCGTCGCCGGCCTCCTTGCGGATCCGGTCCAGGTCGTCGTGGGTGAGAGGCGCGTCGACCGGGACGGTCAGCGTCCGCCCGTCGTACTGCTCCTTCGTCTCGGCCGGGGTCTTGTAGAACCGCCGGAAGGCGCCGAACTCGTGGTGGGCCAACGGGCGCACCGGCCCCTGGATGCCGGTGCGGCCGTCCTCCGCGTCGTACGTCTCGCTCACGGTCACCGTGGCCAAGGGGACGCCTTCCGGGTCCACGAGCTCCAAGTTGCCGTTGTCACGCGCCGCCGCCGCGACCGCGGTCGGCACGTGCAGGCTGACCAGGCCGCCCGGCCCCTCGAAGCCGCGGACGCCGAGCACGCCGTGGGTCAGCAGCTGCAGGTCGTCGAGCTCGCGGGGGGAGGGGCAGTGCTGCACGGTCGCACTGCGCGCAGGCAGCGCGGGGCTCTGCTCAGGCATTGAGCCATAGTGCACCAGAGGGGTAAGGAATGCCCATCGGGGCTCGCGTAGGGTTTCCGGTATGTCCGCTCCCGTGGTTGCCGAGATCGTCCGTTCGGGGTTCGTGGAGGGTCACCACTACGGCTCGATCGTGGCCCTGAATGCCGACGGGTCGGTGGGCTGGTCGGTCGGCGACGTGGAGTCGCAGATCCTGCCCCGCTCCTGCAACAAGCCGATGCAGGCCGCTGGCATGGTGCGCTGCGGCCTGCCGCTGGAGGGTGAGCTGCTGGCGTTGGCCGCGGCGTCGCACTCGGGGGAGGACATCCACGTTGAGGGGGTGCGCAGGATCCTCTCCGGCGCCGGCCTGTCCCCGGCGGATCTGCAGACTCCGCCGGACTACCCGCTCGACGACACGGCCAAGGAGCAGTGGATCCGTGCCGGGAACGGCAAGGAGCCCATCACGATGAACTGCTCCGGCAAGCACGCCGCGATGCTCGCCACCTGCGCCGCGAACGGCTGGCCCACCACGACGTACCGCGAACCGGACCACCCGCTTCAGCTGGCGATCAAGGACACGTTCGCCGAGCTGACCGGCGAGCCGGTGAAGACCGTCGCGGTCGACGGCTGCGGGGCGCCGCTGCTGTCCACTTCGCTGACCGGCCTGGCGCAGGCGTTCCGGACCATGAGCCTGGCCACCGAGAGCGCGGAGGCGAAGGTGGCGAACGCGATCCGCCGGCACCCGGAGTACACCTCCGGCACGTACCGCGACGAGCGCAAGCTGTTGCTGGCCATGCCGGGGGCGATCTGCAAGGCCGGTGCCGAGTCCTGCTACGCCGTCGGGTTGCCGGACGGTCGGGCGATCGCGCTGAAGACCGACGACGGCGCGGCCCGGGTGCGTCCGGTGCTGATGGCCGCCGCGCTGGAGCGGTTCGGCGTGCTCGACGAGGACTGGGTGGACGCGGACGCCGTGCGCGAGACCGGGACGGTCGTGCTGCTGGGCGGCGGCAAGCCGGTCGGGGAGATCCGCGCGTCCTTCTGACGGGTGCATGCTCCTAGCTCCCAGTCTTGTGAGCGGTTTCCTCCTGCCCTACAAGTGAACTGTGCATCAGGTCACCCTCTCAGGGCTTGTGTTTGCTTGCAAGAGTTAGCACCATGGGAGACATGGCACGGACCAGAGTCGGCAGGACCGTCGAGAACCTTGGCGACTACCTGCGCGAGCAGCGGCTGGCAGCGAGCCTGTCGCTGCGTCAGCTGGCCGACCAGACCGGCGTCTCGAACCCCTACCTCAGCCAGATCGAGCGGGGGCTGCGCCGGCCCTCCGCGGAGGTGCTGCAGCAGCTGGCCAAGGCGCTGCGGATCTCGGCGGAGACGCTGTACGTGCGCGCCGGCATCCTCAACGCCGAGGACGGCGAGACCCGATCCGTCGAGCTGGCGATCCTCGCGGACAGCGGGCTGACCGAGCGGCAGAAGCAGTCGCTGGTCGACGTGTACACCTCCTTCCGGAGCGCGAACGCAGCGCTGCGGAACAACCAGCCTGGAACCGACCCCGAAGGAGAACCCCATGGCTAGGACGAAGATCGACCCGACCATCCCCCTCTACGCGATGGTGGGCGCCGGCGACCTCGCCGTCGAGCGCGCCCGTGGCGTGGCCGCCGACGTGCAGGCCTGGCTCGGCACGCTGCAGAAGGTGGACTTCCGGGGCGCTGCGGTGGACATGCAGACCCGGCTGAGCCGCGACCTCGAGCCGTCGGTGGTCCTCGAGCAGATCGACGACCTGGCCGACCGCGGCAAGAACCTGGTCGAGCGGATCCGCCACCAGCAGGCCACCCGCACCACGGCGCAGGCCGGGCGGACCACCGTGGCCAAGGCGAAGACCGCGCGGACCCAGACCGGCAGGGCCGCCTCGGAGACGGCATCCTCGACCTCTGCGGCTGCCAAGACCGCCACCCAGTCGGCCCGCAAGACCGCCTCGACCGCGAAGCGGAACGCGAAGTCGACCAGCACGTCGGCCCGCAAGACCGCCTCGGCGGCCTCCAAGGCGGCCAGCGACGGCGCCTCCAAGGTCGGCAACTGACCCCTCTACCCCGAGTTGTCAGTAGCTCGCCCGGCGATGGCCGGGTCACCCTACTGACAAGTCCAGCGGCCGTCGTCCCTGCGGGGGCGGCGGCCGCTCCTTGCTGTCCTCCGTGCGGGCGACGGCCGCTTGTTGCTGTCCTCCGTGCGGGGCGGCGGCCGCTTCTTACCGATGTCGTGTCGATATCGCGACCTATAGGTCGCGGTAGGCATACCAATATCGGTACGAAGGGCTCTCGGTGAGGCCGGGAGGCGGCGGAACGGCTAGGCTGAAGATGTGTTCAACGTGTTCGTCTTCCAGGGCATGATCCTGACGGTCGTGACCCTTGTCGTGTTCGCGTTCCAGGTCTGGGCGTTCATCGACGCGGTGTCCCGCAAGCCCGCCGAGTTCGAGGCCGGCAACAAGATGACCAAGCCGGCCTGGCTGATCATCCTGGGCCTCGCGCTGCTGGCCCATCTGCTGATTTGGAGCCCGATCAGCCTGTTGAACATCGCCGGCACGGTGGCCGCGATCGTGTACCTGGTCGACGTACGCCCCGTGCTGCGGTCGTTGCGCCGCTGAGCGTCCCCGCTTGCGCGGATGACCACTCGACGCGGGGACGGTCAGCGGGTGACCCGGGCGGCGGCCGCGCCGTCGCGGATCCTGCTGTCCGGCCCCGGCGAGGGAACGGAGAACGCCTGGGCGGAGCGCGCGTAGGAGTTCTTGATGTGGCTGAGCATCTCGTGCTCGGCGGCGTCGGCGTCGCAGGCGCGGATGGCCTCCCAGATCTTGCGGTGCTCCTCGATGGTGATCAGCCCGTTCTCGTCGACCTGGTAGAGCCGGAACACGTGCAGGTGGCAGTGCACCTGGGTGTAGGCCTGCCGGACCACCTCGTTCTCGGTGGCCGCCAGCACGATGTCGTGGAACCGGGTGTCGTGCAGCAGCAGCTGCTGCCGGACGTCCTTCTTCTCCGAGGCGGCCGACTCGAAGGCGGTCAGCTCCTCGTCGAGCTGGTCCGCGGGGTTGGTCAGCCGGTCGGCGGCCGCCGAGCGCGCGGCCCACGGCTCGATCAGCAGCCGGAACTCGAACACCGACCGCAGGCCCGCGAGGTCGAGCGTCTCGGTGGTCCGGTAGCCCTTGCCGGGGGTGTACACCAGCAGGGCGTCGCCCTCCAGCCGCTGCAGCGCCTCGCGCACCGGAGTCTGGGAGACGCCGAGCTTGCGGGCGACCGCGTCGATGTTGATCCGGCTGCCGGGGGGCAGCTCGCCGTCCAGGATGGGCATCCGCAGCGCGGCGTACACCTTGGCGACGGTCGCCCCGGACTCCGGAGTTTCGGCCGGCTTGTAGGCGGACACTGGCCCTCCTTTGGCGATGAATCGTGCACGATCTCGGTGAAGCATAGGCCCGGACGTTCGTGCTGACCAGGGCCGAAACGGCCCCGGAGCCGGGGCGGTGCAGCCGGCGAAGTACCCGTTCTTCGCGGGATTTGAAGTCCCAAAAGGCTCGAAACCAGGGGGTTGACGTGTGATCGGGAGCACTATACCTTCGCTCACATTCCTATAGGATTCATCGGAAGGTTCCCTCGTGCCCCAGGTGCTCTCGGTCACCACCCAGGACGTCCGGTTCCCGACCTCCCTCGAGCTCGACGGCTCCGACGCCGTGAACGTCGACCCCGACTACTCGGCGGCCTACGTCACCGTCACCCTCGACAACGGCGAGCAGGGGCACGCATTCGTGTTCACCTGCGGCCGCGGCAACGACATCGTCACCCACGCCATCGACGCGTACGGCGGGCTGCTGACCGGCCGGGACGCCGACGCCCTGGTCAACGACCTCGGTGAGGCGTCCAAGCGGCTGGTCCACGACTCGCAGATGCGCTGGCTCGGCCCGGAGAAGGGCGTCACCCAGATGGCCTGCGGCGCTCTCGTCAACGCACTGTGGGACCTCCGGGCCCGCCGCGAGGGCAAGCCGCTGTGGCTGCTGCTCAGTGAGATGCCGGCCGAGGAGCTCGTCGACGCGGTGGACTTCACCCATATCCGGGGTGCGCTCACTCCCGAGCAGGCCCTCGACATCCTGCGCAGCCGTCAGGCCGGCAAGGCCGAGCGCATCGCCGAGCTCAAGGAGCACGGCTACCCGTCGTACACCACCTCCCCGGGCTGGCTCGGCTACAGCGACGAGAAGCTCATCCGCCTCTCCAAGCAGGCGGTCGCCGACGGCTTCCCGATGGTCAAGCTGAAGGTCGGCGGCACCCTCGAGGACGACCGGCGGAGGCTTTCGCTGGTACGGCGCGAGGTGCCGGAGGCCCTGGTCGCCATCGACGCCAACCAGCGCTGGGACGTCGCCGACGCGATCGACTGGGTCAACGCGCTGGCCGAGTTCGAGCCGTACTGGATCGAGGAGCCGACCAGCACCGACGACATCCTCGGCCATGCCGCGATCCGCCGCGGCATCACGCCGATCAAGGTCGCCACCGGCGAGGCCGTGCACAACCGGATCATGTTCAAGCAGCTCCTCGAGGCCGAGGCCATCGACGTGCTGCAGCTCGACGCCACCCGGGTCGGCGGGGTCAACGAGAACCTCGCGATCCTGCTGATGGCCGCCCGCTTCGGCGTCCCGGTCTGCCCGCACGCCGGCGGCGTCGGGCTGTGCGAGCTGGTCCAGCACTACTCCTTCTTCGACTACGCGGCGGTCACCGGCACCCAGGAGGGCCGGTTCATCGAGTACGTCGACCATCTGCACGAGCACTTCGCCGAACCGGTCCGGGTGGCCGGTGGCCGCTACCTGGCCCCGACCCGGCCGGGGAACGGCGCGGAGATGCTCGCCGAGTCTCGGGAGCGGTGGACGTTCCCGGACGGGCCCGGCTGGCGCGAGATCGGCCAGCGAGCCGCCACCACGTCACCACACATGACCCCGGCCGAAGTCTGACCGGCTCACCTAGCACCAGCACCACTCATCGAAAGGGATCACCATGGCTGGTCTGAAGAAGAAACTCCTCGTGGGCGTCGTGGCCGCGCTGGCACTCGCCACCGCGGGCTGCACGTCCAGCAGCGCCACCTCCGGTGGCTCCGGCGGCCAGGGTCCGTCCGAGAGCCACCTGCAGAAGGTGCTCAGCTCCCACAAGATCCGGATCGGCGTGCAGACCGAGGCGGCGCCCTGGGGCGTGCGCGAGTCGAACGGCACCTACCAGGGCTTCGACATCGACATCGCCAACGCGCTCGGCAAGGCGCTCGGCGCCAAGGTGCAGTTCGTCCCGGAGACCAACGAGAGCCGGATCCCCTCGATCCTGGCCGACAAGGTCGACGTGGTGATCGCCTCCTTCACCGCCAGCGACGACCGCTCCCAGCAGGTCGAGTTCACCATCCCCTACGCCGCGGGCGGCACGCTGATCGCGGTCCCGAAGGACAGCCCGATCCACAGCTACGCCGACCTGGCCGGCAAGTCCATCTCGGCCAGCCGCGGCTCGATCGGTGAGGGCATCCTCGAGTCGGAGTTCCCGCAGGCCAAGCCGGCCCTCTACAACAGCTTCGCCGACTCCGTGCAGGCGCTGAAGAGCGGCAAGGTCGACGGCCTGATCGAGAACAACGTGATCGTGCCCGACCTGGTGCGCAAGGACCCCAACCTGCGCGTCCTGGACGGCCCGGTGCTGGACCCGGCGCTGATGGCCTTCGGCATCCAGCAGGGCGACGAGATCTGGCAGCAGTACCTGGACAACTTCATCCGGAACTACAACGTGTCCGGTGAGAACGAGAAGGCCAGCGAGAAGTGGCTGCACCAGCCGATGCCGGACTTCCTCAAGTAGCACCCACGGCGGTGGGGCGGGGCGCCTGACGCCCTGCCCCACCACGACTGGTAGGACCTACGCGATGACCTTCTACTTTGGCGACCTGCTGCCGTTCAGCGGGCAGCTGGCGGCTGCGCTGTGGACCAGCGTGTACATCACGCTGATCGCCATGGCCGTCGGCAGCGCCTTCGGCGTGCTGCTCTACGTCGGGAAGACGGGCAGCAACCGCGCGCTGCGGAGCGTGTGTTGGTGGTACGTCGAGGCGTTCCGCAACACCCCGCTGCTCGTGCAGCTGTACCTCATCTACTTCGGGCTCCCCGAGCTCGGCGTCAACCTCAACCCGACCTGGGCCGGGATCGTCGCGCTCACCCTCAACAACGCCGCCTACACCGCGGAGATCTATCGGGCCGGCTTCGAGGCCGTGCCGCACGGCCTGGTCGAGGCCGGCCAGGCGCTCGGCATGCGCCGGTCCCAGGTGTTCCGGCACATCGAGCTGATGCCCGCCACCCGCAACGTGTTCCCGGCGCTCACCAACCAGTTCATCCTGCTGTTCCTGGCCTCCTCGATCGCCTCGATCATCGGGCTTCCGGAGCTGATGAACGCGGTGCTGAACATCAACACCCAGACCTACCGCACCTTCGAGATCCTGGCGGTCGGCGGCGGGCTGTACTTCGTGGTCTCGCTGATCCTGTCGCTGGCCTCCAAGGCCGCGGAATCCTTCTTCTTCCGGTGGGGGGTGAGCGGTCGTGCTTAGATCGTTCAACTGGCTCGACCTCGAGTCGCTGCTGCGCGGCGCGGTGTGGACCATCGTGCTCTGCGTGACCGCCGGCGTCGCGGGCACGGTCCTGGGCCTGCTGCTCGGCATCGCGTCCTCGTCCCCGAGCCGCGTCGCGCGCTGGGTCGCCTCGACGTACGTCCTCATCATCCGCGGGATACCGCTGCTGGTGATCGTGTTCTTCGCCTACTTCGGCATCCCGCTGATGTTCCCGGACATCGACCTGTCCGCGTTCCTGACCGCGGTGATCGCGCTGACGGTGTTCGCCACCGCCTACATGGCCGAGATCTTCCGGGGCAGCATCAACGCGGTCCCACACGGGCAGACCGAGGCGGCGCAGGCGCTCGGCCTCAACTACGCCCGCCGGCTCCGGTTCGTGGTGCTGCCGCAGGCGATGCGGATCGCGGTGCCGCCCGGCATCGGCTTCCTGATCGCGCTGATCAAGGACTCATCCCTGGTCACCGTGATCGGGTTCGTGGAGCTGACCCGCTCCGGCACGACCATCAGCAACCTGACCGCGGAGCCGATCCTCACCTACTCGGTGGTGGCCGTGCTCTACTTCGTCATCTGCTATGGCGTCTCCCGGCTCGGCAGCTGGTACGAGAACCGCAGCGGATCACGCATGGACACAACGGAAGCCGAGAACCAACCCCACGCCCTCCAGCTCGAAGGTGTCTGATGATCACTGTCAAGGACCTGCACAAGAAGTTCGGCAGCAACGAGGTGCTCAAGGGCATCGACTGCCACGTCGACGAGCAGGAGGTGGTCTGCCTGATCGGCCCGTCAGGGTCCGGCAAGAGCACCTTCCTGCGCTGCCTGAACGGGCTGGAGACGGCCACCTCGGGGACCATCGAGGTCAACGGGCACACCATCACCGACAAGAAGACCAACGTCAACGTGGTCCGACAGCAGGTCGGCATGGTGTTCCAGCACTTCAACCTGTTCCCGCACCTGAAGGTCGTCGACAACGTGATGCTGGCGCCGGTCAAGGTCGGCCGGACGTCCAAGGGCGAGGCGCGCGCCAAGGCCGCCGCGCTGCTGGACAAGGTCGGGCTCGCGGACAAGACCAACGCCTACCCGGGCAGCCTGTCCGGCGGCCAGCAGCAGCGGGTTGCGATCGCCCGGGCGCTGGCCATGAACCCGGCGGTGATGCTGTTCGACGAGCCGACCTCGGCGCTGGACCCGGAGATCGTCGGCGAGGTGCTCGCGGTGATGAAGGACCTGGCCCGCGAGGGGATGACCATGGTGGTGGTCACCCACGAGATGGGCTTCGCCCGCGAGGTCGGCGACCGCGCGGTGTTCATGGACGGCGGCGTGATCGTCGAGCAGGGCCCACCGTCGCAGGTGTTCGGCGACCCGCAGCACACCCGTACCCAGAACTTCCTGAGCAAGGTGCTGTGAGCGTGGCCGTCTCCACCGAAAGCACCCTCCCCTCGGATCGGTTCACCGGCACCCTGGTCGGCCGGGTCTGGGACCCGACCGTGTCCGGTCCCTCGCCGGTGCTGGTCCGCGAGGACGGCGTGTACGACGTCAGCGACTCGTTCCCCACGATCCGGGACCTGTGCGAGGTCCCGGACCCGGCCGGCGCGGTCCGAATCGCCCAGGGCCGGCGGCTCGGCGACCTCGCGGAGATCCTGGCCAACACCGACCCGTCGGCCCGCTCCGCGGACAAGCCGTGGCTGCTCGCCCCGGTCGACCTGCAGACCCTGAAAGCCGCCGGCGTCACCTTCGCGGTGTCCATGGTCGAGCGGGTCATCGAGGAACGGGTGCGCGGCGACTTCGAGGCCGCCGTCGCGATGCGCGCGCAGATCCTCGAGGAGATCGGCACCGACCTCGGGTCGATCCGGCCCGGGTCCCCGGAGGCCGAGGCCCTGAAGGAGTTCCTGGCCGAGCGCGGGCTGTGGAGCCAGTACCTCGAGGTGGGTATCGGCCCGGACGCGGAGATCTTCACCAAGGCGCCCACGCTGGCCGCGGTCGGCACCGGCGTGCCGGTCGGCGTCCCGGAGACCTCGACCTGGAACAACCCGGAGCCGGAGGTGGCGCTGGCCGTGTCCTCCGCAGGCCGGGTGGTCGGCGCCACGCTCGGCAACGACGTGAACCTGCGCGACGTCGAGGGCCGGTCGGCGCTGCTGCTGCCGCAGGCCAAGGACAACAACGCCTCGTGCTCCCTCGGCCCGCTGCTGCGGCTGTTCGACGAGTCCTTCGACCTCGACGCGGTGCGCGCGATGACGGTGCGGCTGGAGATCGACGGGGAGGACGGGTTCCACCTCGACGGGGTCTCGGAGATGGCCCAGATCAGCCGCGACCCGAGCGACCTGGTCACCCAGCTGGTCGGCCGCGACCATCAGTACCCTGACGGTGCGGTGCTGATGCTCGGCACCATGTTCGCACCGGTAGTGGATCGCGACGTCGAGGGTAAGGGGTTCACGCACCGGCGAGGGGACGTCGTCCGCATCTCGGCCGCCCCGTTGGGCAGCTTGGTGAACACCGTGGAGTATTGCCATCGTTGCGAGCCGTGGGCGTTCGGGCTGCGCGACCTGATGTCGAACCTGGCCGACCGGAAGCTGCTGTAGAACCCGAGGAGGAGTTTTGATCACCACCACGAACCCGCGCACCGGGGCCACCACCGAGCTCGACCTGCAGGACACCAGCACCGCCGAGGTGGACGCGCTCGCCGAGCGCGCCACCGCCGCTGCCGAGGGGCTCGTCGCGCTGGGCCGCGAGGGCCGGGCCCGGGCGCTTGAGGCGGTCGCCGAGTCGCTGGAGGCCGCCCGCGAGGAGCTGGTCCGGGTTGCCGACGACGAGACCGGGCTGGGGGAGACCCGCCTGAACGGCGAGCTGAGCCGGGCGGCGTTCCAGTTCCGGCTGTTCGCCGAGGCGCTGCGCGAGGGCAGCTACCTCGAGGCCGCGATCGACCACGCCGGCGACACTCCGCTCGGCCCCGGCCCGGACCTGCGCCGGATGCTGCTGCCGATCGGCCCGGTGGCGGTGTTCGGCGCCAGCAACTTCCCGTTCGCGTTCTCAGTGGCCGGTGGTGACACCGCCTCCGCGCTGGCGGCCGGCTGCCCGGTGGTCATCAAGGCCCACGACTCCCACCCGCTGACCTCGCTGAAGTCGTGCGAGGCGATCGCCGCCGGGCTGTCGTCCGCCGGAGTGCCCGAGGGCACCGTCTCGCTGGTGTTCGGCCAGGAGGCGGCCGGCCACCTGATCGCGCACCCGGCGATCAGGGCGGTGAGCTTCACCGGGTCGCTGTCGACCGGCAAGGTCCTGCTCGACATCGTGAACGGGCGCGAGGACCCGATCCCGTTCTACGGCGAGCTGAGCAGCCTGAACCCGCTGGTGGTCACCGCGGGTGCCGCGGCCGCTCGCGGCGACGAGATCGCGAAGGGACTGTTCACCTCCTACACCGGCTCGGGTGGCCAGCTGTGCACCAAGCCGGGACTGGCGTTCGTGCCGACCGGACCGGAGGGTGACGCGATCGTCGAGTCGCTCGAGTCGCTGACCGCCGAGGGCGGCGGACACGTGCTGCTCAACGAGCGCATCTCGCAGGCGTTCGACTCCATCTCCGAGCGGCTGGCGTCGGCGGGTGCTCCCGTGGCGGCCCGCGGCCAGGCCGAGGGCGACGGGTTCGTCGTACCTCCGACGCTGCTGGCCACGCAGGCCAGCGACCTGTCCGCGGAACTGACCGAGGAGTGCTTCGGGCCGCTGATCGTGGTGGCGAGGTACGACGGGGGGAAGGACCTCGTCGCGGCGCTGGAGCTGATGCCGCACTCGCTGACCGCGACGGTGCACGCCGAGGACGACGAGACGGACACCGTCGCCTCGCTCGCGGAGCTGCTCGAGCCGCTGGTGGGCCGCCTGGTGTTCAACGGGTACCCGACCGGAGTCCGCGTCTCCTGGGCCCAGCACCACGGCGGTCCGTGGCCGGCGACGAACTCCCAGCACACCTCGGTCGGGGTGACCGCGATCCGCCGGTTCCTGCGGCCGTTCGTGTGGCAGAACGCGCCGGAGTCGGTGCTGCCGGAGGAGCTGCACGCGGACTACGACGCGATCCCGCGGCGCATCGACGGCACGCTGGTGCTGCCGGGGTCGGCCCGATGAGGCTGGGCCGGCTCGGGCCGCTGGGCGCCGAACGTCCGGTGCTGCTCGACGGGGACCAGGTCCTGGACCTGTCCGAGGTGACCCCGACCATCGACGGCGCCTTCCTGGCCTCTGGCGGCCTGGAGCGCGCCCGGCTGGCCTGGGAGGCCGGCGACCTGCCTGCGGTCTCCGATGCGTCCTCGCTGAGGGTGGGCGCCCCGGTCGTCCGGCCGAGCGCCGTGGTCTGCGTGGGCATGAACTACGCCGCGCACGCCGCGGAGTCCGGGTCGGCGCCGCCGGAGGTGCCGATCATCTTCCAGAAGACCCCGAACACCGTGGTCGGGCCGTACGACGACGTGGCCGTCCCGCCGGGCAGCAACGCGACCGACTGGGAGGTCGAGCTCGGTGTCGTGATCGGCCGCCGGGCCGCCTACCTGCCCTCGCCGTCGGAGTCCCTGGACCACGTCGCGGGGTTCGTGCTCGCCGACGACATGTCCGAGCGCGACTGGCAGCTGAAGGTGTCCGGAGGCCAGTGGGGCAAGGGCAAGTCGGCCCCCGGGTTCTGCCCGACCGGCCCGTGGCTGGTCACCCCCGACGAGCTCGACCACCGGTCGCTGCGTCTGCAGAGCTGGGTGAACGGCGAGCCGCGGCAGGACTCCACGACCGCGGACATGATCTTCGGCGTGGAGCATCTGGTGCACGACCTGTCGCAGTACCTCACCCTCGAGCCCGGTGACCTGATTTTGACTGGGACTCCGCAGGGCGTCGGGCTGTCCGGCAAGTTTCCCTACCTCAAGCCCGGAGACGTGGTCGAGCTCGCCATCGAGGGTCTCGGTCGGCAGCGCACCACGATGGTTCCGTCGTCGTGAGCTCGTTCACCGGCCTCAGCGCGCTGGTCACCGGCGGCGCCTCGGGCATCGGCGCGGCTGTCGTACGCGCCCTCACCGCGGGGGGCGCGCACGTCGCCGTGCTGGACCGGTCCGAGTCCTCCTCTGAGGTGTTCTCGGTGTGCGCCGACGTGTCCGACGACGAGGCGGTGCGGGCTGCCGTCTCGTCGGCCGTTGCGCACCTCGGTGGTCTGGACGTGCTGGTCAACAACGCCGGAATCGGCGCGCAGGGCACCGTGGAGACCAACGACGACGAGGAGTGGCGCAGGGTCCTGGACGTGAACCTGCTCGGCATGGTCCGGGTGACCCGGGCCGCGCTGCCGCACCTGCGGCGGTCCAAGGCCGCGGCGATCGTGAACACCGCCTCGGTGGCCGCCGAGGTCGGGTTGCCGGACCGGGTGCTCTACAGCGCCAGCAAGGGCGCCGTGGTGGCCGCTTCTCGGGCGATGGCCGCGGACCTGATCGACGAGGGGATCCGGGTCAACTGCGTCAACCCCGGCACCGCGGACACGCCGTGGATCGGGCGGCTGCTCGCCGCGGCCCCGGACCCGGCGGCGGAACGGGCGGCGCTCGAGGCGCGCCAGCCGCACGGCCGGCTGGTCAGCGCGGACGAGGTCGCCCAGGCCGTCTGCGCACTGGCCAGCCCGGACGCCGGCTCGGTCACCGGGACCTGCCTTACCGTGGACGGCGGGCTCAGCAACCTGCGCCTGCGTCGCTGACCGGTCGTTCCTCCGCTCCGGTGAGCCGGATCGCCGATGTGTCGGGGTCGCAGCGGACGGCCGTGTTCGCTGAGCGACCAGAGGGTTGGGTAGCCGTCCGCTGGGTACTCTCGGAGCCAAGGGCTGAAGCCGTCGAGGTGCGACGCGGCCCTCGAGCTGTGAGGTGAGCAGCAATGAGCATCATCTGGGTCATCATCGCCGGAATCATCATCGGCTTCCTCGGCAAGTTCCTCGCCCCGGGCGACAAGGACAACACTCCTTGGTGGCTGACGATCCTGTGCGGGATCGGCGGAGTAATCCTCGGCTGGTACGTGTATGCGGCCTTCGGCGGCGGCGCCACCAACGGCATCGACTGGATCCGCTGGATCGTCGCCATCGTCGTCGCCGCGGTCCTCGTGATGATCGCGTCCTCGATCACCGGCAGGAACACCAAGAAGCACGTCATCCGCTGATCCGACCATGGTGTCAGGCTCCTGGCCGGTTATGTCCGGTCAGGCGCCTGACAGGTCGGGATCGGCTGGGTCAGTGGCGGGAGACCCACGGGTAGAAGCGCCCGGAGGCGGACGCCCAGTCGGCATCGGTGCCGTTGCGGCGGACGAACTGCGCTGGAGGCTGCCGACCTCGCTCCACGGGGTGAAGCCGAAGAAGAACTCCGGACCCGGGTTGCGCCGCGTGGTGTCGATCCAGATGTTGTAGTTCTGGGCGCCACGGATCCGTCCGTCGTACGTCGTACCGGCAGAGGCGAAGGTCCTCGCGTCTGTTCGGGATGCGATCTCGAGACGGCTCGCTTCGCTGGTTCCTCAACCACCGGGGCCGCATGAGCGTGGCCGCGCAGGGAAACATGCGAGGCATGGCCAGGCTCCGCACCGTCTCCCCGAGCTCGCGGGGCTGGACGCGGAAGGGTGCCGGCCGGGGGTTCGCGTACTACGACGAGCACGGCAACCGGCTCGGCGGCGAGGAGGTGCTGCGCATCAAGTCGCTGGTGATCCCGCCGGCCTGGAAGGACGTCTGGATCTGCCCGTACCCGAACGGTCACATCCAGGCGGTCGGCACCGACGACGCCGGCCGGCGACAGTACCTCTACCACCCCGACTGGCGCGCCAAGCGCGACCAGCTGAAGTTCGACCGGGTGCTCGAGGCAGCCGCCGCGCTGCCCAAGACACGAAGCGCCGTGCACGAGCACCTCGGCCTCGACGGGATGCCGCTCCAACGCGCGGCCGCGACCGCCGTACGCCTGCTCGACCTGGGTTGCTTCCGGATCGGTTCGGAGGAGTACGTCGACGAGAACGGCGGGGTTGGCCTTACCACGTTGGAGAAACGGCACGTACGACGGAGCGGGGCCGCGCTGGTCTTCTGCTTCCACGGCAAGTCCGGCGTCGAGCAGTCCATCGAGATCGACGACGCACCCGTGATCGGTGCCCTGCAGACGATGCGCCGACGGCGTGGCGGCGACCGGCTGCTGGCTTACAAGGAGCGGTCGCGGTGGGCGCCGCTGGACGCGGCGACCGTCAACGACTACCTGCGCACGACCTCCGGCGCCGAGCTCACCGCCAAGGACTTCCGCACCTGGCACGCCACCGTGCTGGCCGCCGCCGCACTGGCCGACTCGCTCGAGGAGCGGCGTACCAAGACCGCGCGGAAGAAGGCGGTGGTGCGAGCGATGGACGAGGTGGCGGAGTACCTCGGCAACACCAGGTCGATCGCCAAGGCGTCGTACGTCGACCCGCGGGTGGTCGACCTGTACGAGGACGGCGTGACCATCGCCTCCGCCGTACGACGGACGTACCCGGATCCTGACAAGCGACAGGCTGCCCTGGAACGGGCCGTGCTGCGCCTGCTGGCCGACTAGATTGCGGGGACCGTCATGCGCATCACGCAGTTGCGCATCCCCTTGGGCCGTTCGTAGCTGAACCCGGCCCGCTCGAAGACGGTGCGGGTGCCGTTGTAGAGGACCGCGACCCGCTTTCCCTCTGTGTCGTGCGGATACCCCTCCACGACGCCGCCGCCGGCCTGCGCGATCAGGTCGACGGCACCCCGCAGGGCGATCCCGGTCAGCCCCTTCCGGCGGTACCTCTTGTCCACGAAGATGCAGGTGATCCGGTAGTCGGGAAGCCGGTCGACCTCGGCCTCGTACTGCTTGCGGTGGTAGATGTTCGGCAGCTCTTCGGGACTTCCGTACTCGCACCACGCCACTGCCACGTCCCCGTCGAACACCAGCGCCGCGTGGGCGCGATCCTCCTTGACCAGTCGCTGCTTGAGCGCGCAGTTGCCTTCGGCGCTGAACGCCTTCTCGGCGTGCATGGTGTGGAACCAGGTGCACCAGCACCCGCCGAACACGCCGTTGTGCCGCTCGACGAGATCGGCGAACGCGTCCCAGGTCTCCGGGTTGAGCGGCTTGATCGTGTACTCGCTCGTTGCCCCCACGGATTCGATCATGGTCGAAGCGTAGGACCCGTTGCGGACGATCCACGTCCGCTAAGGAGGATGAGCCCATGACGACCCGCGTGCACCGCCGCCTGCGCGCCCCGCGTGCCCGCGTCTACCGGGCGCTGACCGAGCGCGACGAGATCGTGCAGTGGAAGTTCCCCGGTGGCATGAGCTGCGAGGTGCACGAGTTCGACCCGTCGGGCTTCCGGATCTCGTTGACGTACGGCGCGCCGGACCGGGTCGGCAAGACGAACGCCCACACCGACACCTACCGCGGCCGGTTCACCGAGCTGGTCCCCGGCGAACGGGTCGTCGAGATCGACGAGTTCGAGAGCGACGACCCGGCCACGCGCGGCGAGATGATCATCACGGTCACCCTCTCCGACGCCGACGGCGGCACCGATCTGGTCGCGGTGCACGAGGGCCTGCCGGCCGGGGTGTCCGAGGTCGACAACGAGACCGGTTGGCGCGAGGCGCTCGCCCGGCTCGCTGCCCTGGTCGAGCGAACGGAGCCGCGGTGATTGAGCAGCGAGCGACGCGAGCGTCTCGAAGCCCCCGGCCGCACCGAGGGCGCGGTCAGCGGACCAGCAGGAGCACCCCGCACAGCGCGATGCACGCGATCACCAGCGTGGACAGCGTGGCGAGTATCATCGCCCGGCCGCTGCTGCGCACCAGCGAGGCGACGTGCACTCCGGTGCCCATGCCGAACAGCGCGGCCCCGAGCGTGAGGGTCTGCAGCTGCTCCAGCACGGCGAGCACGGGCTCCGGGACCAGCCCGGTGCTGCGCAGTGCCACGCAGGCCAGGAACCCGACGACGAACAGCGGCACCAGCGGCGGCAGCTTCGTGGGCTCGGCGGTGCGCAGCCGCCGGCGGCGAAGCAGGCTCACCCCGGCCACAACCGGGGCGAGCATCAGCACCCGGGTCAGCTTGACGACGACCGCTACCCCGAGCGCGGCCGGGCCGGCGGCGCTGGCCGCGGCCACCACCTGGCCGACCTCGTGCACGCTGGCCCCGGCCCACGCGCCGAACTGCGGGTCGGTGAGCCCAAGCGGCGCCTGCAGCAGCGGCAGCACCACCATCGCCACCGTGCCGCAGATGGTCACCATCGCGATCGCGGATGCGACGTCGTCCTCGTCGCCCTCGGCGTTCTCCTCCATCGCGGCGATCGCCGAGGCGCCGCAGATCGCGAACCCGGTCGCGATCAGCAAGCTGCGCGGCCGGCTCACGCCCATCCGCAGGCCCACCCAGGTCGTCGCGACCAGCGTGGAGAACAGCGTCACCACCACCAGCGCGATCACCGGTCCGCCGAGCGCGACTATCGAGACCAGCGACAGCGAGAAGCCGAGCAGCACCACGCCGATGCGCAGCAGCTTCTTGGTCGCGACGCGCAGTCCGGGCCGGGCCGCCTCCGGAAGCAGGTTCAGGTTCGCCGCCGCAGCACCGAGGATGACGGCCCAGGTGAGCGTGCCGACCTGCGGCACGAGCCGGTGCACTCCGAGCGCAGCCGCGATCCCGGCGGCGGTCACCAGCAGGCCGGGGAGGTCCGAGGTACGACGGGCAGCGGTCAGCGTGGGCACGGCCACCACCCTCGTCGTACTCCTGCAGGGCCGGTAGACCTCGCTTCCGTATCCCGTCATACGCTGCGCGCATGACCCGCCCCGACCTCGAGGACCTCGCCGTGCTCGTGCTGGTAGCGCGCACCGGCAGCATCGGCCGGGCGGCCGAGGAGCTGCGGCTGTCCCAGCCCAGCGTCAGCCGGCGGATGGCCGCGCTGGAGAAGCGGTTACGGGTACGGCTGCTGCACCGCAGCCCGCGCGGCACCACGCTGACCCCGGCCGGGCAGCTCGTCGTGGACTGGGCGGCCGGCCTGCTCGACGCCGCAGACGAGTTCACGCGGTCCGTGCAGGCGCTGCGGGAGAAGGGGTCGCGGGCGGTGCGCGCCGCGGTGAGCATGACCATCGCCGAGCACCACGCGCCCGGCTGGGTGGCGCGGTTGCACCCAGACACGTCGGTGTCGCTGCTGGTGCACAACTCCACTGAGGTTGCGGAGCTGGTGGAGGCGGGTACGGCGGAGGTGGGGTTCGTCGAGTCGCCGACGGTACGGCGCAGCCTGGGTCGCCGACGGGTCGGCTGGGACGAGCTGGCGATCGCCGTACCTCCCTCGCACCCGTGGGCCTCGGGCGCCTCGCTCTCACCCGCGGACGTTGCGGGGACCCCGCTGCTGGTGCGCGAAGAGGGGTCCGGCACCCGGGACACCCTGGAGCGGGCGCTGCGCCGGCACGGGCTGGAGCTCACCGTCGAGATGGCGATGGCCTCCAACACCGCGCTGAAGTCGGCCGCCTTGGCCGGGATGGGGCCGGTCGTGCTCTCCGAGCTCGCGCTGTCCGGCGAGCTGGCTGTGCGGAGCCTGGTCCGGGTCTCCGTGCCCGAGCTGTCGCTGCGGCGACCGCTGACCGCGGTCTGGCGACGGGACGAGCCGCTGTCCGCGGGCGCTGCCGCGCTCGTCGCCGTATCCGGTGATTGAGCAGCGGTCGGCGCGAACCACCGGGAACACGGCCACGTCCGCAGTAGTTTCCTCACCAGGAGCTGACGGGAGTGCGCATGAACCTCGAGGTCGTCAAGGGCGACATCACGATGCAGCGCGTGGACGCGGTCGTGAACGCAGCTGACCGCGCGATGCGCGGGGGCGGCGGGGTTGATGGCGCGATCCACGGAGCCGGCGGCCCGGACATCCTCCGCGACTGCATCGAGCGGTTCCCGGACGGCCTGGAGACCGGGCAGGCCGGCTGGACCACGGCCGGCCGGTTGCCGGCGAGGTACGTCATCCACGTCGTGGGTCCGAACTACCGGATCGGCGAGCGGGACCGCGCGCTGCTGGTGTCCTGCTACGCCAACGCGCTGCGGGTTGCCGACGAGCTCCAGCTCCGGTCAATCGCCTTCCCGCTGGTGTCGGCCGGGATCTTCGGCTGGCCCAAGCACGACGCGGTCCGGGCCGCCGTGGACACGGTCCGCGGGGCCGAGACCTCGCTGCACGCGGCGTACCTCGTCGCCTTCGACGACGCGACGCACCAGCTGGTCAGCGACGCGCTCTGATTGTGGGGTCTAATCGCGTACCCCGTTCGACGTACGTGTCCCCCAAATAGGGGCCCCGTTTTTACGCCATGATGTCCGGTTTGTCAGCCGTTCCGGCGAACCTTTACTCAGTTTTACTCACAAACGGCAGGTCTGATGGTGACCTGCGGTGTACGCGGCGGTAACGTCCGTTTGCGGGGACGCCCGTCCCTCTTGATGACGGGCCAAGCAGAGATATTCCGGCACGATCAAGCCGGGGGGATTGGATAGATCATGGGTCATTCCATGCGTAGTCGAGCGCGCCCATTTTCGGTGATCGCGGCGTTGTTCGTAGTAATGATGAGCCTCGGGTTCGGCAGTTATGCCTGGGCGGATCCAGGCAACGCCGCAGCGGTACAGGTCAAGCAGGCCGATGGAAGTCCGGGCAACGCGTATGCGTGGGGTCAGGCAGACGGTACGGCGAACGGCGCCACCTCCCAGGGCGCCGACTCGTCCCAGGCCGTCTCGCTCCAGGCCTCGTCGCAGGGCGTCTCGGCGAACACCTCGCAGGGCGGTTCGTCGAACGCCTCGCAGAACGGGGCGGATCACGCCTCGTCGCACAGCCAGGCAGCGAACGGTGCTACCTCCCAGGGCACCGACTCGCAGGCCAGGCTGGCCGTGACGAGCGCGCCTACGACGTTCAGCGCCACCGCGGATGCGCCGGGCCAGTCCGACAACGCGAAGGGCAACGCGGGGACCTCGAAGACCGACGCGCCCGGGAAGTCAGACCACCTGGACGGCAACGCGGGCACCTCGGGCACCTACAGCGAACCGCAGCCGCCTAGTACGGCCGACCAGAACCAGGGCGGCGCGAACGGTGACTGCGGTGCGTACTGCTCGACCCGCAACGGTGACCCGTCCGGAAACGGTAAGGGCGACGACCACGGCGCCAAGGCCTCGGGCAAGCCGTGCGCGGGCTGCGTCGGCAAGGCTGACAACAAGAACCCGCCTGGGCAGTTCGAGAACGGTAGCGACCACAACGCGGGTTACGAGTGCGACCGGAACCAGGGCATTGGCAAGACCAACCCCGCGCACACCGGCTGCACGACGGACAACCCGCCGACCGACTGTGTGCCCAGCGGGGCGAACAACAACTGTGGCCACGGCACTCCGCCGGGTGGCTGCACGAGCAACTGCGGTGGCACTCCGCCGGGTGGCTGCACGAGCAACTGCGGTGGCACTCCGCCCGGGTGTGCGCCGAACTGTGACCACGGCAACCCGCCGGGCGGCTGCAAGCCCGACTGCCACAACGGGACCCCACCGGGGCCGGAGACGCTGACGTGCCCAGGTGACCTGGTGATGCAGGACGGCATGTGCGGCTGCCCGAGGGGCCAGGCCATGGTCAAGGGCGAGTGCACGAAGGCTCAGATCAAGGGCAAGCAGGTGTTCCGGCCGAAGGCGCAGGTCGGTCCGCCGGTCGTCGCACCCGCCGCAACGGGGATGCCCAACACCGGTGCGGACTCGGGCCTCGGGCTCGACGCGATGGCCGGTGCCGGGTTGCTTGTCGCCGGGGGAGCGCTGCTCCTGCTCCGCCGCCGGCTGGTCCACCGCTGATACACCCGCAAGACGGCCCGGCGCTGAGCTTGCCTCTGCTCAGCTCAGCGTCGGGTCTGGTCGGTGACGGGGGCCCCACCCCCGACCTCGTCGCCGACTGACCCCCACCCGGTGGTGGCCTTGCCCGAGTCCCCGGGCGGGCCACCACCGGCAAGCCAGGAAGGGCCCGAACCATGTCGGTTCGGGCCCTTCGATGTGAGCGGGTACGGCCGGCCCGTGTGGCTGGGTTCGGCCTGGTGACAATCCGTCGGGACTATGCCGCGGGCGGTCATGACGCCGTCCCCCATTCGACGTACAAATTGCTTTGTTAGCACCAGCAATCGTTGGATATTCCTGTCCAGATTTGTCTGGAGAATACGCGAATCTACTACCGCTTTGGGCGCACGCGAAGGCCGCATTTTGCAGGGTGCCCGTCCTGACCGCCGAAGGTATCGTCCCCGCTGGGGAAGGCCCAAATCGGGGCCCAGAGAGAAATTCCGGTGGGGACATGCCGGGGGGAATGGACGGACCATGGGTCACACCATGCCTAGTCGGGCGCGCCCACTTTCTGTGGTCGTAGCGCTGCTCGCAATGATTCTGAGTCTCGGGTTCGCCAGCTACGCCTGGGCCGATTCCGGCAACGCGAACGGGAACGGCTCGGACAACGCGAACGCGGGCGCGTCGTCGGCGCAGCCGGCTCAAGACAACGGGAACAACGGAAACGCGTACGGTCAGGACAAGGCGAGTACGACGAGCGACACCACCTCCCAGGGTGCCGACTCGCCGGGCAACTCCGCCAACGCGCCTGGCCAGTCCGCGGACGGACCGGGGAACTCCGACAACGCCAACGGCCAGGGCAACAAGCCCGACACGAGCAGCGCGTCGACGGACTCACCGGGCAACAGCGACCACTCGGACGGCAACGCCAGCACCCAGGGCAACCCGGACAAGCCGCAGCCGCTGAGCAACGCCGACAAGAACTCCGGCGGGGCCAACGGCAAGTGCCCGGGCGGCCCGTACTGCTCGACTCGGGATGGTTCGCCGTCGCTGAACGGGAATGGCAACGGCCACGCCTACGGCAAGCCGTGCGCCGGCTGCGTGGGTCGGGCCGACAACAAGAACCCGAAGGGGCAGTACCCGAACGCGAAGCGCGACGGCAACAACGGCTACGAGTGCGACAAGAACAACGGCATCGGCAAGACCAACCCGGCACACACCGGGTGCAAGGCGGAGGTGAAGCCATCGCCTTCACCGAGTCCGTCACCGTCGCCGAGTCCGTCACCGTCGCCGAGTCCGTCGCCGTCGCCGAGCCCGTCGCCGTCGCCGAGCCCGTCCCCGAGCCCGAGCCCGTCGCCATCGCCGAGCCCGTCGCCATCGCCGAGCCCGAGCCCGTCTCCGCACAAGCCGGTGGTCAAGCCGGCACAGCACTTCCGGCCTCGGCCGCAGGTCCAGGTGCTGCCGTCCACGGGTGCGGACTCGAGCCTGACCGACGTCGGACTGGCCGGGCTGGGACTGTTCGGTGCTGGTGCTGGTCTGATCGCGCTCCGGCGCAGGACGCTCCGGCGGTGATCACCCTCCGGCGCTGAGCCTTCTCTCTGCTTGGGCTCAGTGCCGGGCCAGGTCGGCAGCGGGGATCCCTTGCCCCCCGCCCCGCTGCCGAGGAGGGCCCGAACCATCACGGTTCGGGCCCTCGGTCATGCGCGGTGCAGCAGGCCGGGCCCGCCCCCCGTCGTACCGACATTGTGTCGATATCGCGACCTATACGTCGCGGTAGGCGTACCGATATCGGGTCAGCGGGGGGCCATCCGCAACGCGCCGTCCATCCGGATCACCTCGCCGTTGAGGTAGTCGTGGTCGACGATCGCGAGCACCAGCTTGGCGTACTCGGAAGGGTGCGCGAGCCGCTGCGGGAACGGCACCCCGGCGGCCAGCCCGGCCCGGAACTCCTCCGACACGGTGGCCAGCATCGGGGTGTCCACGATGCCCGGAGCGATCGCGCACACCCGGATGCCGTACTGCGCCAGGTCGCGGGCCGCCGGCAGGGTGAGCCCGACGATGCCGCCCTTGGAGGAGGAGTACGCCGCCTGGCCGACCTGTCCGTCGAACGCAGCGATCGAGGCGGTGTTCACGATCACCCCGCGCTGCCCGTCGTCATCGGGGGAGGTGGCCGCGATGTGCTCGGCGGCCAGCGCCAGCACGTTGAACGTGCCGACCAGGTTGATCTGCACGACCTTCGCGTAGGCGTCGAGGTCGTGCACACCCTTCTTGCCCAGGATCCGCATGGACGGCCCGATACCGGCGCAGTTCACCACGATCCGCAGCGGCGCCTCGCCGGACGTCGCGGCGGCCACCGCGTTGCGGATCTGGTCCGGGTCGGTCACGTCGGTCTCGACGTACGTCACTCCCTCCACGTCCGGCGCGTTGTCGACCGCGGTCTTCAGGTCGAGCGCGTAGACCGAGACGCCCTGAGCCGCCAGCGCGGCGGCGGTCGCGGCGCCCAGCCCGGAGGCGCCGCCGGTCACGATCGCGGCGGTGTTGGCGAGCTGCATCAGTTCTCCTTCTTCGTCGTCAGCGTCCCCCGGGGTCGGTCAGAGGCGAGGGCGCGGCCGATCACCATCCGCTGGATCTGGTTGGTGCCCTCGAAGATCTGCATCACCTTGGCCTCGCGCATGTACCGCTCGACCGGGAAGTCGCGGGTGTAGCCGTACCCGCCGAACACCTGCACCGCGTCGGTGGTCACCCTCATGGCGTTGTCGGTGGCGACCAGCTTGGCCACCGAAGCCTCGGTGCTGTACGGCAGGCCCTGGTCCTTGAGCCGGGCCGCGGAGAGGTACGTCGCACGGGCAGACTGCACCGCGGCCTCCATGTCTGCGAGCAGGAACGCCAACCCCTGGTGGTCGATGATCTTCTTGCCGAACGTCTCGCGTTCCTTGGCATACGCGACCGCGGCGTCGAGGGCACCCTGCGCGAGGCCCGTCGCGACCGCGGCGATACCCAGCCGGCCGGCATCGAGTCCGGCCAGCGCGATCTTGAGCCCCTCGCCCTCCTCACCGAGCCGCCGCTCCGCGGGGATCCGCACGTTCTCGAAGCGCATGATCGTCGTCGCGCTAGCGGTCATGCCCATCTTCTTCTCCGGGGGATCCGCGGACAGGCCGTCGGCGTCACCCGGGACGAGGAAGCAGGAAATTTCGGACCTCCCCGCTGCGTCTCCGCCCGTACGCGCCATCACCTTGTAGAAGTCCGCGCGCCCGCCGTGCGAGACCCAGGCCTTGGTGCCGTGGAGGACGTAGGAGTCGCCGTCGCGACGGGCGGTGGTGCGCATCGCGGCCGGGTCGGACCCGGCGTGCGGCTCGGACAGGCAGTACGCGCCCAGCAGGTCCCCGCCGAGCAGGTCCGGCAGGAACTTCTGCTTCTGCTCCTCGGTGCCCTTGGTGACCAGCCCGAAGCAGCTCAGCGCATGCACGCTGGTCCCGACTCCGACGCTGGCCCAGACCGATCCGAGCTCCTCGAGCACCTGCAGGTAGACCTCGTACGGCTGGCCACCTCCGCCGTACTCCTCCGGGTAGGGCAGGCCCAGCACGCCGGCCTTGCCGAGCGTGGCGAACACGTCGCGGGGGAACGTCTCGGTCGCCTCGGCCTCGGCGACGCGGGGGGCGAGCTCGTTGCGGGCCAGGTCCCGGACCAGGGCGACCAGGTCGGTGGCCTCCTGGGTCGGCAGGACGCGTGATGCGGGCATGGTCGGATCCTTCGCTTTGTGGGCGTTGTGCCCACACTATGCGGCTCGGCAGGGCGGCCTCCACGCGGCTTTGTTGTCTGGCGCAGGGACCGCTCCTAGGCTCTGAGAATGTCGCGGATCCTCGCCGCTCGAGGCAGGTTGCCGGAGCACAAGTCCACGCAGAGCGAGATCACGCGCGTGTTCGGGGACTTGATCGTGACCGGTGAGGGGCTCGACCGAGCGCTGCTGGAGCGGCTGCACGCGAACACGGGGGTCAGCTCGAGGTACACCGCGCTGCCGATCGAGGACTACGGCAGGCTGGAGGACTTCGGGCAGTCCAACGACGTGTTCCTGTCCGTGGCCCCTCCCCTGGGAGCCCAGGCGATCACCGCGGCCCTGTCGGCGGCCGGGCTGTCCGCCGCGGACGTGGACCTGCTGGTGACCACCACGATCACCGGCCTCGCCGTACCTTCTCTCGACGCGCGGATCGCGCCGTTGCTCGGGCTGCGTGACGACGTGAAGCGGATGCCGCTGGTCGGGCTGGGCTGCCTGGCCGGGGCGGCCGGGCTGGCGCGGGTGCACGACTACCTGCTCGGGCATCCGACCGAGGTGGCGGTGCTGCTGTCGGTGGAGCTGTGCTCGCTGACCGTGCAGCGCGGGGACACCTCGGTGGCCAACCTGGTGGCCAGCGGGCTGTTCGGCGACGGAGCCGGGGCGGTGGTCCTGGTCGGGTCCGCGCATCCGCTCGCCTCGGGCCCTTCCGGCTCCGGTCCTTCGGCCCCCCGGCCGCGGGTGGCGGCCTCCCGGAGCCGGCTCTACCCGGACACCTTCCGGGCGATGGGGTGGGACGTCGGGAGCGGCGGTTTGAAGATCGTGCTCGGCGCCGAGGTGCCGTCGCTGGTCGCGTCGTACGTCGGAGGCGACGTCGACGCGTTCCTGGACTCGCAGGGGCTCGCGCGCTCCGACATCGAGTGGTGGGTGTGCCATCCCGGCGGTCCGAAGGTGCTCCAGGCCCTGGAGGAGTCGCTCGGCCTGTCGTCGGGGGAGACGGCGCTGACCTGGGAGTCGCTGGACCGCATCGGCAACCTGTCGTCTGCCTCGGTGCTGTTCGTGCTCGAGGACACGCTGGCGCTGCGACCGCCGCGGCCCGGGTCGTACGGCCTCCTTCTCGCCATGGGCCCCGGGTTCGCCCTCGAGATGGTCCTGCTCCAGGCATGACCGGGCTCGGGTTCTTCACCGTCCTGGTGGGACTGGTCGCCCTGGAGCGGCTGGCCGAGCTGGTCGTCGCCCGGCGCAACGCCGCCTGGAGCATGTCGCGCGGGGGCGTCGAGCTCGGCCGATCCCACTTCCCGCCGATGGTGCTGCTGCACACCGGTCTGCTCGCCGGCGCGCTTCTCGAGGCGTGGCTGGCCCGGCCGACCGTCCCGTTGGCGCTCGCTGCCTCGATGTTCGTGCTGGTGGTGCTGGCGCAGGGGCTGCGCTGGTGGTGCGTCGCCACCCTGGGACGGCAGTGGAACACCCGGGTGATCGTGGTGCCGGGGCTGTCGCTTGTGCGGAGAGGACCGTACCGGTTGCTCCCGCACCCCAACTACGTGGCCGTCGTGGTGGAGGGGTTCGCGCTGCCGCTGGTGCACCTTGCCTGGGTGACCGCGCTGGTGTTCTCGGTGCTCAACGCCGGCGTGCTCATGGTCCGGATCCGGGTCGAGAACTCGGCGCTGCGCACGCTCGACGGCCGGCCTTCCGGACCCGAGGTCGGTCTGACCGAGCGGCTAGGCGGGGTGAGCGGTGATTGACGTCGCCGTGGCGGGTGGGGGGCCGGTCGGGCTGGGGGCCGCGCTGTACGCCGCACGCGCCGGGTTGACGGCGACCGTCTTCGAGCCGCGGACGGCCCCCATCGACAAGGCCTGCGGCGAAGGCCTGATGCCCGGGGCGGTCCGAGCCCTGTCAGAGCTGGGAGTCTCGCCAGAGGGCGCGCCGCTGCGGGGAATCCGGTACCTCCGTGACGGTCACCGTGCCGAGGCGCCGTTCCGCAGCGGCCCCGGCAGGGGTGTCCGTCGTACGGCGTTGCACGCGGCGCTGCGGGAAGCGGCGGCCGACCTGACCCTCCGCGCCGAGCCGGTGACCGACCTGGTCCAGAAGACCGACTCCGTGCTGGTGAACGGGCCGCGGGCCCGGTACCTGCTCGCCGCAGACGGGCTGCACTCGCCGACCCGGCGGCGGCTCGGCCTGGACGCCCCGGTGCCGGGCCAGCGGCGGTACGGGCTGCGCGCGCACGTCGAGACCGCGCCGTGGACCGACTTCGTCGAGGTGTACTGGGCGCGCGGCGCCGAGGCCTACGTGACCCCGCTCGGGCCGCGGCT
>DASTWW010000262.1:0-13494 GCA_035765755.1 Nocardioidaceae bacterium
ACCGCGGAGTGCAGCGAGTCCGAGCTGTAGATCGGCGCGGTGCAGCCCTCGACGTAGTGCACGTAGGCGTCCTCGTCGACGATGATCAGGGTCCGCTCGAACTGGCCCATGTTCTCGGTGTTGATCCGGAAGTAGGCCTGCAGCGGGATCTCCACGTGCACGCCCTTGGGCACATAGATGAACGAGCCGCCGGACCACACCGAGGTGTTCAGCGCGGCGAACTTGTTGTCACCGACCGGGATGACGGTGCCGAAGTACTCCTTGAAGAGCTCCTCGTGCTCGCGCAGCCCCGTGTCGGTGTCGACGAAGATGACGCCCTGCTCCTCGAGGTCCTCGCGGATCTTGTGGTAGACGACCTCGGACTCGTACTGCGCGGCGACGCCCGCGATCAGCCGCTGCTTCTCGGCCTCGGGGATGCCGAGCTTGTCGTAGGTGTTCTTGATGTCCTCGGGCAGCTCGTCCCAGCTCGCCGCCTGCTTCTCGGTGGAGCGGACGAAGTACTTGATGTTGTCGAAGTCGATGCCGCCGAGCTCGGCGCCCCACTTCGGCATCGGCTTGCGCTGGAAGAGCTTCAGCCCCTTGAGTCGCCGCTCGAGCATCCACTCCGGCTCGTCCTTCTTGCCCGAGATGTCCCGCACGACCGCCTCGGTGAGGCCCCGCTGGGCGCTGGCGCCCGCGACATCACTGTCGGCCCAGCCGTACTCGTAGCGACCGAGACCGGCGAGCTCGGGGTTCATCTGGTCGATCGTGGTCATGGAACCAACCTCTCCTGTGCGGACGAAATCTGTGCAGGGTCGGGGATGCACGTGGTGCACACCCCGTCCCCGTGGGCGATGGTGGCCAGCCGCTGCACGTGCCGGCCGAGGACCTGGCTGATCGCCTCGGTCTCGGCCTCGCACAGCTGCGGGAACTCGTGGGCGACGTGCGCGACCGGGCAGTGCTGCTGACACAGCTGGGCGCCGACCGGCCCCTGGCGGACCGACGCTGCGTAGCCGCCCTTGGTGAGGGCGGTGGCCAGCGCGTCGGCCGGGGTGAGCCCGGGGTTGGCGGCAGCCACCGCGTCGTAGGCGTCGCCGAGGCCGGCCATCCGCCGGCGTGCGAACGCCATCACCGCCTCCTCACCGCCGGTCTCGTCGAGGAACCTCAGCGCCTCGACCGCCAGGTGGTCGTACTGCTGGTCGAAGGCATCCCGGCCGGACTCGGTGATCGCGAACAGCTTCGCCGGCCGGCCGCGGCCCCGCGCGCCGTACACCCGGGGCTGACGGGCCTCGACCACGCCCTCCGCCAGCAGGTGATCGAGGTGACGACGCACCGCCGCGGGGGTCAGGTCCAGCCGCTCCGCGAGCGCGGCCGCCGTGCTTGGGCCGTTCTCGAGGATGGAGCGCGCCACCCGCTCACGCGTCGGAGCGTCCCCGACCGGGGACTCACCGTGTCGCGTGCCGTCGATTTCCACAACACCATTGTGTCGTTAATGGGGACTTCGGTTCAAGTGAGGGTGCCCTCACCTGAGCTCGCCCCTCCCCCGCGCCCCTCTACCCCCGGCACGTGGTTCCTACACTGGATGCCGTGCCCAGCTCCCCCGCGTCGACCGGACCGGCCGTGCTCGTCGACGACCTCGTCATGAAGTACGGCGAGAAGGTGGCCGTGGACGGGCTCAGCCTCTCCGTCGAGCGGCACCAGATCACCGCCGTGCTGGGGCCGAACGGGGCGGGCAAGACCACCACCCTGGAGACCTGCGAGGGCTACCGCAAGCCGCAGCGCGGTTCGGTGCGGGTCCTGGGGCTCGACCCGACCGCTCAGCGCCGCGAACTGCTGCCGCGGATCGGGGTGATGCTGCAGTCCGGCGGCGCCTGGTCGGGAGTGCGCGCGGTCGAGATGCTGCAGCACATGGCCTCCTTGCACGCCCAGCCCTTGCCGGTGCCGATGCTGGTGGAGCGGCTCGGGCTGGCCGACTGCGGCCGCACGCCGTACCGGCGGCTCTCCGGCGGTCAGCAGCAGCGGCTGGCGCTGGCGATGGCCGTCGTGGGCCGCCCGGAGCTGGTCTTCGTCGACGAGCCCACCGCCGGGATGGACCCCGCCGCCCGGCGGACCACCTGGGAGCTGCTGCAGGAGCTGCGCGGCGACGGGGTGACCATCGTGCTCACCACCCACTACATGGACGAGGCGGAGCGGCTCGCCGACCACATCCACGTGATCGACCGCGGCCGGCTGATCGCCTCCGGCTCGCCGTTCGAGCTCACCCGGGCCGCCGGCAGCACCACCATCAAGCTGGTCGTGACCAAGCCGTTCCCGCCCGGTGCCCCCGCTTCCCTGCAGAGCGAGCTCGGGGACCTGACCGAGGTGCACCCGGTCAACGAGCACAGCCTGCTGATCACCGGGCCCGCGGACGCGACCACGCTCGCCAAGGTCAGTGGCTGGTGCGACCGCAACGACGTGCTGCCGGAGTCCCTCAACCTCGGCCAGCGCACCCTCGAGGACGTGTTCCTGCAGATCACCGGACGGGAGCTGACCGTATGAGCGCCCCCGTGAGCAGCGGCACGTTCGCGCCCGCACCCGGTGCCGCTCCGCTCCCCCGCCAGGTGCTGGCACAGGCCCGGATGGAGACCAGGCTGCTGCTGCGCAATGGCGAGCAGCTGCTGCTGGCCATCGTGATCCCGCTCATCGTGCTCGTCGGCGGCATCCTCGCCGCCGACCACATCCACCTGAACACGACCGGGAGCGCGGTGGACACGCTGACCCCGGGCGTCCTGGCGCTCGCGGTGATGTCCACCAGCTTCACCTCGCTGGCCATCGCGACCGGCTTCGAGCGCAGGTACGGCGTGCTCAAGCGGCTCGGCGCCTCCCCGCTCCCGCGGTCCGGCCTGCTCGCCGGCAAGGTGGGCGCCCTGCTCTTCGTCGAGGTGCTGCAGGCGATCGTGATCTGCGTGGTCGCCATCTTCCTCGCCTGGGCACCGGCGCTGACTCCCGCCGCGGTGGTCGGCGCGTTGCTCACCGCCGTCCTCGGCACCGCCGCGTTCGCCTCGCTCGGGCTGCTGGTGGCCGGAGCGCTGCGCGCCGAGGCGACGCTGGCGGCCGCGAACCTGATCTATCTGCTGCTGATGGCCGGCGGCGCGGTGGTGCTGCCGACCGAGACGTACGGCGCGTTCGGGCACGTGCTCAGCTACCTGCCCTCCGGTGCGCTGGGCGGCGGGCTGCGCCAGTCGCTGCTCGGCCAGGGCTTCCCCGGCTGGCACCTTCTCGTCCTGGCCGGGTGGACCGCACTCGGCGCCCTGCTCACCTCGAGGACCTTCAAGTGGGAGTGACCGTTCAACCGCCCCCCGTCTCCGATCGGCCCACCCCGTCCCGGCTCGGCAGCATGCGCTACCTGCGGCCGCTGGCGATCGCGTCGCTGGTGGTGAACATGCTGCTGGTGGTGACCGGCGGGGTGGTGCGGCTCACCGGCTCCGGCCTCGGCTGCCCGACCTGGCCGCGGTGCGACGCGTCGTCCTTCGTGCCACAACGCGCGCTGGGCATCCATGGGGTGATCGAGTTCGGGAACCGGACCATCACGTTCCTGCTGACCGCGGTGGCCATCGCCACCCTGGTCGTCGCATGGAAGCACGGCCGACCGGCCGTCACCCGGATCGCCCTGCTGCTCGCCCTCGGCGTGCCCGCGCAAGCGGTCATCGGCGGCATCTCGGTGCTCACCCAGCTGAACCCGTGGGTGGTCGCCCTGCACCTGCTGGTGTCGATGGGCATGATCGGGCTGGCCGTGGTGCTGCTGCGGCGGCTCAGGGAGGGCGACGCCCCGGCACAGCTGCTGGTGCCGCGCGGGGTGGCCTGGTTGGTCCGCGCGACGTTCATCGCGGGCTGGCTGGTGGTCTACCTCGGCACGGTCGTCACCGGGAGCGGGCCGCACGCGGGAGCCGCCGACGCACCCCGAAACGGCTTGGACCCCCAGGCCTTCAGCCAGCTGCACGCCGACCTGGTCTTCCTGTTCGTCGGTCTGACGCTGGCCGCGGTGCTCGTCCTGAAGCCGGCGCACGCCCCGCGGCGGGCCTTCGACGCCGCCGTGGTGCTGCTGGCCATCGAGGTGGCCCAGGGCGCGGTCGGGTTCGCGCAGTACTTCACCGGCCTGCCCGTGGGACTGGTCACCCTGCACTTGCTCGGCGCCGCGGCGGTCTCGGCGGCGATGACCTGGCTGCTGCTGGGCATCCGCGACCGCGCCTGACAACTAGGACCTGCTCTCGCGCGCGTCGGGCAGTCCAGCAGCCCGTCGGAGGCCCGCGAAGGCCTCGGCCAGGGCCGCCGGCGGCCAGTGGGCGTTCAGGCCGCTCGGGTTCGGGAGCACCCACACGCGCGTGCCGTCCAGGGTGCGCTCCTGAGGCCCGACCTGGGCGCTGGGCGTGTCGAAGGCCACCCGGTAGGCGCTGACACCCAGCACGGCGAGCCAGGCCGGCCGACGCGCCGCCACCGTGGCTTCCAGCAGCCGCGCGCCGTCCCGCAGCTCGTCGCGGGACAGCTCGTCGGCACGCGCCGTCGCCCGCGCCGCGATGTTGGTGACCCCCGCCCCGAGGGTCAGGAGCGCCTCCTGCTCCGCGGGTTGCATCACCCGGGGCGTGAAACCGGACGCGTGCAGCGTCGGCCAGAACCGGTTTCCCGGGCGGGCGAAGTGGTGGCCGGCGGCCGCCGACCACAGACCGGGGTTGATGCCGCAGAACAGCACCTGCAGCCCGTCGGCGATAACGTCCGGGATGGTGCGCTCACGGGCCGCCGCGAGGTCAGCCGTGGTGAACCGGGGCACGCGTCAGCGGGTGAGCAGCGGGTCCAGGGCGACCGCGACGAACAGCAGCGTGAGGTAGGTGTTCGACCAGTGGAACAGCCGCATCGGGCGAAGGGCGACCACGTTGTCGGTGCTCGCGGACCGGCGCAGCAGGAAGTGCGACTCGACGAGGAAGGCAGCGCCGAGCACAGCGGCCACCGCCGGGTAGAACCACCCGGTGCCGGCCACCGGCCACAGCAGCAGCGAGGTCGCCACCATCAGGTAGGCGTAGGCCACGATCTGGCGGGCCACCGTCCGCGGGCCGGCCACCACCGGCAGCATCGGCACGTTCGCGGCCGCGTAGTCGTCGCGGTAGCGGATGGCCAGCGCCCAGAAGTGCGGCGGCGTCCAGAAGAAGACCACCATGAACAGCACGACTGGCGCCCAGCCCAGGTGGCCGGTGATCGCCGTCCAGCCGATCAGCGCGGGAAAGCATCCGGCTGCGCCGCCCCACACGATGTTCTGGGAGGTCCGGCGCTTCAGGATCATCGTGTAGCCGACGACGTAGAAGAGGTTGGCCGCCAGGGCCAGCCCGGCCGACAGCCAGTTGACCAGGAGGCCCAGCATCAACGTGGAGACCACGCCCAGCGCCACCCCGAACACGAGCGCCGAGCGTGCCCCGACCACGTGCCGGGGCAGCGCCCGCCGCCGGGTCCGGCGCATCCGCTCGTCGATGTCCCGGTCGTAGACGCAGTTCAGGGCGTTCGCGCTGCCCGCCGAGAGCGTGCCGCCCACCACGGTGGCGACCACGAGCCCCAGCGGGGGGACACCCCGCTGGGCCAGGAACATCACCGGGACGGTGGTGATGAGCAGCAGCTCGATGATCCGCGGCTTGGTGAGCCCGACGTAGGCCGCGACCACGTCCCGCCACGTCGTGGGTCCGGGCGCCTTTTCGCGCACGGAGACGTGGGATTCAACGGCCGTCACGGATACCTCTGGTTCGACGCAGCGAGCCCCCTCAGGGCGGCCCCTGGGGGCGTACAACAAATCATGGCCGAGTCTAGTGCCCGTGCATAGAGCGGTCATACGCGGGCAACGGCCGAAAGACGGGGTGCAGAGCCCTGTGCTTGTGCCCACCCCGGGTGGGTAGGCTCGAAAGCGGTGCCGACGGACCCTGGAGGGATCGTCCACGGCGCACTCTCTGACAGGAAGGCAGGCTCGTGAGCAACGCTCGGACTCCCCTGGACTGGACCCCGCTCGACCGCAAGGCCGTGGACACAGCCCGGGCGCTGGCGATGGACGCGGTGCAGAAGGTCGGCAACGGTCACCCGGGCACCGCGATGAGCCTGGCCCCGGCGGCGTACCTGCTCTTCCAGAAGCTGATGCGCCACAACCCCGCCAACCCGGCCTGGCCGGGCCGGGACCGATTCGTGCTGTCGGCCGGGCACAGCAGCATCACCCTCTACACCCAGCTGTTCCTCGGCGGCTTCGGCCTCGAGCTCGACGACCTGAAGTCGCTGCGCACCTGGGGCAGCAAGACCCCGGGCCACCCGGAGCACGGGCACACCGCCGGCGTGGAGACCACCACCGGCCCGCTCGGTCAGGGCGTCGGCAACGCGGTCGGCATGGCGATGGCGGCCCGCCGCGAGCGCGGACTGTTCGACCCGGACGCGGCGCCCGGCCAGAGCCCGTTCGACCACCAGATCTACGCGATCGCCAGCGACGGCGACCTCGAGGAGGGCGTGAGCAGCGAGGCGTCCTCGCTGGCCGGCCACCAGCGGCTCGGCAACCTGACGCTGATCTACGACGACAACGACATCTCCATCGAGGGCGACACCGACATCGCCTTCTCCGAGGACGTCGCGGCCCGCTACGAGGCCTACGGCTGGCACGTCCAGACGGTCGACTGGACCAACGGCGGCAAGGAGTACGTCGAGGACGTCGACGCGCTCTGGGCCGCGATGCAGGAGGCCCGCTCGGTCAACGACCGGCCCAGCTTCATCAGGTTGCGCACGGTGATCGCCTGGCCGGCGCCGCACGCCCAGAACACCGGCAAGGCGCACGGGGCCGCCCTCGGCGAGGACGAGGTCAGGGCCACCAAGGAGGTGCTCGGCCTGGACCCGGAGCGCACCTTCGACGTGCCGGACGACGTCCTCGACCACACCCGGGGGCTCCTCGACCGGGGCAAGCGCGCCGAGGCCGAGTGGCAGGAGCACTTCGACGCCTGGGCCGAGCGGTCCCCCGCGCGCAAGGCGCTCCATGACCGGATGGCCGAGCGGCGCCTCGCCGACGGGTGGCAGGACGCTCTGCCGACCTTCGACGCCGACGAGAAGGGGCTGGCCACCCGCAAGGCGTCCGGTGCGGTGCTCAACGCGATCGCCGAGCGGCTGCCGGAGCTGTGGGGCGGCTCGGCGGACCTGGCGGAGTCCAACAACACCACCCCGGAGGGTGAGCCCTCGTTCGTTCCGGCTGAGCTGGCCACCAAGGAGTTCCCCGGCGACGAGTACGGCCGCGTGCTGCACTTCGGGATCCGCGAGCACGCCATGGGTTCGGTGATGAACGGCATCGCGCTGCACGGCGGCACCCGGGTGTACGGCGGCACGTTCCTGACGTTCTCCGACTACATGCGCCCCGCCGTCCGGCTCGCGTCGATGATGCAGCTGCCGGTGATCTACGTCTGGACCCACGACTCCATCGGGCTCGGCGAGGACGGCCCGACCCACCAGCCCGTGGAGCACCTGGCCGCGCTGCGGGCGATCCCCGGCCTCGCCGTGGTCCGTCCCGCCGACGCCAACGAGACCGTCGTCGCCTGGCGGACCGTGCTGGAGAACCCGACGCGTCCGGCCGGGCTGGTGCTGACCCGGCAGAACGTCCCCACCTTCCCGCGCGGCACGGAGGGCTTCACCGGTGCCGACGGGGTCTCCCGTGGCGGCTACGTGCTGGTCGACGCCGAGGGCGGTTCTCCCGACGTGATCCTGGTCGGCACCGGCTCCGAGGTGCAGCTCGCGGTGGCCGCTCGCGCGAAGCTCGCCGAGGAGGGCGTGGCCGCCCGTGTGGTGTCCATGCCTTGCCGGGAGTGGTTCGACGAACAGGACCAGGCCTACCGCGACTCCGTGCTCCCGCCCATCGTCAAGGCGAGGGTCAGCGTTGAGGCGGGCGTCGCCCAGGGCTGGCGGGAGGTGGTCGGCGACGCCGGCCGGAGCGTCTCCCTCGAGCACTGGGGCGCGTCCGCGGACTACAAGACCGTCTTCCGCGAGTTCGGCTTCACCCCGGACGCGGTGGTGCAGGCGGCTCGCGACAGCATGCACGCCGCCAACCACGACTAGACCGGCAGGCGCGCAGACCACCCACCCGTCGAACCTCCAGGAGGAAACCATGTCGGACCGTCTCAAGGCACTGTCAGGAGCGGGGGTGTCCATCTGGCTCGACGACCTGTCCCGAGAGCGGATCGCGAGCGGCAACCTGGCCGAGCTCATCGACAAGGACTCGGTGGTCGGCGTGACCACCAACCCGACCATCTTCGCGTCCGCGCTGAGCAAGGGACAGAGGTACGACGAGCAGGTCAGCGAGCTCGCCCACCGGGGCAAGGACGTCGACGAGACGGTCTTCGAGCTCACCACCACCGACGTGCGCGACGCCTGCGACCTGATGATGGACACCTGGAAGGCCACCGACGGGGTGGACGGACGAGTGTCCATCGAGGTGGCTCCAGCCCTGGCCTTCGACACCGACGCGACCCTCGCCTCCGCTCGGAAGCTGTGGGCCGCCGTGGACCGGCCGAACCTGTTCGTGAAGATCCCGGCCACTGCTGAGGGCATCCCGGCGATCGCAGCCGCGCTCGCGGAGGGCATCTGCATCAACGTGACCCTGATCTTCGGGCTCGACCGTTACGAGGACGTCATGGGCGCCTACCTCGAGGGTCTCGAGCGGGCCAGGGACAACGGCCACGACCTGCGCGACCTCCACTCCGTGGCCTCGTTCTTCGTCTCCCGGGTCGACACCGAGGTGGACAAACGGCTCGACGCCCTCGACGACCCGTCGGCGAAGGACCTGCGCGGCCGCGCCGGGATCGCCAACGCTCGGATCGCCTACCAGCGCTACGAGCGGTGCTTCGCCTCCGACCGGTTCCAGGCGCTCGCGCGCGACGGCGCCAACCGTCAGCGGCCGCTGTGGGCCTCGACCGGCGTCAAGAACCCGGACTACCCCGACACCATGTACGTCACCGAGCTGACCGTGGCGAACACCGTCAACACCATGCCGGAGAAGACGCTGCGCGCCTTCGCCGACCACGGCGAGGTCCAGGGCGACCAGGTGACCACCCACTACGACGACGCGCACGCGGTGCTGGACCGGCTCGAGGCCCTCGGCATCTCCTACGACGACGTGATCGCCACCCTGGAGCAGGAGGGCGTGGACAAGTTCGTCAAGTCCTGGGGCGCGCTGGAGGACACCGTGCGCGCGAGCCTGGAGGGCGCGGCCAAGTGAGCGACGCCCTCGAGGTCGCGGCCACCGGGGCGGCCGCCGACGCCATCAGCGGCACGGTGCCGGGCCTGGTCCGCGACGGCTTCGCCGGACGGCTGTTCGCCAAGGACGCGACGCTCTGGGGACCGGACGCCGAGCACGAGGCGTCGATCCGGCTGTCCTGGGTGGGGCTGCCGCGCTCGTCGCGGCCGCTGCTCGGCGAGATCGCGGCGCTGCGGGGTGAGCTGACCGAGGCAGGGCTGGACCACGTGGTGCTCTGCGGCATGGGCGGCTCCTCGCTGGCGCCGGAGGTGATCTGCGCGACGTACGGCGTGGAGCTGACCGTGCTCGACTCCTCCCAGCCCGACCAGGTCCGGGCCGCGCTCCGTGACCGGCTGGACCGCACCGTGGTGGTGGTCTCCAGCAAGTCCGGCTCGACGGTGGAGACCGACTCCCAGCGCCGTGCCTACGAGGCCGCCTTCACCGACGCCGGCCTCGACCCGACCGAGCGGATGGTCGTGGTCACCGACCCGGGCAGCCCGCTCGACCAGCAGTCCCGCGAACGCGGGTTCCGGGTGGTCAACGCCGAACCGCACGTGGGCGGCCGCTACTCGGCGCTGACGGCGTTCGGGCTGGTGCCCAGCGGCCTCGCCGGGGCCGACATCGCGGGCCTGCTCGACGACGCGGAGGCGGTCTCCGACCTGCTCGCCGCCGACGACGAAGCCAACCCCGGGCTGCGGCTGGGCGCCGCGATCGCCGCCACGTCGCCGTTGCGCGACAAGCTGGTGATCGTCGACAACGGCTCCGGGATGACCGGGTTCGCCGACTGGGCCGAGCAGCTGATCGCCGAGAGCACCGGCAAGCAGGGCACCGGGCTGCTCCCCGTCGTGGTCGAGGACGACTCCGCCCCGGAGGTCGCCCTGCCCCCTCGGGACGTGACCGTGGTGCACCTGGTCGCCGACCCTGATGAGGACACTGCCGACAACACCGCCGGATTCCCCGAGTCCAGCGGCTCCGACGTCAGCGTGTCCGGCCGGCTGGGAGCCCAGCTACTGCTGTGGGAGATGGCCACCGCCACCGCGGGCCGGCTGCTGGGCATCAACCCCTTCGACCAGCCCGACGTGGAGAGCGCCAAGCAGGCGGCCCGCGAGATGCTCGGGGACACCCCCGTCGCCGAGCCGCCAGACCTGGTCGACGGACCGGTCGAGGTCCGCGCGGCCGGCGGCGACTGGCTCGGCGGGGCGAGCAGCCTCGGACAGGCGGTCGACGCGCTGCTCGAGCAGCTCGACGAGAGCAGCGGCTACGTCGCGGTGATGGCCTACCTCGACCGCACCGCCCTGCCCAAGCTCCCGGACGTGCGCCGCACCCTCGCCGTGCGCTGCAAGCGGCCGGTGACGTTCGGCTGGGGCCCTCGGTTCCTGCACTCCACCGGCCAGTTCCACAAGGGCGGCCCCGCGGTCGGCGTGTACGTGCAGATCACCACCGACCCCGTCGAGGACCTCCCGGTCCCGGGTCAGCAGTTCAGCTTCGGCACCCTCGTGGCCGCCCAGGCCGCCGGCGACGCCCGGGTGCTGGCCGAGCACGGCCGGCCGGTGCTCCGACTGCACCTGACCGACCAGGGCGCCGGCATCTCCCTCGTCCAGAAAGCCCTTTCGTGAGCGCCACCCACTACACGAACCCGGCAGGCACGGAGTTCGTCAATCCGCTGCGCGATCCCCAGGACCGCCGCCTCCCCCAGATCGCCGGGCCCTGCGGCCTGGTGATCTTCGGCGTGACCGGCGACCTGTCCCGCAAGAAGCTGATGCCGGCGATCTACGACCTGGCCAACCGCGGCCTGCTGCCTCCGGGCTTCTCGCTCGTCGGCTTCGCACGGCGCGATTGGGCCGACCAGGACTTCACCCAGATCGTCCACGACTCGGTCAAGGAGCACTCCCGCACCGAGTTCCGGGAGGAGGTCTGGCAGCAGCTGTGCGAGGGCTTCCGGTTCGTACCCGGTGACTTCGGCGACGGCATCGCGTTCGAGAAGCTGCAGCAGACCATCGTGGACCTGGACCGGGAGCGCGGCACCGGCGGCAACCACGCGTTCTACCTGTCCATCCCGCCGCGGTTCTTCTCCCAGGTCATCGGCCAGCTCAAGGAGCATGGCCTGGCCAGCCCAGTGCCCGGATCGTGGCGCCGGGTCGTGGTGGAGAAGCCGTTCGGCAACAACCTCGAGACCGCCCGCGAGCTGAACACGATCATCTCGGAGGTGTTCCCCCCGGAGTCGGTGTTCCGCATCGACCACTACCTGGGCAAGGAGACGGTCCAGAACATCCTGGCGATGCGGTTCGCCAACGCGATGTTCGAGCCGATCTGGAACGCCAACTACGTCGACCACGTCCAGATCACCATGGCCGAAGACATCGGCATCGGCGGACGGGCCGGCTACTACGACGGGATCGGCGCCGCCCGGGACGTGATCCAGAACCACCTGATGCAGCTCATGGCGCTGATCGCGATGGAGGAGCCGCCTTCCTTCGACGCGCGCAGCCTGCGGCTGGAGAAGCAGAAGGTGCTGCAGTCCGTCGTGCTCCCCCGGCGGCTGGACCTCTCCACCGCCCGCGGGCAGTACGTCGAGGGTTGGGCCGGCGGCCTCAAGGTGCCCGGCTACACCGACGAGCAGGACATTCCCAAGGACTCGACCACCGAGACCTTCGCGGCGATCAAGCTGGAGATCGAGACCAGGCGCTGGGCCGGGGTGCCGTTCTACCTGCGCACCGGGAAGCGGCTCGGCCGGCGGGTCACCGAGGTGGCCGTGGTCTTCAAGCGGGCCCCGCACCTCCCGTTCGGCGACACCGCCACCGAGGAGCTGACCCAGAACGCGCTGGTGATCCGGGTGCAGCCCGACGAGGGCGTCACCATGCGCTTCGGGGCGAAGGTGCCGGGCACCGCGATGGAGATCCGGGACGTGAACATGGACTTCGCCTACGGCGGCACGTTCACCGAGTCCAGCCCCGAGGCCTACGAACGGCTGATCCTCGACGTGCTGCTCGGTGAGCCGCCGTTGTTCCCGAGGCACGAGGAGGTCGAGCTGTCCTGGCAGATCCTCGACCCGATCGTGGAGTACTGGGCCAAACGCGGGAAGCCCGCGCCGTACGAAGCCGGCACCTGGGGCCCGGAATCGGCCGACAAGATGCTCGCCCGCGACGGACGTACCTGGAGGCGGCCGTGATAGACCTCACCGACACCGACTCCAGCGCCATCGCCGCGGAGTTCCTGCGCGCCCGCCGGCGCGCCGGCAGCCCGGCCATGGGGATGGTGATGACCCTGGTCGTGGTCGTCGAGGAGGACGGTGCGAACGCGGCCATGGAGGTGGCGCGGACCGCTGCCCGCGAGCACCCCGCCCGGCTGCTCGGTGTGGTCATCGGCAATGGCAGGGGAACCCCTCGGGTGGACGCGGAGATCGGAATCGGGTCCGGGGCTTCGGGTGAGCGGGCCCTGATCCGGCTCAGCGGCGAGGTGACCAAGCACCCCGAGTCGGTGGTGCTGCCGCTCCTCCTGTCCGACTCCCCCGTCGCGATGTGGTGGCCCAGCAACGCCCCCGACGACCCGGCCGCCGACCCGCTCGGCCGGCTGGCCAAGCGGCGGATCACCGACGCCGCCGCCGTACCCACGAACAAGGCCCGGGCGATGCTGACCCAGTGCCACGCCTACGCACCGGGCAACACCGACCTCGCCTGGACCCGGATCACGCCGTGGCGGGCGCTGCTGGCCGCGGCCCTCGACCAGCACCCGGGCAGGATCACGCATGCCTCGGTGACGGCCGAGAAGATCAGCCCGAGCGCCGACCTGCTCTCGGCCTGGCTGGCCGACCGGCTCAAGGTGACGGTCGACCGGGGTGTGTCCGACGGCCCCGGGATCACCTGCGTGACGCTGACCGGCCGCGCCGGCGACATCTCCATCTCTCGGCCCGACGGCAAGCTCGCGACGCTCTCCTCCCCCGGGCAGCCGGACCGCCCCGTCGCGCTCAAGCGACGCACCGTCGAGGAGCTGCTCTCCGAGGAGCTGCGCCGCCTCGACCCCGACGACGTGTACGCCGCGACCGTCAAGCGGCTCATCAAGATGTCCGGATCCACGACGAGCAGGAGGAAGCGATGACCGACCCGACCGTCGAGGTCGTCCCCGACGCCGACACCCTCGCGACCCGGGTGGCCGCCCGGCTGCTCGAGCGGCTGGCCGCGGTGCAGGCCGAGGGCCGGGTGCCCGCGATCTCGCTGACCGGCGGCAGCATCGCCGACAAGCTGCACGCCGAG
>DASTWW010000263.1:0-2300 GCA_035765755.1 Nocardioidaceae bacterium
GGCGGGGAGTACGGCACGTCGTGGAGCACCACGGTGTTGCCCACGCACTTGATGCCGGTGGTGGCGATCACCCGCTGACCCTGGATGGTCATCGCCTCGGCGCCTCCGGCCCACAGCGCGTTCGCGACCGCCTGGATGTCCCCCTGGTGCACGACCAGGTAGTTGGGGTTGATGTCGGTGGTGGCGATCACCTCTGGCGGCGCGTCGGTGAGGGTGACGGTCAGGCCGGGTCCGGCCACCGGTTTCAGGCCCACCGGGCCGCGAAGTGCGAGTGCCTTTTCCTGTGCGGGGGTGAGGTGATGGCGGGCCACCTTCTTCGACAGCAGGTCCACCTGCTTGTTCAGCTCACTCGCCCGGGCGCGCAGCGCCTGCACCTGCTCGCTCTGCTGGTTCACCAGCGAGGCAAGGTCGCTGAACCGCCCTGGACGCAGATCGGTGCCGTCCGAGCTGATCGCGCTGGTCACGAACAGCACGCCGGCGAGCAGGCTGACTACCGGTACCAGGACCTTCCATGGAGGGCTCGGACGGAACGCCGACCTGTGCGACGACGCTCCGTGGGCGTGTGCATCCGGGCTCGTTACCGAGGGTCGCTTGCTCAGAACCATCCGAAGGACCAGCCGCGTGGGTGGGGGTATCGCATGGCCATCTGGCAGGCTCGGGTGGACGTGTCGCAGCGGATCACCTGGTCGGGGCCGCCTGGCTGCCCGCCGCTGATGAGCAGGGTGTCGGGGGACTCCCAGGCCTCCGGGGTGCCGGCGTCGAGCGGCAGCAGCATTCGTTCTCGCTGACCAGTGCCGGTGTCGTACACGTAGACGGTGCGCCGGGGGTTCTTGTTGTCGACAGCTCCCGAGCCGTCGGCCGGATAGGCGAACAGGCGGCCGTCCGGCGACCATACTCCCGAGTCGACGGACGTGCGGCCTTGGCGGTGGAAGGCGCCGTTGGTGTCCACGGTGCCGAACACCCCCGGCATGTCGAACAGGCCGGGGCCGTGCCCTTGGAAGACCAGTCCGAAGGCAGTCACCGCCGATGGGAGAGCCGGCAGGTGCCCGTAGCCGGTGACAGTGTGCGCGGAGCCGTTGGCTGGGCTCCACATCGTGAGCGTCCTGCCGTCGCCGTAGAACACCTGCCCCCGGCTGTCGGCGCCGTACAGGATCAGGCCGCCACCACCACCGCAGCATGACGGCTGCTGGAGGTGCACGTCGCGGTATCCGGCTATCCGTCGGGTGGCGACATCCCAGGCGACGACGCGGGTCACCTGCGGGTGGACTTCGTCCCAGACGGCCAGTCGCCCATCAGGACTGAGCCTGATGAAGGTGGGTTGCGGGGCCTGGACGACCGGCACCAGGTGGTCTCCGTCCACCAGGTCCCAGTGGGAGGGGTCGGTGCCGCCGACATGGCCGACCAGAACCGTCCCGCCTGCGGCGACGATCTGGTCCAAGTGCGTGGGGATGCTGGTCTCACCCACGTGCAGCACCCCGGCGTGCCAGTACACCGCCGGGGGCGCGCCCGTAGGCAGGTCTTCCAGGCTCGACGGAGTCTCGCGCGGGGCCGGGTGGCTGGGTGTCGGCCCCGGGGCGATCGGCCGCACCGGGCGGTCGGCTCGCAGCGCGTTCGCGCCGAGCCCGACTCCGGCCAGCACCGCCAGCACAGCGGCCGCCGCGACGCATGCCATGGCCAGACGGTCGCGGCGAGCCTTCCGGCGACCCGCGGTGGTCAGCTCGGTGAACGGCGGGGGTGGGACATCGGCACGGGTCGCGGCCGCGTTCAGGTCGTCCGCGAGACGCTGCTCAAGCTCGTTCATCGACGCCTCCCTCCGTCAGCGCTTCGGGCTGCAACCCGGCGCGCAAGCTGCGCAGCGCGTCGGAGGCCTGCGACTTCACGGTTCCTGGCGAGCAGCCCAGCGTCTTTGCTATCTGCCGCTCCGTCAGGTCCTCGTAGTAGCGGAGCACGATCACGGCCCGCTGCCGCGGCGGAAGCGTCCGTACCTGGTCCCACAGGTTCAGCCGGTCCACGACTCCGTCGCCGTGGCCCGGCACCGGAACCTCGACCTGCTGCACATCTGTGCGGCGCCGATGCCAGGAGCCGCGCCGGGACGAGATGAAGTCATTGACCAGCATCCGCCGCACGTAGGCCTCCGCCGACTGCGCCTTCGCCACCTTCGCCCACGAGGCGAAGGCCTTCACGAGCGTGGTCTGCAAGACGTCCTCGGCGTCAACGCGATGGCCCGTCAGGAGGTACGCCGTCCGGAACAGCGCCGCCCAACGCGTGGCGACGAACTGCTCGAACGACAACGCCGTCTC
>DASTWW010000264.1:0-44378 GCA_035765755.1 Nocardioidaceae bacterium
CGCGGGACGCCGTACACCCGACGCTTCCCGCGGCCGATGCCGCCGCACCGGGTCGCCGTGGCAATCGCCGACGCGGTGGAGCACGGCCGCACGGAGGTGGTCCTCCCCCGCTGGCTGCGGCTTCCGGTGTGGCTGCAGGCCACCGCGCCGGGCGCGTACCGCGCCCTGGCGCGGCGGTTCTCCTGAGCCGACCGGCTCAGCCGCCCATCGCCCGGATCGACTCCTTCAGCGAGCCCATCGTGGCGAGCACGGCCGTCGGCTCGTAGCCGCAGTGCGCCATGCAGTTCGCGCAGCGGTCGTCGCGCCCGCGCCCGTAGCTCTCCCAGTCCGTGGTCTCGAGGAGCTCCTGGTAGGTCTTCGCGTAGCCGTCGGACATCAGGTAGCACGGCTTCTGCCAGCCGTACAGCGAGTAGCTCGGGATGCCCCACGCCGTACAGCCGAAGTCTTGCTTCCCCTCCAGGAAGTCCAGGAACAGCGGCGAGTGGTTGAGCCGCCACCGCTTGCGGTTCCCGCCCGTGAACGCCTTGCTGAACAGCTCGCGGGTCTCGGTCACGCCCGGGAAGTGCTCCTGGTCGGGAGCCTTCTCGTAGGCGTACGCCGGCGAGATCTGCATGCCGTCGACCTTCAGGTCGTCGTTGAGGAAGTTCAGCACGTCGATGACGTTCTGCGGGGTGTCGTTGCTGAAGAAGGTCGAGTTGGTGTTGACCTTGAAGCCCTTCTGCTTCAGGAACTGGACCGCCTCGACGACCTCGTCGAAGACGCCCTCCTGGCACACGGACTCGTCGTGCCGCTCCTTCAGCCCGTCCACGTGGATGACGAAGGAGAAGTACGGCGAGGGCTTGAACTCGAACTTGTCCCACCACTTGCGCACCAGCATCGCGTTGGTGCACAAGAACACGAACTTCTTGCGCTTGACCAGCTCGTTGACCAGGGTGTCGATCTCGGGGTGCATCAGCGGCTCGCCGCCGGCGATGGACACCATCGGCGCCCCGCACTCCTCCATCGCGTCGAGCGCCTGCTGCACCGGCATGCGGCGCCGGAGCTCGTCGGCCGGCTGCTGGATCTTGCCGCAACCGGCGCACGCCAGGTTGCAGGCGAACAGCGGTTCCAGCTCGACCAGGAGCGGGAACTTCTCCCGCCCGGCCAGCTTCTGCCGGAGCAGGTAGCCGCCGATCTTCAGGCTCTGTCGAAGCGGCATGCTCATGCCGGTCGCACCTCCTTGGGAAGGGTGAATCGGACGTTTTCGTCGACGAGATGACGGGTGCTCGTCTCCACCGGGCCGAGCCCGCCGAGCGCATGCACCACCTCGTCCACCAGGGCCTGGGGCGCGGACGCGCCCGCGGTCAGGCCCACCTTCGTGACTCCGGCAAGCCAGCCGAGGTCGACGTCATCGACGTCGTCGACCAGGTGCGCCTCGGTGCCGAGCCGCTGCGCGGTCTCGACGAGGCGCTGGCTGTTGGAGGAGTTCTGGGAGCCGACCACCAGCACCACCTCGCTGTCGGCCGCGACGGCCGTCAGCGAGTCCTGGCGGTTGGTGGTGGCGTAGCAGATGTCGTCGGATGCGGGCGCCTTGAGCTTCGGGAACCGCTCGTGCAGCACCTCGACGATCTGCTCGACCTCGTGCACGGACAAGGTGGTCTGCACGAGGTAGGAGACGTTGTCGGGGTCCTCGACCTCCACCACGCGGGCGCCCTCGACGTCCTCGACGAGGACGGTGTGCTCCGGCCGCTCGCCCATGGTGCCCTCGGTCTCCTCGTGACCGGCGTGGCCGATGAAGATCACCGTGTCCCCGCGCCCCGCGAAGCGGCGCACCTCCGAGTGCACCTTGCTGACCAGCGGGCAGGTGGCGTCGATGATGTCCAGGCCTCGGGTGCGCGCGTTGTCCCACACCGCAGGGGACACCCCGTGCGCGGAGAACACCACGGTCTCGCCCTGCGGCACCTCGTCGATCTCGTTGACGAAGCGCGCGCCCCGGGCGTGCAGGTCGGCGACGACATGCTGGTTGTGCACGATCTGCTTGCGCACGTAGACCGGCGCGCCGCGCTGCTCCAGGGCCCGCTCGACCACCTCGATGGCCCGGTCCACCCCGGCACAGAACGAGCGCGGCTCGGCCAGCAGCACGGCCCGGGCACCGATGGCGTCCGCCCAGGCACCGAGGGCACCGGCGACCTTGGGCAGCACCTGCACCGCCGACCGCAACCGACGCAGGGTGCGCGGGCGCAGGAGCGGCTCGCCGGCGACGTCCGCGACCACGCGGACCACCGCCCCCGGGCGACCGTCCGCCAGCAGCCACGCGGACTCCATGTCCACGGCCAGCGCCCCCTGGGCGCGCAGCGTCTCCCGCTCGGCGCCGGTGACCACGTGGTCGGCGCTGACCACCGGACCCAGCCACACCCGCAGTCCCTCGGCACGCAGCCGCGCTGCGAGCAGCCGGCCGGCCGGCAGGTCGCGCGGCGGCTCCCCGGACGTGCTCCACACCCGGTTGGCGACCACCACGTCCCCGGCCCGGATCCTCGGGTCGAGACCTCCGGCGATGCCGGCGACCGCGACCGCGGAGGCGCCGTCGAGCCCGGCCGCCGTGTCCAGGGCGCGGGTGCGACCCACGCCGGAGCGGACCACCCGGCCGGCGTGCTGCGGCGCCCACCCGGAGCGCAACGCCTTCTCCTCTGCGCGGGAGGGTGCGCAGATGACCACGTCTACGGCCATGACGGACTCCTTCCCTCGATCCGGGTCGCATCGGCGCCGTTGGTTCGGCGCGGTGCGACGGTCTGCGAGCTGCGTCCCAGGCAGCGACCGAGCGCGCTGACCGGGAACACCAGCCGGTACAGGTGGTAGTTGATGTAGAAGTCTCCGGGGAAGCCGATGCCGGTGAACCACGGCTCGTCCCAGCTGCCGTCCTCCTCCTGGTGCTCCACCAGCCACTCCACGCCCCGGCGGGCGGCAGCGGAGTCGGCCAGCCCGCCGGCGTGCAGGGCGAGCAGCGCCCACGCGGTCTGGGACGCGGTGGAGTGGCCCTCGCCCACCCAGGCCGGGTCTGTGTAGGAGCGCAGGTCCTCGCCCCAGCCGCCGTCGGCGTTCTGGACCGACACGAGCCAGTCCGTCGCCCGGCGGATCACCGGGTTGTCCGGCGCCATGCCCGCCCGGACCAGCGCCGGCACCACGGCACCGGTGCCGTAGACGTGGTTGGCGCCCCAGCGGCCGAACCAGGACCCGGACGGCTCCTGCTCGGCGAGCAGCCAGGAGACCCCGTTGCGCACCGCCTGGGAGTCGGCGAGCCCCTCGGCGGCCAGCATCTCCACCACGTGCGCGGTCACGTCCGCGCTCGGCGGGTCGATGACCGCCCCGAAGTCGCAGAACGGCAGCTCGTAGGCCATCTGGCGGGTGTTGTCCACGTCGAAGGCGGCCCAACCGCCGTCCCGGCACTGCATGCCGAGCAGCCACTCGGTGGCCCGTCGGACCGCCCCCTCCAGCGCCGGCGTGGAGCGGCTACGACGCAGCGCCAGCACCACCTCCGCGGTGTCGTCCACGTCGGGGTACCCGTCGTTGTCGAACTCGAACGCCCACCCTCCGGCCGGGGTGTCCGGGGACCGCACCGCCCAGTCGCCGCGGACCGTGATCTCCTCGCCCACCAGCCAGTCGGTGGCCGACAGCAGCACCGGGTCGTCCGGGGCCACCCCGGCGTCGCCGAGCGCGATCATCGCCAGCGCGGTGTCCCAGACCGGCGACTGACAGGCCTCGATCCAGCGCACCGGCCCGTCGTCGGACTCCTCGTGCACGGTGAACCGCTCCCATCCCTCGAGCCCGCGGGCGATCACCGGGTGCTCGATCGGGTAGCCCAGGGCGTTCAGCGCCATGAGGGAGTACACCCAGGGCGGCTGGATCCCACCCCAGGAGCCGTCCGCCTCCTGCCGGGCGATGACCCACTCGGCGGTACGCCGCAGCGCGGTCTCGCGCCACGGCTTCAGCGGCAGCCGCTCGTAGCCGTGCAGCACCTTGTCGAGGGCCAGGAACCCCTTGCCACGCTTGGTGGTCGGGCGCCTCGGTGACGCGGAGCCCGGTCCGGCCCGCAGCTCGTCGACGTGCACACCCAGGTCCCGGGTCGGCCGCAGCGCGCCCAAGATGGTCAGCGGCGCGATGGTCTGGCGCGCCCAGCAGGCGAAGTCGTAGAGGTTCAGCGGGAACCGGGAGGGCAGGAAGACCAGCTCGGGCGGCAGCGCCGGCACGTCGTCCCAGGACCACTCCCCGAACAGCGCCAGCCAGATCCTGGTGAACACCCGGGTGCTCTCCAGGCCGCCGTGCTCGAGCACCACGTCCCGGGCGCGCCTCATGTGCGGGTCCTCGGGCCGGTCGCCGGCCAACCGCAGCGCGACGTACGCCTCTGCGGTGGTCGACGGGTCGGCCGGGCCACCGCGGAAGTTCGCCCAGGAGCCGTCCTCGCGCTGCTGGCTGCGGATCCAGCGGGCGCTGGCCTGGGTCTGCTCCTCGGTGCGCACCCCCAGGAACTGCCGCATCAGCAGGTCCTCGGCGTCCATGGTCACGTTGGTCTCCAGAAGGCCGCGCCACCAGCCCTCCTCGTGCTGCTGGGAGCGCAGGTGTGCCACAGCGCGGTCGAGCGCAGCCTCGGCTCGTTTCCGGAAGCTCCGGCCCGACGCGGGCGCAGCCCCCTCGACCACCGGCGCGGGCCGGTGGACGTTGCGCTCTTCGGAGGTCAGAGCCATTCAGCAGTCCCTTTCGATCAGAAGCTGGGTCAGTTCGGTGAGGTCGCGCCGCACCGGGGTGGGCAGACCGAGGGCGCCCACGATCTCCATCGCCGCGGCCGACTCCTCGGCGACCCGGCGCTCCGCCCAGCGGCGGCCGCCGGCCTCCTCGACCAGCGTCGCGGCCTCCTCGAGGCGGTCCTCGGTCAGCGCGGCCTCCCCGCAGTACAGCGCCCGGAACCGCCGGCCGGCGGCTGTGTCGCTGGTCAGTGCGGCGACCACGGGCAACGACTTCTTCTGCGACCGAAGGTCCGACCAGACCGGCTTGCCGGTGCGCGCAGAGGTGCCCCAGATGCCGAGCAGGTCGTCGACGATCTGGAACGCCAGGCCGAGGTGCTGGCCGTACTCCGCGAGGCCGAGGGCCAGCGCCGAGGGGGCGTCGACGAGGACCGCGCCGAGCGACGCCGCACAGCCCAGCAGCGCTCCGGTCTTGTCTCCGGCCATCGCCTGGCACTCTTCGAGGCCGACGTCGTCCCGGTCCTCGAAGGCGAGGTCGGCCTGCTGGCCGGCGATCAGCCGACGGGTGGTGGCGTTCAGGCAGCGGATCGCCCAGCCTGCCGTGGCGGTGGGGGCTTCGGCCAGCACCTCGTTGGCCAGCGCCAGCAGCGCGTCACCGGCGAGGATCGCCGAGGAGGTGCCGAACCGCGCCCACACGGTGGGTTGGTGCCGCCGCTCCAGGTCGCCGTCCATCACGTCGTCGTGGACGAGGGAGAAGTTGTGCACCAGCTCGCAGGCCACCGCGGCGGGCACGCCGCGCTCCGCAGCAGCACCGGCCGCGCGGGCCGACAGCAGGGCGAGCGCCGGCCGGATCCCCTTGCCGCTGCCCTTGCCGGGCCGGCCGTCGGCGTCCCACAGACCGAGGTGGTAGCCGCAGAGCCTGCGGGTGTGCTCGTCGAGCCGGTCCAGGGCGTCGTGCATCGGCTCGGTGACCAGCTGCCGGACCTCCTCGAGGAAGACCGGCTCGGCCGCGCGACTGGGTCTGGGATCGGTCTGGGTCATCGCGTTGCGCTCCTCGGGCGTGCACTCGAAAGCTGGGCAGGGCGGGGTGGGCCGACCACGCGGGCGGCCTCGTGGCCGCTGCGGACCGCGCCCTCCAAGGTGTCCGGCCATCCGGTGGCGGTCCAGGCGCCCGCCAGGGCGGTCCCCGGCCACCGGGTCGCGGAGGCCGGCCGCGCGGCAGCCGATCCCGCGCGCTGCCGGAACGTGGCATGCGGCTCACGAGTCACGAACGCGTCCAGCACCGTGGCGGACCGGGCGGCGGGGAACAGCGCCTCCAGCGCCGGCAGCTGGGTCTGCAGCACCTGGTCGGCGGACTGCCCGACCAGGTCGTCGGCTGCAGACAGCGAGACGGCGAGGTACTGGCCCTCACAGCCGGAGACCGAGGTCCGGTCGAAGACCCACTGCACGGCGGAGTCGAGCGCCGCGGCGAACTTCCACGACGTGACCGCCCGGTCGTACCGGACGTGCACGTTCACGATCGGGGACGAGCCGAGCTCCGCCCAGCGGTCCCGGTCCGGGCAGGCCGCCTCGGGCAGCACAGCCGCCGCGTGCCGGTGCGGCACCGCCACGACCACCACGTCCGCGGCCACCTCGCCGTCAGCGGTCCGGACCAGGTAGCCCTCCCCGTCCCGGTCCAGCCGCGTCACCCGCTCCCGGGTGCGGACGTCGACACCCGCCACGGCCAGCGCCCGCCGGCTGGCCTCGTCGTGCACCGCGGACAGCGGCTTGCCCAGGGTGGCGACGTCGCCCGCGTCGGCCCTCTCGAGGAGACCGGTGCGGAAGACCCGGGCGGCGAGCGCCAGAGAGGCTTCGTCGACCTCGATGTTCAGCGCGGCCACCGTCACCAGCCCCCACAACGCCGCCACCGTGCGCGGACTCTGCCCGCGCCGCTGCAGCCAGTCGCCGAAGCGCACCTGGTCGGTGGCCGGGTCGAGCGGGTCCACCCGCCGCAGGGCGGCCATCGCCCTGGCCACCGCGAGGCGGTCCGCAACCGGCAGCGCGGGGTAGCCGAGCAGCGTGGGCAGCAGGTGCAACGGCGCGGGCAGCCCGGGAGCACGACGCAGGTGGGCGGCTGGCCGGCCCGGGACCAGCACCGGGATGTCCATCCGGGCCTGGACCGTCACCGCAGCGTCCACGCCGAGCCGGCGCAGCAGCCGCAGGTACTCGCTGTAGCAGCGCAGCAGCACGTGCTGGCCGGTGTCGACCGGGAGACCGTCCCGGTCGAAGGAGTACGCCGCGCCGCCGAGCCGCGACCGGCTCTCGAGAAGGGTCACCTGCCAGCCGGAGTCGGCGAGGTCGAGCGCGGCCGTCGTACCGGCCACGCCGCCTCCGACGACGACGGCTCGTCCGGTGGTGGCGCCCTGTGCGGCGCTCGTGGAGGCGCTCATGCCGAGCCCCGCAGCAGAGCCCGGGCCGCGACCCCCAGCTTGGTGGCCGACGGCAGCGACAGCCGGCCGGCCCGGATCTGGTCCGGGTCGGCGGCGATCCGGCCGAGCAGCCGGTGGTAGATGCCGGCCATCGCCGCGGTGCAGGCGGAGCTGCGGCGGTCCAGCCGCGGCAGCAGCCGCAGGCCACGCTGGTACCACTGCTCGGCGCGCTCGGCCTCGTAGCGCACCAGCGCCGCGAACCGCTCCGGCGGATCGGCCAGCCGGCCGGCCGCGTCGAGCTCGAGGGTGCAGCCGAAGCGCTCCAGGTCCTCGGCGGGCAGGTACACCCGGCCGATCAGCCGGTCCTCCCGCACGTCGCGGAGGATGTTCGTGAGCTGCAGCGCGACGCCCAGCGAGTCCGCCAGGACCCAGGTGTCGTCGCTGTCCTCCGGCGCCGCCTCGACGGCCGCGCGGTCCCCGCCGGGGGCGAGGCCGGCCGGACGGTAGATGCCCACCGACAGCCTCCCGACGGAGCCAGCGACGCAGCGGCAGTAGCCCAGCAGGTCCTCGAAGGTGACGTAGCGGTGCACGGTGACGTCGGCCAGGCAGCCGTCCACCAGCTCGCCGAACGCCGACATGGGCACCGGGAACCGCTGCCGGACGTCGCGCAGGGCCACCAGCACGGCGTCGTGGTCGATGCCGTCGAGATCGGCCAGCGCGCCGCGCACCGCCTCGAGGCCGGCCACCTTCTCGGCGTCGGGCAGGTCGCCGTCGCCGAGGTCGTCGATGCGGCGGGCTGTGGCGTAGACAGCCGACAGCGCCCGGCGCTTCTCCACCGGCAGCAGCCGGATCCCGTAGGAGAAGTTGCGGGCCTGCTCCCGGGTGATCTGCTCGCACACGTCGTAGGCCCGGAGCACGTCCGGGCGCGCAGTCTCGGCTGTGGTCATCCGGCCCTCCTCAGCGTCGAGCCGGCCCACGTCAGGGCGATCTGCCGGGAGCTGGGCTTGGGCACACCGGCCAGCGAGTCGTGGCCGCACCGCCGCAGCTGCCGCGCGGCGGCCCGGCCACCGTTGACGTAGCCGGACACCGCCACCCGCGCCCAACCGCGAAGCGTGCTCACCAGCAGCGCACCGTTCTCCAGCCAGGCGACGGCCCGGTCCGTCTCGTAGCGCACCAGCGCGGCCAGGGCTGGGGTGGCCCGTCCGGCGGCCAGGTCCTCCTCGGCGACGCCGAAGCGGCGCAGGTCCTGCTGAGGCAGGTACACCCGGTCGCGGAGGTAGTCCTCGCGCAGGTCCTGCCAGTGCTCGATCAGCTGCAGTGCGGTGCACACCTGGTCGGAGAGCGCGACCCGCTCCGGGGTCGCCTGGCCGAACACGTGCAGCACCACCCGGCCCACCGGGTTCGCCGACAGCTCGCAGTAGCCGAGCAGGTCCTCGAAGCTCTCGTAGCGGTTGCGGCGCTGGTCGAGCTCGTTGGCCGCGACGAGCCCGAGCCACGGGTCGATGGGGACGGCTCGCCGGTCGACGAGGGTGGCGAGCCCGCGCACCTCCGGGATCTCGCTCGCGCGTCCGTCGTACAGCCGGTGCAGGTCGACGCCGATCGCCTTGAGAGCGAGCAGGCGGTCACCCGACGACTCGTCGCCCACGTTGTCGACGTAGCGCGCGAACCGGTAGACCGCGGTCAGGTCCTCCCGGACATCGCGCGGCAGCACGCGCATCGCGACGGGAAAGTTCTCGCCCTCGATGGGGTCGCCGTTGCCGCTGATCCCCGGGCCGCTCATCCGGTGCTCCTCGACGCCGAGTCGTCCTGGGCGCCCGGCAGCAGCCGGAACGCGCGTCCGTCCGGCGTGACGGCGCGGTACGCGGACCGCACGGACTCGGCGACTCCCTCGACCCCGAGGCCGAGCTGCTCGAGCAGGGCGGCGCGGGTGCCGTGGGAGAGGTACTCGGTAGGCAGCCCCAGGCAGCGCACCGGCACGTCCACGCCACGGCTGCCGAGCTCGGTGGCCAGCCGTGAGCCCACGCCACCGTCGCGGACGCCGTCCTCCACGGTCACCACGGTGCGGTGCGCAGCGGCCAGTTCGATCAGCGGCTCGCTGACCGGCAGCACCCAACGCGGGTCGACCACGGTGCAGGCGATGCCCTCCTCGGCCAGCCGCTCCGCGGCGGCCACCGCAGGCGCGGCCATCACGCCGACGGCGACGACGAGCACATGCTGCTCGGTTGTCTCGTGCAGGACGTCCATGCCCTCCTGGCGGCGCAGTGCAGGAAGCGGCGCGCCGAGCGCGGCCTTGGGGAACCGCGGCACCGTGGGGCCGGAGACGTCCAGCGCCTCCCCGAAGCCTTCCACCAGCGTCTGGGCGTCCCGGGGTGCGGCGACCCGGATGCCGGGCACCACACCGAGCAGCGCCAGGTCCCACATGCCGTGGTGGCTGGGGCCGTCGGGGCCGGTGACGCCGGCCCGGTCGAGCACCAGGGTCACCGGCAGACCGTGCAGGCCGACGTCGAGAAGCTCCTGGTCGAAGGCGCGGTTGGCGAACGTCGCGTAGAGCGCCACCACCGGGTGCAGGCCACCCATCGCCATCCCGGCCGCAGAGGTCAGCGCATGCTGCTCGGCGATGCCCACGTCGAAGCAACGGCCGGGGAACCGGTCGGCGAACCGCTGCAGCCCGGTGGGTCCGAGCATCGCGGCGGTGACCGCCACGACGTCGCGGCGCCGCCCGCCGACCTCCACGAGCGCCTCGGCGAACGCGTCGGTCCAGGTCTGCTTGGCCGGGCCGTCCGCGCGGCCCGTGAGCGGGTCCACCACACCCACGGCGTGCATGTGGTCGGCATCGTCGTCCTCGGCCGGCTGGAAACCGTTGCCCTTGGTGGTGCGGCAGTGCACCACCACCGGGCCAGCGAGCTCGCGGGCCAGCCGCAGCTGGGTCTCCACGGCTGCGACGTCGTGGCCGTCGACCGGACCGAGGTAGCTGAATCCCAGATCCTCGAACAGCCCGCCGCGCGGCCGGCCCGGGCCCGACGCATGAGCCGGCGTCCCGCCCAGCAGGTGCTGCAACGCGTCGTACCCCGGCCTGTCGCCGAGCCGGGACAGGTGGTGCGGGAACCCGCCGATGGTGGGTGAGTAGGAACGCCCGTTGTCGTTGAGCACGATGATCACCCGGCGGCCCGAACGGCCGAGGTTGTTCAGTGCCTCCCAGCTGAGCCCACCGGTGAGCGCACCGTCGCCGATGAGGGCGACCACCTCGCGGGCGGGGTCACCGGCAGCGCTGAAGGCCTTGCTCAGCCCGTCGGCGTAGGACAGCGCGGTGGAGGCGTGGGAGTTCTCGACCAGGTCGTGCACCGACTCTGCGCGGTTCGGGTAGCCCGACAGCCCGCCGGCCTGGCGCAGTCCGGCGAACCCGGACCGGCGACCGGTGAGGATCTTGTGCACGTAGGACTGGTGGCCGGTGTCGAAGACGATGGGCACCTCGGGTGAGTCGAACACCCGGTGCAGCGCGATGGTCAGCTCGACGACGCCGAGGTTCGGTCCCAGGTGGCCGCCGGTGCGGCACACCGAGCCGACGAGGAACTCCCGCAGCTCGTCAGCGAGCTGCACAAGCTCACTTGCATCAAGCCTCCGGAGGTCCACCGGGTTGTCGATCCGATCCAGCACGCCCATGTGCGCTCCCCTGTCTGGTTGGCGCGGCAAACGTCCCGTCCCCAGAAGTAAATATATCGGGGCCCGAGCCTTTCGGGAATCGGCTACCCAGACTGCCCGCGAGCATGCATGTCTTCCAGGAGGTTCTGTGCAAACTCCCTGGAAAGGTGTTCGAGCAGGTCCTGGGAGATTCCGAGCCGCTCGGCGATCCGGCGCAGCTCGACGAGGTGGGTCTCGGAGAGCTGCTCGATCAGCTTCTCCCCCTCCGGCGTCAGCCGGAGACGGGCCACCCGCTGGTCGGAGGGATCGACCTCGCGCACCAGCAGCCCGGCGTTCTCCACCCGGTGGACGAGCTCCACGGCGCTGTGGTGCCGGATCAGGAGGTACTCCGAGAGCTCACGCACGCTGGGAGGTGTGGGACCGGGATGGGCGCGCACCGCCAGAAGGAGCTGGTGCTGCTGCGAGGTCAGGCCCAGACGGGTGGACTCCTCGCTGCTCCACTGCAGGTAGCGACGCAATGCCGTGCGGAACACCAGCAGGACCCGGTAGTCCACGTCTTCGATTTTCCCCATAGCCTCTCTGAACCTCGTCGCCACCGTCTACGCTGGTGGCACCAGAGTACGCACGCCTCGGAGTACCCGGATGCCTCAACTACACTCGTCCGCCCCTCGGCTGGTCGTCATGCCGGCCAAGTTGCGACTGGCGGTCGACGTGGTCAAGCACCTCGCCGAGGCGGTCGTCGTCCCGCTGGGACTGTTCTACGCGATCGTCGTCAGCTTCGGCTTGGACAGCGCCCTGCTGGCCGCGCTCGGCTGGGCGTTCCTGGCGGTCCTCGTGCGTCTGGTGCGCGGGAGCCGGCCACCGGTCCTGCTGCTCGCGGCAACCGGCATGGCCACCCTGCAGGCCGTGATCACGTTCGCGGCGAACTCCGCGACGGTGTACTTCCTGCAGCCGACCGTGGCCACCTACCTGTTCGGGGCCGCGCTGCTGGTCACCCTGCCGTGGGAGCGGCCGCTGATCCAGCGGCTCGCGCACGACTTCTGCCCGCTGCCCGACGACGTGGTCGGCAACCGCCACCTGCGCCGGTTCTTCCAGCGGCTCTCCGCGTTGTGGGGTGTCGTGCTCCTCGTCAACGCCAGCCTGACGCTCGGCCTGCTGCTGACCCTGAGCACGTCGTGGTCGGTGCCGCTCGCCGCGATCGGTTCGCTGCCGGTGTTCGGCGCCGGGCTGCTGCTGTCCTACGTCTGGTTCCGCCACTCGCTGCGCGCCGGCGGCTTCCACCTGGCCTGGGGCTGATCCTCCCGCGACCTGCGTGTCGCGTTCCCGACAGCCACATCGGCATCAACGGCGGCCGCGGCGGGACCGGATGTAGTCGGCGACGACGTACTCCCCGAGCCGGGACACGTCCGGGGTGAACACCCGTCCGCCCGCACGACGGGCCACCGCGTCGACGAACCGAGCCAGTCCGGGGTCGTCACCGAGCATGAACAGGTTCAGCGCCGCTCCGTACCTGGCCAGCTCGTCGACCTGCCCCACGGTCGCCCGCAGCGTCTCCACGGTGGGTGGCCAGCTGAAGTACGGCGACCCGTCCTCCAGCAGGTGCGCGGTCGGCTCCCCGTCGGTGACCACCAGCACCACCGGCTCCGCATCCGGGTGCCGGCGCAGATGACGCCCGGCGATCATCAGCGCGTGCTGGAGGTTGGTCCCCTGGACGTACGACGGTTCCACGTCGGCCAGCTCGACGGGACTGAGCCGGTGCGCGAGCCGGTGGAACCCGATGATCTCCAGCGCGTCCTGGCGGAACCGCGTGGCCACCAGGTGGGAGAGCGCGAGCGCGGTCTGCTTCATCGGCCCCCAGCGACCCTCCTGGACCATCGAGAACGACAGGTCGACGCAGAGCGCGACCGCGGCGGCGGTGCGCCGCTCGGTCTCCACCACCTCGAAGTCGTCCACGGACAGCCGCACAGCGCGGGTCTCGGCAGGCTCGACCGCCAGGGCAGGCTCGACCGCCACGCCGGGCCCGACCTGGGACGTGCGCCGCAGCGCGTTCGACACCGTGCGCACCGCGTCGAGCGGGAGCTCGTCGCCGAACTGCCAGGCCCGGCTGGAGCCGAGCGGCTCGTCGGCGGAGCCGGTCCGGTGGTCCTCGTGCGCCCCGGCGCCCGAGGCCTCGATCTGGCTGAAGACCCGGCGCAGCGCGGTCTCGCCGAGACGACGGACAGCCCGTGGGGTGAGCCGGAGCCCCTCCTCGCCGCGGGCCAGGAAGCCCTGCCTCTCCAGCTCCCGCTCCAGCTCGCGCAGAGCACGCAAGTCCGCGGCGGCCGCGCCGCCCAGGTTGCGCTCGAGCGCCTCCACGTCGATGTCGTCGAGCGTCGCGCCGGCGTGGGTCTGCGACAGCGCCTGCTCCAGCCCCTCGAGGTCGGCGAGCTCGGCGAGCACCTCGACCGCGTCGCTGTAGCCAAGCGGCTCTCCGCCCGGCGACAGGTCGGCGGGTCCCCGGTCGAGGCCGGGGCGCAGCGCGCGCAGGTTGTCAGAGAGCTGCGCCATCTGGGAGGCGAGGTCGGGGTCGGCCAGGGCCTCGCTCATCAGCTGGGCGAGCTGGCTGCGCTCCTCCGGGGACAGAGAGGCGAACATCCGGTCGGCGGCGGCCTGCCGCCTGGCGAGCGCGTCGATGAGCTCCTCGACGTTCGCGGGGTTCTCCGGGAACAGGTCGCCATGGCGGTCCATGAACTCCCGGAACCGGTCGGTGGTGTCCTCCCCGCGAGCGTGTGCGGCCAGCAGCGCGTTGAGGTCGGCGAGCATGTCCTTGACCTGCTGCATCATCTCGGGGTCCGGGTTCTCCAGCGCCTGCTTGAGGCCGGCGAACTGGGCGCCGAGCACCTCCTGGCGCAGCATCTGCTGGATCGCCTGGTAGGTGGCTCGCGCCTCCGGGGAGTGCCAGTCGTAGTCACGAAGCCCGCGCACCGCCCCGGCGGTGTCGTCGGGGAGGGTGGTCAGCTCCATCTCCGCCCACCGCGCCTCGTCGGTGTCCTCGGTGGCGAGGGTGTCCCGCTCCTGGGCCAGCGCCTGGTCCAGCGCGGCGCGGACCTGGTCGAGGGTGCCGCCGAGGTCACCGCGGCGTCGTGCCGCCCTGCGCAGGCTGCGAACCCGGTCGGTGAGCTCGTCGAGCCCCCGGTGCCCGTCGAGTCCGCGACGCATCAGGTCCTGCAGCGCCTCGCGCAGCGAGCCGCCGGCGAGCACGTCGCGGCCGACCGCGTCGAGGGCCGCGCGCACGTCGTACGGCGGGGCCAGCGGATCCGGTCCGCCGCTCCATGGCTGGTAGCGGAACCGCGACATCTCAGACCCCGTACACCGCGCGCCCGGCGACAGACTCCTTGCCGAGGCGGCGGGTCAGGTACAGCCCCTCCAGCACCAGCTCCACCGCGGCCGCGACCTCGCCGGGCGTCGCGTCGTCGCCGTGGCCGAGCCGGTCGAGCACCTTCGACAGGCCGGGCACCGTGCCGACCTGGGTGAGCACGTCAGTGGCCGGCACCAGGTCGCCGGTCTCGACCGTCGCACCCTCGGCGAACAGGTCGGTGAACCCGGACAGGTCCAGGCCCACGAGCCGGTCGCGGAAGGTCTCCGCGGTCGCCTTCCGCAGAAGGTGGGAGACGATCTCGGCCTCGCGCCCCTCCTCGCCCATCTCGAACTCCAGCTTGCCGAGCAGCGTGGGCAGCACGGCCGGCGCGTCGCCGATCCTGGCCACCGCCTCCTGCTCCCCGGCGCGCGAGGCCCGGCGCAGCCCGGCCGCGGCGATGGCCTCGGCTCCGGCGATCGCGAACCGGGCACTCACCCCGGAGCGGTGGTCGACGGACGGGGACGCGCGCAGCTCGCGGGTCAGGCGCGCGACCACCTCGAGCAGGTGCTGCGGCACGTCGGCGACCAGCGCCGCCTCCTGCCGGATCAGGGCCACCTCCTCTGCCACCTCGGCCGGGTAGTGGGTGCGGATCTCGGCGCCGAACCGGTCCTTGAGCGGGGTGATGATCCGTCCGCGGTTGGTGTAGTCCTCGGGGTTGGCGGTGGCGACGAGAAGTACGTCGAGCGGCAGCCGCAGCGAGTACCCGCGCACCTGGACGTCGCGCTCCTCGAGCACGTTGAACATCGCCACCTGGATCCGCTCCGCCAGGTCGGGCAGCTCGTTGAGCCCGAACACGCCGCGGTTGCTCCGCGGCAGCAGCCCGTAGTGGATGGTCTCCGGGTCGCCGAGCGTGCGACCGCCCGCCACCTTCACCGGGTCCACGTCCCCGACCAGGTCACCCACGCTGGTGTCCGGGGTGGCCAGCTTCTCGGCGTACCGGTCCTCACGGTGCCGCCACACCACCGGAAGGTCGTCCCCGGCCTCGGCGGCGAGCCGCCGGCAGCGCACGCAGACCGGGCGCAGCGGGTCGTCGTTGATCTCGCAGCCGGAGACCGCCGGGCTCCACTCGTCGAGCAGCGTGACCAGGGTGCGCATCAGCCGGGTCTTGCCCTGGCCGCGCTCCCCCAGCAGCACCAGGTCGTGACCGGCCAGCAGGGCTCCCTCCAGCTGAGGCAGCACCGTGTCGTCGAACCCGACGATGCCCGGGAACGTCACCGCGCCGTCGCGCAGCCGGCCCACCAGGGTGTCGCGGAGCTCAGCCTTGACCGAGCGGGAACGGTAGCCGTGCTCACGAAGGGCGCCGAGCGTGCCGGCGGAAGGCTGGTCCATGCCTCCACACTAGGTCGGCTCGCCCCGAGCTGCGCGGGTCAGCGGCCGCCGGCCTGGCGGGTGATGTAGGTCAGCGCGACGAAGGCGTCGAAGACCGGGCCCCCGGAGTCGCCGGTGATCGTCACGCTCCGGGTGCCGCTGCGCTCGACGCCCTTGACCCAGCTCGCCACCTGGGCCATGTCCGCGGTCTGCATCTCCACGGTCAGCGTCGCCGGCAGCTCCACGCGCGGCGGAGCCAGCGCACCCGAACGCGCCGTTGCCACGGCCGCCTCCGCGGCCTCCCCGATCCTGGCGCAGGCTACTTCCGGGTGCAGGTGGTGGGCGGCGAACCGGCTCACCGACTCCTTGGTGCGCACGGTGACGCAGCCCGGCGCGACCTCACCGACCTCCTGAAGCGTCACGGCGTCGCCGGTCACCAGCGCGATCGGCACGCCGAGCTCGTGCGCGACCAGGGCGTTGATGCCGCTCTCCCCCACCGGGCGGCCGTTGAGCAGCACCGCGGAGATCACCTCGGGGTTGTAGCTGTGCGAGAGCACGGAGCTGGCCCCGGAGATCGAGCCGTGGTAGCCGACCAGGAACACCGCGTCGAAGGTCTCGTCGAGGCCCTGCATCATGTACCGCGGCTTGTGCCGTCCGGACAGGTACGACGCCGGGGCGCGCAGGGCGCGCGGGTCCAGGTTGAACATCGCCCCGTGCGAGTCGTTGACCAGCACCTCGCCGGCCCCGCCCGCGACCGCACCGGCGATCGCGGCGTTCACCTCGGCCAGCATCAGCTCGCAGCCCTGGGTGTACGCCGGCCCGCCCGACGGGCGGCACTGGGACCAGTCGACCACTCCGGCCACGCCCTCCATGTCACAGGAGATGAAGACCCGCACCTGCGCTCCTTTGCTGCTCCTCGACCCGCGGCCGCTCCGTGGGTGCACGGCCCGCTGATAGTACGGCGAGGGCTGGGTACCTGACCGGGCATGACCAGCTCATCCTGGAGCGGCTCGGGCGTGGCCAGCACACCCACCGCGAACCCTCAGCGCGTCACCACCGACAACCCGGTCGTGCTCCGCGACCCGGTGGAGGTGGTCGTCCTCGACGTCGACGGCACCCTGATCGACTCCAACTACCAGCACGCGATCGCCTGGCACCGCGCGTTCCGCAGCCAGGGAGTCGCGGTGCCGGTATGGCGGCTGCACCGCCAGATCGGCACCGGCGGGGACCGGTTCGTCGCCGACGTCGCCGGCCAAGAGGTCGAGGACGCCCACGGCGATGCGGTCCGGGAGGTGCACACCCACGAGTTCGACGCGCTCATCGACGAGGTGGAGGCGCTCGAGGGGGCCACGGAGCTGCTCGCCGAGCTGCGACGCCGGGGACTTCGCGTGGTGCTGGCCAGCTCGGGCCAGCCCAAGCACATCGACCGGTTCGCCGAGGTGCTCGGGGCACCGGACCTGGACGTCGAGTGGACCCGCTCCGGCGACGCCGACGAGAGCAAGCCCGCCCCCGACCTGATCGAGGTGGCGCTGGACCGGGTCGGAGGCGGCCGCGCGCTGATGATCGGCGACGCCACCTGGGACTTCCGGGCCGCCAAGCAGCTGGACCTGCCCACCGTGGGCCTGCTCACCGGCGGCATCTCGGAGGCCGAGCTGCGCGCGGCGGGCGCGGACACGGTCTACCCGTCGCTGCGCGCGCTGATGGGCAACCTGGCCGCCGAGCTCGGCGGCTGACACGTGGCGCGAGCGGGTCGGCTGCGACGCTGGTCCGTGCTGGCGATGCTGGCCGGTGCGGCCTCGCACCACACCTTCGAGCTCGGCGCCGGAACCGGCCTGATGCTGCAACGCGAGCTCGGCCTCGCAGGCGCAGCGGGCACCTGGCTGGTGGCGTTCCCGGCGCTCGCCGTGGCCGCGCGGCGGGACCGGGTGGCGCCGCCAGCCTGATCGCGTCCGCCGTACTCTCCCGCACCGGCTCCGCCGGGCCCACCGTGGCCGGCTTCCTGCTGGCGCTGCCGCTGCGTGCGCACGCCCGCCGGCACTTCGCCTGGGTGCGCGAACAGGCCGTGCGGCAGCCGGCCTGGTGGAACCGAGCCCAGGCAGTCCGTTGACGGTTGTATTTGCCCCACCACGCATCCCTTTCCCGCCGGGCGGGTAACGCGGCCACCAGTTCACATGAGTGGAGATGACAAGGATGGCTCGACAACCCTCGCTGCCGGCGGTAACCGCCGGCGCGCTGACCGCCGAGATGCTCGGCACGTTCATGTTCACGCTCTCCGGCACGGCCACGGTGCTGGCGGTGCACACGTTGCGGCACACGACCGGCGGATTCACCGCCACCGGGGACATCGCGATCAGCATCGCGTTCGCCTTCGGAGTGGTGGCCGCGGTGTACCTCGTGGCGCGGGTCTCCGGGGCGCACATCAACCCGGCGGTCACCGTGGGACTGGCCGCGGTCGGCAAGTTCCCCTGGCGCATGGTCCCTGGATACGTCGTCGCGCAGCTCGTCGGAGGTTGCCTGGCCGCCCTGATGAACTGGCTGATGTACCCCAGCCTGCGTGGTCCGCTGATCCTCGGCTCGACGCACCCGGGCCCGGGAGTGCCCTGGTGGGTCGCGTGCGTCACCGAGGTGGTCATCACCGCGGGCTTGATGATCGTGGTGATGGCGACCGCGGTGCACGAGCGCGCCCCCGGTGGCGCCAGCCAAGCCGGCCTGGCCATCGGGCTGTGGGTCGGGGCGGCCATCTTCTTGTCCCTGCCGGTCTCCGGCGGTTCGTTGAACCCGGCGCGCACGCTCGGGCCGGACATCGTCGCCGGCCAGTTCCCGTACTGGTGGATCTATGTCGTCGGCCCGGTCGCCGGCGCCGTGCTGGGTGCCGCCATCTGGGAGGGCGTGCTGAGCAAGGGACGCAAGGACGTGGTCGAGGCCGTCGGCGAGCGGCGCTCACCGGCACCCGAGTACAGCCACCACTGAGAGACAAGGAGATCGCAGCATGAAGGCACTGACCTGGCAGGGCAAGCGGGACGTGCGGGTCGAGACCGTCCCGGACCCGAAGATCCAGGATCCGACCGACGCGGTCATCAAGGTGACCAGCACGAACATCTGCGGCTCGGACCTGCACCTGTACGAGGTTCTGGGGGCGTTCCTCGACCCCGGGGACATCCTGGGCCACGAGCCCATGGGGATCGTCGAGGAGGTCGGCCCGGAGGCCGGCGAGCACATCCAGCCCGGTGACCGGGTGGTCGTCCCGTTCAACATCTCCTGCGGGCACTGCTGGATGTGCGAACGCCAGCTGTTCGCGCAGTGCGAGACGACCCAGAACCGCGACCAGGGCACCGGCGCCTCGCTGTTCGGCTACACGAAGCTGTACGGCCAGGTGCCCGGCGGCCAGGCGGAGTACCTGCGTGTGCCCCAGTCGCAGTTCGGTCCGATCAAGGTTCCGGAGGGGCCACCGGACGACCGGTTCGTGTACCTGTCCGACATCCTGCCGACCGCCTGGCAGGGGGTGGCCTACGCCGACGTGCCCAAGGGCGGCTCGCTGGCCGTCTACGGGCTGGGGCCGATCGGCCAGCTCTGCTGCCGGATCGCCCGGATGCAGGGTGTCGAGCGGGTCTTCGGCATCGACCTGGTGTCCGACCGGCTGGACAAGGCCAAGCAGTACGGCGTGGAGGTGATCGACGCACGCGAGGTCGACGACGTCCCGTCGTACCTGATGGACGCCACGAGCGGCCGCGGCGTGGACAGCGTCATCGACGCGGTCGGTATGGAGTCGCACGGCAACCCGCTGCAGAAGATGGGCCAGGCGATGGCGGCCGCCCTTCCCGACAAGGTCGGCAAGCCGCTCGCTGAGAACTACGGCGTGGACCGGCTCGGTGCGCTCACCGAGTGCATCGACACGGTGCGCCGCGGCGGCACGGTCTCCATGATCGGCGTGTACGGCGGGTCCATCGACCCGATGCCCCTCATGCAGATGTTCGACAAGGGCATCCAGCTGCGGATGGGCCAGTGCCACGTGAAGCGGTGGATCGACGAGATCATGCCCTACCTGGTCGACGACTCCGACCCCCTGGGCACCGAGGACCTCGCCACCCACCACCTGCCCCTCGAGGAGGGGCCGCACGGGTACGAGATCTTCCAGAAGAAGCAGGACAACTGCCTGAAGGTCGTCCTCAACCCGGCGGGCTGAGGTGAAGGTCGAAGGCTCGGTCGCCGTCGTCACCGGCGCCTCCAGCGGGATCGCACGGGCCACCGCGCTCGGGTTCGCCAAGCGCGGCGCGAGCGTGGTGGTCGCGGCTCGCAGCAAGGACTCGCTCGACGACGTGGTCCGCGAGTGCGAGGCCGAGGGCGCCGAGGCGCTGGCCGTTCCCACCGACGTCGCCGACGAGGAGGCGGTCCAGGAGCTGGCCCGGCGGGCCGCCGAGCGGTTCGGCCGCATCGACGTCTGGGTGAACGCGGCGGCGGTGATCCTGTACGGGGAGTTCGAGAAGACCCCGTCGGAGGCCTACCGGCGGGTCATCGAGACCAACCTGTTCGGGCAGATCCACGGTGCGCGTGCGGTGCTGCCGTACTTCCGGGAGCGCAGCCGGGGCGTGCTGGTCAACGTCGCGTCGGTGTGGGGCAGCGTGTCCTCGCCGTACGTCAGCGCCTACGTGGTCAGCAAGCACGGCGTACGGGCTTTCTCCGAGTCGCTGCAGGAGGCGCTGTGGCTGGAGCGTAAGACCCGGGACATCCATGTCTGCACGATCCTGCCGCAGTGCGTGGACACCCCGATCTTCCGGCACGCCGGCAACTACACCCACCGGACCCCGAAGACCGTGCCCCCCGTCGCCGACCCGGACCGCGTGGTGCGGGCGGTACTGCGTTCGGTGGAGCACCCGCGCCGGCAGCGGACCGTGGGGGCATTCGCGTTGTTCCTCGAGCTCGGGCACGCGGTGATGCCCAGCCTGTACAGCCACCTGGTCCCCAGGGTGATGAACCTGATGGCGTTCAGCAGCGACGAGGCGGAGCCGGGGCCGGGCAACATCTTCGAGCCGATGCCGGAGTGGAACAAGGTCGACGGGGAGTGGCGACGCGGCGACCTGCGGGCGCTGCTCGCCGGCGGCGGCACGGGCGTGCTGGCAGCCGGAGCGGCTGGCGCGCTGTGGTGGCGCAGGCGCCGGTGAACCGCCGACAGCCGCACTGCGGCCGTCCGCCTCAGCCGAGGGCCTCGGCGGCGACCCTCAGGTCGGCGACGAGGGCGTCGAAGTCGCGGCCGCGGTCCTTCGATCGGAGCACCGCGGACGGGTGCGTGGTGGCGAGCACCCATTCCGGCGATCCCGCGGTGGCCAGCCCTTCCGGCCAGGGCTGCAGCCGTCCCCGCGCCTGGCCGACCCGGAACCCCGAGCCGTAGACCGCCTTGCCGGCCGTGCCGCCGAGCAGCACCACTCCGGTGGGGTGCACCAGGTCCAGCTCGGCCAGCAACCAGGGCTGGCAGGCCGCGATGTGCACCCGGTCCGGGGACTTGTGGATGCGCTGCTTGCCGCGGGTCCCGGAGAACCGGAAGTGCTTGACCGCGTTGGTCTCGAAGACCTGCTCCGGTGGGATCCCGGCCTCCGCCAGCGCCTTGTCCAGTAACCGGCCCGCCGGGCCGACGAACGGCTCGCCCTCCTGGTCCTCCTTGTCGCCCGGCTGCTCGCCGACGAGCATCACGGGGGCGTCGGCCGCGCCGTCGCCGGGCACCGCCTGGATGGCGTCCCGGTAGAGCTCGCAGCCGCGGCACTCCTGCATCGCGGCGCGCAGCGAGTCCAGGTCCGGTCGCTCCGGCACCCATGACGCCGCACCGGGGCGCTCGGTGTCCGATCTGCCTGCCACGCTCGCCAGGTTCCCCGCCCGCCGCGCCGTACACCTCGACCGGGTTCCGACCGAGGGAATGTCCTGCCCGCTACGGGGCACCGCGTCCCATGCGTGTCGTGGTGACAGGTGCCAGCGGGAACGTCGGGTCGGCGCTCGTGGAGCGGCTGGCCGAGGAGGACCAGGTCGAGTCGGTCGTCGGCATCTGCCGACGCTCGCACGAGTGGCGACCCGCGAAGACCACCTGGGAGTTCCTCGACGTGGCCGAGGACGAGCTGGCCCCCGTGTTCGAGGGCGCGGACGCCGTGGTGCACCTGGCCTGGCTGTTCCAGCCCACCCGGGAGCCGAACACCACCTGGCGCGCCAATGTGACCGGCACCGACCGGGTGCTCGCCGCCGTCGAGCAGGCCGATGTCGGGACCGTGGTCGTGGCCTCCTCGGTGGGCGCCTACTCACCACGGGTCGACCTGGAGCCGGTCGACGAGTCCTGGCCCACTCAGGGCTGGCCGGCGAACACCTACAGCCGCGAGAAGGCGTTCGCGGAGCGGCTGCTGGACCTGCACGAGCTGGCCTACCCCGACCGCAGGGTGGTCCGGGTGCGTCCGGCGTCCACCTTCCAGCACCGGGCCTCGGTGCAGCAGCGACGGCTGTTCGTGGGTCCGCTGCTGCCGGTCCGGCTGATGAAGCCCGGCCGGCTGCCGGTCCTCCCCGACCCGGGCCGGCTGCACTTCCAGGCGCTGCACGCCGAGGATGCCGCCGCGGCGTACGCCCAGGCGGTGCTGCGTCCGGTGACCGGCGCGTTCAACCTGGCCGGCGACCCGGTCCTGGACGTACCGGCGCTCGCCGAGCTGCTCAAGAGCCGCACCGCACAGGTGCCCACAGGACTGGTTCGCAGTGCGCTGGCGGCGGCCTTCCACGCCCCGCTCGCCCCCGCCGCACCGGACCTGTTCGAGCTGCTGGTGCACGTGCCGATGATGAGCTCCCAGCGGGCGCGTGATCTGCTGGGCTGGCAGCCGGTGCATCCGGCACAGGAGGCGGTCGCCGACTTCCTGGACGGGCTGCTCGCGGGCGACGGCTGGCCGACCCCGCCGCTCGCTCCCTCGACGAGCGGCCCGTTCCGCCGCCACGAGGTGGCCACCGGAGTCGGCGCGGCCCCCTGATCGTGCGCGAGCGCCGGTTCAGCAGTCGGCGATGTGCTCGGGCCGGATCGGCACGCGGCGCAGCGGCTTTCCGGTGGCCTGCCGGATGGCTGCGGCCACGGCCGGCCCGGAGGAGATGGCCGGCGGCTCGCCGACGCCGCGGACGCCGTACGGCGCGTGCGGGTCGGCGTACTCCAGCACCTGGACCTGCATCGGCGGCATGTCGAGGATGGTCGGGATCAGGTAGTCGGTGAACGACGGGTTCTTCACCTGTCCGTCGCTGACCAGGATCTCCTCCATCAGCGCCAGTCCCATGCCCTGCGCGCTGCCGCCGTGGATCTGCCCGACCACCGCCGACGGGTTCAGCGCCCGGCCGACGTCCTGGGCGGTGTCGAGCGCGACCACCTTCACGAGGCCGAGCTCGGTGTCCACGTCCACCACGGCCCGGTGCGCGGAGAAGGCGTACTGCACGTGCGCCCTGCCCTGACCGGTCTCCGGATGCACGGGCTCGGTGGGCCTATGCCGCCACTCGACGGTCTCCTCCACCGGCCGGTCGCCGACCACGTCCGCCAGGCCGGCCACCACCTCACCGCCGAGGCTGACCACCTTGCCGCCCTCGAGACGCAGCGAGTCCGCCGCCTGCCCGGTCGACGCGGCGGCCCGTTCGAGCACCACCCGCCGAACCGCCTCGCAGGCGGCCTTGATCGCGCCGCCGGTCACGTAGGTCTGCCGGGACGCCGACGTCGAGCCCCCGGAGCCGACCGAGGTGTCCTTGGGGTGCACCACCACCCGGTCCACGCCCAGCTCCGTGCGACAGATCTGCTGCTCGACGGTGATCAGCCCCTGGCCCACCTCCGCGGCCGCAGTGTGCACGGTGACCAGTGGCTCGCCGGCCACCGTCTCCAGCCGCACCCGGGCGGTGGAGTAGTCGTCGAAGCCCTCGGAGAACGCGACGTTCTTGTAGGTCACCGCGTAGCCGATGCCGCGCACGACCGACTCGCCGTGGGTGGTGTTGGACACCCCGCCCGGCATGGCGCGCAGGTCGGGCTCGCCGGCGACCGGTGCCGGGAGAGGCAGGTCGTGCACGATCTGCAACAGCTCGGAGACCGGGGCGGCGGAGTCGATGACCTGGCCGGTGATGTTCTGTTCGCCCTCGGTCATCCCGTTCAGCTGCCGGATCGCGATCCGGTCCACGCCCACCCGGTCGGCCAGCGCGTCCATCATCGCCTCGTGCGCGAACGCCGCCTGCACGCAGCCGAACCCGCGCATCGCCCCGCACGGCGGGTTGTTGGTGTAGACGCCGAAGCAGTCCACCTGCACGTTCGGGAACCGGTAGGGGCCCAGGCCCATGGTGCCGCCGTTGCCGACCACCGCCGCCGTCGACGAGGCGTAGGCGCCGCCGTCGAAGACGATGCTCGCCTTGCCGTAGACCAGCCGGCCGTCCGGCTGCGCGCCGTACTCGTAGTGGAGGTACGCCGGGTGGCGGTGCACGTGCCCGAAGAACGACTCCTCGCGGTTGTAAACCATCTTCACCGGCTTGCCGATGTGCAGCGCCAGCAGGCAGGCGTGCACGTGCATGGACAGGTCCTCGCGGCCGCCGAACGCCCCGCCCACCCCGGACAGGCTCAGCCGGACCTTCTCGGGCGGCATCCCGAGCGCCTGGCAGATCTGCCGCTGGTCCACGTGCAGCCACTGGGTGGCGACGTACAGGTCGACCCCGCCGTCCTCGGCCGGCACCGCGAGCCCGGACTCCGGGCCCAGGAAGGCCTGGTCCTGCATGCCCACCTCGAAGTCCAGCTCCACGACCACCGGGGCGGTCGCCTCCGAGTCGCCCCGGCGGATCTTGAGGTGCCGCACCAGGTTGCCGTCCGGATGCACCTTCGGGGCTTCGGAGTCGAGGGCCCGGCGGCCGTCGGTGACCCGGGGCAGCGGTTCGTAGTCGACGACGATCTTCTTTGCCGCCTGCCGGGCGATCTCCGGGTGGTCGGCCGCGACCAGCGCGACCGGCTCGCCCTGGTAGCGGACCACGTCCGCGGCCAGCACCGGCTGGTCGTCGTGCTCGAGCCCGAACGCGTTGCGTCCGGGCACGTCGTCGCCGAGGAGTACGGCGTACACGCCCGGTGTGGCCAGCGCCGGCCCGATGTCGACCGAGCGGATCCGGGCGTGCGGGTGCGGGCTGCGCAGCGTCACCCCCCAGATCATGTCCTCCATCCAGAGGTCGCTGGCGTAGGCGAACTCGCCGGTGACCTTGAGGACGCCGTCCGGTCGGACCGCGCTCTCCCCGATCCGTCCGGTGCCGACGGCCGTCCCCGTCGTGGTGCCCGCCGCCGTCGTGCCGGCTGCCTGCGCGCTCATCGCAGTCCCGCCTTCCCTGCAAGGTGCTCGTGGACGCGCCGGGCCCGGACGGCGAGCTCCGGCTCGTCGACGGTGACCGCTCGGTCGTGCTCGACCACGGCGCGTCCGTCGACGAGCAGCAGCTCGAGCGGCGGGGGTGCGCCGAGCACGAGCGCGGCGACCGGGTCGACGATGTCGGCGTGCGGCAGGGTGTCCAGCCGCCACAGCGCCAGGTCGGCGAGCTTGCCGGGCTCCACCGAGCCGATCTCGTCGGCGCGGCCGAGCACCCTCGCCCCGCCGAGGGTGGCCATCTCCAGCGCGTCGCGGACGGTCAACGCCTGCGGGCCGCCCTTCGCGCGGGCGAACAGCAGCGCGTGGCGCACCTCCTCCAGCAGGCTGCTCGCCTCGTTGCTGGCCGGGCCGTCGACCCCGAGCCCCACCGGGGCGCCTGCGGCGCGCAGGTCGGCGGCGCGGGCGATGCCGGCGCCGAGCCGGGCGTTGGACGACGGGCAGTGCGCCACCCCGGTGCCTGCGGCACCGAGCCGCTTGACCTCGAGGTCGTCGAAGTGGATGCCGTGGGCGTACCAGACGTCCGGCCCGGACCAGCCGCGCGACTCGGCGTACTCCAGCGGGGTGCACCCGAACCGCTCCCGGCAGAAGTCCAGCTCGTCGGCCGTCTCCGCGAGGTGGGTATGCAGCCGCACGCCGTGCTGCCGGGCCAGCTCGGCGGCCTCGCGCATCAGGTCGCCGGTCACCGAGAACGGTGAGCACGGCCCGACCGCGACGCGCACCATGGCGTCCGGCGCCGGGTCGTGCCAGCGGCCGATCGCCGCCTCGGTGGCCGCGAGCACCGCGTCGCGGTCCTCCACCACCGAGTCCGGCGGCAGGCCGCCGGCGCTCCGGCCGAGGTCCATCGAGCCGCGGCAGGGGTGGAACCGCAGGCCCACCGAGCCGGCGGCGGAGATCTCCGCGGCGAGCAGGTCGCCCCCGTCGCGGGGGAACACGTAGTGGTGGTCCGAGGCGGTGGTGCAGCCGGTGCGCGCCAGCCAGGCCAGGCCGCCCTGCGCGGCGACGTGCACAGCCTCCTCGTCGATGCCCGCCCAGACCGGGTAGAGCGTGGTCAGCCAGTCGAACAGCGTGTCGTCGGCGGCAAGCCCTCGGGTCACCCACTGGTAGAGGTGGTGGTGGGTGTTGACCAGCCCCGGGGTGAGCAGGCACCCGGTCCCGTCCACGCGCCGGGCCCCGTCGTACCCGACGACCGGCCCCTCACCCACGGCAGCGATCCGGTTGTCCTCGACGACCACGTGCCCCGAGCCGATCTCGCTGTGGTCCGCGGCCATGGTGACGACCGCGCAGCCCTCGATCACCACGGTCATCGCGCCACCTCCTCGCCGGCCAGGCGGTCGGCCGCCAGCCGCACGGCGTCCAAGATCTTCTCGTAGCCGGTGCACCGGCACAGGTTGCCGGCCAGCGCCTCCCGGATCTCGGGGTCCGAGGGCCGTGGACTTTGCCGCAGCAGGTCCGCGGCGGCCACTACTAGGCCGGGGGTGCAGAACCCGCACTGCACCGCGCCGGCGTCGACGAACGCGGTCTGCACCGGGTGCAGGGCGTCCGGCTCGGCCAGCCCCTCCACGGTGAGCACCTCGCGGCCCTGCGCCTGCCCGGCCGCGACCAGGCACGCGCACACCGGAACCCCGTCGAGCATCACCGTGCACGAGCCGCACTCGCCCTGCTCGCAGGCGTTCTTCGACCCGGGCAGCCCCATCCGCTCGCGGAGCACGTAGAGCAGGCTCTCGCCCTCCCAGACGTCGTCGACCTCGCGCTGCTCGCCGTTGACCGTGGTGGTGATCCGCATGATCAGGCTGCCTTCTGGTAGTCGTTCCAGGCCCATGCCAGGGTCCGGCGGGCCATCACCGCCAGGGCGTGCAGGCGGTACGACGCGGTGCCGCGCACGTCGTCGATCGGCGCAGCGGCGCCGCGCACCCGCTCGCCGAACTCCCGGGCCAGCGGGTCCGGGAGCTTTCCGCGGGACTCCCACAGCCCCGCGTCCTCCAGCGCACCCGCCAGGAACGCCGCGGCGTTCAGGGCCCGGCGCGGGGTCGGGGCGGCCGATCCGATGCCGGTGCCCACCTCCCGGCGGTCCGGGTGCAGTGCCAGCCCGAAGGCGGCCACCGAGATCACCATCGCGTTGCGGGTGCCGATCTTCGCGAACTGCTGCGGGCCGCGCGGCGGGGTGACCCAGATGCCGGCGATCAGCTCGTCGGGTTCGAGGGCGTTGCGCTTGACGCCGGTGTAGAAGTCGGCGACCGGGATCACGCGCACCCCGCGCACCGACTCCACCTCGACCTGGGCGTCGGCGGCCAGCAGCGCCGGGTGCGCGTCGCCGGCGGGTGAGGCCGCGCCGAGGTTGCCGCCGACGGTGCCGCGGTTGCGGATCTGCGGCGAGCCCACGGTCCGGGAGGCCATCGCCAGCCCGGGCAGCCGGTCACCGAGCTCGTCGATGACGCGGGCGTAGGTGACCGCCGCGCCGAGCCGGACCCGGCCGTCGTGCTCGGACCAGGCGGCCAGCTCGGGCACCCGGGTCAGGTCGAGCAGCGCCTCCGGCCGGCGGCGGTCGAAGTTCAGCCCGACCATCACGTCCGTGCCGCCGGCGACCGGCACCGCGCCCGGGCAGGCGGCCTTGGCCTCCACCGCCTCGGCCCAGCTGCTCGGCTGGAGGAACTCCATGGACACTCTCCCCTCACACGTGACCCAGGTCACCGTCTCACCCGAGTGAACCGACCTCCCGCGGACACGCCAACCCGCGATCGGCACGAACCGGCTCCCCCTACCGGGCTCCCCGTTGTAGGTTCCTCCAAGAAAGGAGGGCCGGGTGCTGCTGCGGGAGCTGGTGGACGCGCCACGGCTGCGGCTCCGGCTGCTGCTGGAGCCGGAAGGTGCCCTGGACCGGCCGATCCGGCGGGCCCTGACCACCGACCTGCTCGAGCCGACCCGGTACCTCTCCGGCGGCGAGCTGGTGCTCACCGGGCTGAACTGGCGGCGCTCGGCGGCCGACAGCGAGACGTTCGTGCGTGCGCTGACCGACGGTGGGGCGATCGCGCTCGCCGCCGGCGACGCGCTGCTCGGCAGCGTCCCCGAGGACCTGGTGGAGGCCTGTCGGCGGCACGGGTTGCCGCTGATCGAGGTCCCCGAGGAGGTCTCGTTCGCCGACCTCGTCGAGCACTGCGCCGCGGCGACCGGCTCGCCGGCCGGGGCCAGGATGTCGGCCTCGCTGGTCCGGCAGCGGGAGATGCTCTCCGCGATCGCGTCGGGACGCACCCTCGACGAGGTGGCTGCCCGGGTGGCGGCCCAGACCGGCCGGCCCCTGTGGGTGCTGACCACGACCGGCCGCTTCGTCGTACCCGGCCAGCAGCCGCTGTCCCCGACCGACGTGGACCGCGTCGTGCGCGGCTACCTCGCCGGCCCCCGGCTCCCGGTGACCGTGGGCGAGGGAGCCGCGGCGCTCACCGCGTTCCCGGTCGGATCGGTGCTCGGCAGCCGGCTCGCGTCCTGGCTCGTGGTGGTCGGCGGGGAAGACACGGTCACCGAGGCGGCCGAGGAGCTGGTCGAGACCGTCGAGGAGTTCGCCGCCATCACGGCCCTCGACCGGTCCCGGCGCGCAGAGGGGCTGCGCGGCACCCGCCGCATCGCCGAGGACGTGCTGGCCCGGGTGGAGGCCGGGGGCACCCTGCGGGAGCTCGAGGAGCGGCTGCAGCAGGCCGGAGCGGACCCCTCGGCCGCACTGGTGACCGCGGTCGCCGGCCTCGTCGGCCGAGCCGACCAGGCGGAGGTCGTGCGCAGCCTCGTGGAGGACGTGGCCCAGCAGCTGGGTCCACCGGTGGTCGCGACCGGTCGGGATGGACGGGTGGTCGCCCTGCTCCCGGCCGTGGACGGCGTCGACGACGTGCTGCGGACGGCGTTCGCGCGGCTCGTGCCCGGGCTGGGCGGCTCCCGGCTCGTGGTCGGGGTGAGCGGCCGGGCGGATGCCGACGCGTTGGCCGGTGCGGTGGAGGAGGCGCGGTTCGCGTGCCGGCTGGCGGAGGCGCGCGGTGTCCCGGTGAGCGTGGTCACTGCGGACGAGGTCAGCTCGCACGTGCTGCTGCTGGCGTCGGTGCCCGACGAGGTGCGCCGGACCTTCGCGGGGCGGGTGCTGGGTCGGGTGCTGGAGTACGACGCGCGGACCGGCGCCGGCCTGCTGGAGACCCTGCAGGTGTTCCTCGACTGCTCGGGATCGTGGACCAGGACCGCCGAGGCGCTGCACGTGCACGTGAACACCGTCCGCTACCGGATCGAGCGGGTGGAACAGCTGACCGGGCGTGACCTGGGCCGGCTCGAGGACCGGGTGGACGTGTTCCTCGCGCTGCGCTCCCGCTGAGCAGGCAAACCTGGTTGACTGCTGGTGTGGGCGAGCTCGCAGCCGTGCGCATCCCGCGCGTCCCGGTGACCACCAGCTACCACGGCGTCGACGTCGTCGAAGAGTACCGCTGGCTCGAGGACGCCAGGTCCGACGACACCGTCGCCTGGACGAAGGCCCAGCAGCAGCGCACCCGCGAGCACCTTGACGCCCTCCCCTGGCGGGCCACGCTCCGGGCCCGGGTCGAGGGGCTGATGCGCGCCGCGCGCACGTCGTACACCCTGCTCACCCGGAGCGGCGACACCTGGTTCGCGCTGAAGGAGCAGCCACCGAAGCAGCAGCGCTTCCTGGTGGCGCTGGCTGACGTCGACGACCCCGCCGGCGAGCGCGTGGTCGTGGACCCGAACGAGATCGACCCGTCCGGGGCGACCACGATCGACTTCTTCGTCCCGTCGCCCGACGGCGGCCGCGTCGCGGTCTCGCTGTCGGAGAACGGCACCGAGGACGGGACGCTGCACGTGTACGACGTTGCGACCGGCGCGCTGGACGACGAGCCGATCCCGCACGTGAACCTGATGGGCGGCTCGGTCGCCTGGCGCGGCGACGGGACCGGCTTCTGGTACACCCTCTGCGCCGATCCCGGTGGCTTCCACCAGCAGGTGTGGTTCCGGGACCTCACCACGGGAGAGGACCGCACCGACCTCAGCGACGGCTTCGCCGAGCCGAGGATCGCGGAGAACTACCTCTCCGCCTGCCCCGACGGCCGCTGGGTCATGGATCACGTGCAGCGCGGCGACGGCGGCGAGTGGCAGGTCTTCGTGCGCAGCCAGGAGGGCGGCGACTGGTGGCAGGTCGCGGACCTCGCCGACAAGTGCGTCTTCGCGGTGCTCGGTGACGGCGTGCTCTACCTGCTCTCCCGCGCCGGGGCCCCGCGCGGGAGGGTGCTGCGGCTGCGGATGCAGCAGGGCGCCACCGTGGCCGATGCGGAGGAGGTGGTGGCCGCCGGGGACGTGGCGATCGACGACCTGGCCGTCACCGACGGCACCCTGTGGGTGTTCGAGATCGACGGTGGCCCGGGCCGCGTGCGCGCCTTCGGCCTGGACGGCTCCCCGCGGCCCGCGGTCGAGATCCCGCCGATCAGCTCGGTGTCCTCCTACTTCTCGCGGGTCTCCCGGGCGGGCCGCGACGCGGTCGTCTGGAGCGGCGAGTCGTTCACCACCCCGGCGACCTGGTGGCTGGCCGTCGACGGGCACGAGCCTCGGCCCACCGCGCTCGGTACCAGCACGCCGGTCGACCTGTCCGGCTACCAGGTGACCCGCGAGCTGGCCACCTCGAAGGACGGCACGAAGGTGCCGCTCAACGTCATCGCCGCCCCCGGCACTCCCCGCGATGGCTCCGCGCCGGCGCTGCTGGTTGCCTACGGCGGCTACGGCATCTCGATGGGGCCGCGGTTCCAGGGCGACGCCCTGCCGTGGCTCGAGCAGGGCGGCGTGCTCGTGGTCGCGAACATCCGCGGCGGCGGGGAGTACGGCGAGGAGTGGCACCACGCCGGTCGCCTCACCGGCAAGCAGAACTGCTTCGACGACTTCATCGCCTGCGCGGACCACCTGGTCGGCACTGGCATCACCAGCCGCGAGCGGCTGGCGATCAACGGCGGCTCCAACGGCGGCCTGCTGATGGGCGCGGTGCTCACCCAGCGACCCGACCTGGCCCGGGCGGTGGTCGCCGAGGTCCCGGTGATGGACTCGCTGCGCGCGGAGACCACCCCGAACGGCACCTTCAACGTCACCGAGTACGGCACCGTCGAGGACCCCGACCAGTTCTCAGCCCTGCTGGCCTACTCGCCCTACCACAACGTCGTGGACGGCACGGCCTACCCGGCCGTGCTGATGACCGCCGGCGAGTTCGACTCCCGCGTCGACGCCTGGCACGCCAAGAAGATGACCGCCAGGCTCCAGGAGGCGACGTCGTCGGAGGAGCCGGTGCTGCTGCGGATGGAGTCCGGCGGTCACGGCCTCGGCAGCCCTCTGGAGCAGGAGATCGAGCTACTCACCGACTTCTACTGCTTCCTGTTCGACCGGCTCGGCCTTGGCTACCCGGTCACTGATGCGCGTTGAGGCGCTTCAGCATCCGGTTGTAGGCGTCCAGGTAGGCCTCGTCCTCGTCCACGTCGGACTCCTCGGACGAGGCGCCCAGCGCCTCGGCGCCGCCCGCGATGTCGGTGAACCGCTGGCGGCGGATCTTCTCCAGCCACGCCCCCGCGGTGGCGTCACGGTTGGGGCTGGAGATCCAGACCAGCATGATGATCACCGCGAACAGCATCATCAGCCCGTCCCCGCCGGCCCACATGATGCCGCCCGCGATCACCTCGTCGCGCAGCGGCGTCGGGGCCCAGTCCGCCGAGGTGGTCATGCCCGGGAACATCGCCGCGCTGCTCTGCATCAGCACGATGCCGACCAGCGTGTCCGGGATCATGGCCAGCATCAGGACCGCGAAGCGCATCAGGTACGGCGGGCGCCAGCGCAGCGGCTCCTCGGCCAGCAGCGTGACCAGCAGCAGCGAGCCGCTGACCAGGTAGACGACCTGCTCGACCGGCATCAGCCACATGTGCATCGTCATGGCGTTCATGAACGAGGTCAGGTGGGTGCCGACGATCACGATGCTGTAGATCCCCAGCGCGACGACCGGGTGGGTGACCACGGACACCGGCCTTGACCGCAGCACCGCCAGCACCCGTTCCCGGGTTCGGCCGGTGGTGGCCTGCACGAGCACGGTCAACGGGTGCCCGGTGACCAGCAGCGCCGGAACCACCATGATCAGCAGCAGGTGCTCGATCATGTGGTCCCAGAACAGCATCATCGAGTAGCCATCGATGGCCGAGTTCACGGTGACCGCCAGCACCAGCAGCGCCGCGCAGAAGGAGGCGATCCGGACCGGGTGGACGGAGCGGTCGCCCCGCCTCCGGGCCCGGGCGACGCCTGCGCCGTAGGCGAGGAGCGCGAGCAGGATCACCGCGTTCCAGACCGGTGAGAAGTGCCAGTCGGTGAAGAAGATGTGCCAGCCGAACGGCGCCGGCATCATTGGCCCCACTCAGGTGCTCCCGTCGTACTCACGCTCACTTGCCAGCGTCTCCTCGACGATGGCCGCCGAGCCGAGCGCCACGACCACGAAGAGCACGAACGTGAGGACGTGCACGCCGGTGCAGTACAGGCAGATCGCGTCGAGGCGGAACAGCTCGACCCACACAAGGTACAGCGCCGTCAGGACGCCGACGACGGCGCCCGCCACCCGCAGCGCCCGCAGCGGCCGGCCCGGCCGGCGCCACGCGGCCGGCAGGCAGAGCAGGCCCATGCCCGCGAAGTAGACCACCCCGAGCACGGCGAACGGGATGCCGAACACGTCCGCGTAGGGGCTGGTGGTCACCTTCAGGCAGTTGATCGTCGCCGACTCCGAGCAGGCCAGCGTGGTCGACTCGGTGTAGTGCTCGAAGGTCAGGTACGCCGCGACGAGCAGTCCCAGTACGCACACCACCAGTGAGGCCCACACGGCCCACGCGGGGACGTGCACCTCCGGAGCGGTTCGGTCCACGCCTCGCTCAGCTCCCGCTCATGGCCTTGGCGGCCGCGGTCACACCGGGCGACTTGCACACCGACGCGGGCTGCTGGTTGGTGAGCGTGCACAGCCGGGCGCTGATCAGGTTGGCGGTGCCGACGACGGCCTTGCCGATGTCGCTGTTCGGGTCGTGCATCGCCTCGGCGATCTCGAGGTGGGTCTTGCCCTGCAGGACCTGGGGGTCGTAGCTGGCGCCCACGATCATGTACTTCCCGCCGAGGTCGACGAACGGGATGGAGCCCGCCGAGTCGGCCGGGACGTACGGCGGGGCGTCGAAGGTCTGGAACACCTTCTTGTCCTCGGCCGGGAGCTGGTCCAGCGGGCGGTTCTCCCGGTCCTGGGTCTCGTAGCCGTTGAACGCGAGGTACTTGCTGGAGTAGCTCGCGCCGTGGAAGGACAGCGTGGCCGTGTTCGCGTAGACGTCGGTGCTGCTCGAGGTGGTGGTGCCCAGGTCGCTGAACGTGCCGAACCGGGACAGCGCGGCCACCACGGCCCAGCGCTCGGTCGCGCAGTACGGGCAGTACTCCGCCCCCACGTAAAGCACCTTCGGCTTGCCGTCGGCGGTCAGCGAGTGGTTGCCAGGGATCTTCTGCGGCGAGGCCTTCGCCGCCCCTGTGCCGACCTTCGCGAACACGCTGGGCGGGACGCCGGTGGCCGCGTCGACCACCTTCGCGGTCTTGGCCGAGGAGGCCGAGCCGCTGCCGTTCGACCTCGTCACCGAGTAGACGATGATGAACGCCACGATCACCACCAGCACCACGCCGATGGCGGTCATCACGATGGTCATCCGCCGCCGCTTGCGCGCCTCCTGCGCGCGCAGGGCGGCAAGCTTGGCCTGGCGGGCGGTCGTCTCGGTGGTCTGCGCCTTGCGTCGGGCCACGTCACACTCCTCGGAGCCGGCTCCCCTTTGCGGCCGGCACGGTCGCGGTCGAGCATATCCGGCGTTCACGCATCCCGGTTGCAGCTCAGCCGATCAGCACGCTGAGACAGGTGACACAGCCCTCGAGCTTCTCGAACTCGGTCACGTCCACGGCGCGGACGGTGAACCCCAGGTCGGTGAGACGGTCCGCGGTCCGCGGCGCGGAGGCGCTGATCAGCACCTCGCCCGGGCCGAGCGGGACGACGTGGCAGCCGGGCTCCTCCGCCACCGGCCGGGTGGTCGAGAACACACCGGGCTCGAGGAGCTCCGGCAGGGCGAGCACCGTGCCGTCCGGCAGTGCGGTGACCGCGGACTTCAGGTGCAGCACCTCGCGGAGCCGGACCGGCACGACGATCCGGCCGAGCGGCTCCGCGACGGCGCGCAGCTGGCGGATGCCCTCGGCGTCGGTCCGCCCGCCCCGCCCGACGTACACCGTGCTCCCGACCTGCAGCACGTCGCCGCCGTCCATGGTGGCGTCGCCGGTCAGGCGTACGACGTCGAGTCCGAGCCGGCGTACGACGGCCTCGGTCCCCTCCGCCTCCGGCCTGCGCTGCGGTGCACCCGACCGGGTGATGACAGCGGTCGAGCCGATGACCACGACGGTGTCCTCGACGAACACCGCGTCGGGGAGTCCGGGGGCGGGCTCCACCTCCTCCACGCGCCAGCCGGCATCCTGCAGGGCTGCGCAGTAGCCGTCGTGCTGCTTGAGGGCGAGCTCCACGTCCACCGGGACGCGTTCGATGTGGGTGACGATGCCTTCGGCGAGGTCGGCCGTCGGCCGGCGGACCAGGGCGACTCCGGGCATGGGTTCCTTCCTGAGGTGGTCGCGGCACTATGACACGGCCTCGCCCGCAGACGTGCGCGCGGCTCGGCAGGGACCTCCTGCCCCCACGTTAGGGACGCTCACGTCCCCGCGCAGGAGCAGAAGGTCACCGGTCAGGGGCAGCAGGCCGGGCCGGTCGTCCCCTGCCGGCTCACCTCACCGGAAGGCTCCCGGGAAGGTGCGGATGATGCCGTTGCTGAGCATGTCGGCCATCGCGAGGATGTGCCGGTGCACGGCCGCATAGTCGCGGACGCTGGCGCGGTAGTGGCCCTGCAGCTCGTCGGCGGCCTCGGCCAGGGTCTGGTCCAGGTGGGTCTTCATGTCCGCCCGCATCATGACGTCCGGCCAGAACTTCGGGTTGGCCTTGGCCAGGAAGTCAGCGATCGCGTTGGCGTTGCGGTACCACTTCCCGGTTGCGGACTTGAACGCCGCGGTGTCGCCGGCCTTCGCGGCCTGCAGCACCGCGACAGCAATCGTGATGTGGTCGTGCAGGAGCGCGCCGAGCCGGTTCCCGGCGGCCTTGCCGTAGAACGGCTTGATGGCGTCGCCGATCGCGGTCTGGTTGCGCAGCAGCCGTGCCGCGGTCGCGGGGAACCCGGCCGACCCGTCCGCGAAGGTGACGATCGCCAGCCGGGTCCAGGTGATGTGGTCCTCCCAGAGCTTGCGCATCCGGTCGTGGAAGGCCAGCTCCGCGGGGGTCAGCGTGTGGGTGTCCATGCTGACGTGGTCGGCCGCTCGGGCCGCGGTGCTCGCCTCGCGAGCGGCGCTCCCGCTCAGCAAAGCGGCGACCAGAGCCAGGGAGGCGACCGGCACGATGGCCACCTGCCGGAGCGTGCGTGAAGCGCTCATCTGCTATCTCCTTCGCTGGGCAGGCCGCGGGAGCCCGAGGAAGGTACGGCGCCCGCGCGGCGCTGCGATGGGTGCACGCTCGGTTCGCGTCCGCCGCGCGAAGGTTCTTACTTCGGCGGCTGGTCACGAGACACCGGAGCATGGTGGGCGCCACTTTTCGAGGCCGGCGGGTCGAGAGCTTTCCTCGACGTGCTGGTCCGGCCACCACATCGCGCACCTTCCCGACCCGCGGGTCGCACGACCTGATGGCGTGACGGTCACCTCTAGGGGCTCGGGGGGAAGTCGATGCCCTTCAGGCTGGTGACCTCGGTGCCCAGCCCCACGGCGAGCCGGTTCCAGGAGTTGATGGCCACGACGGCGAAGGTGAGCGCCGCGATCTCCTCGCTGCTGAACACCGCCTCGAGCGCCGCGAAGTCGGAGTCCGGCGCGCCCTTGCGGGACAGCTCGGTCAGCGTCTCGCACCAGGCGAGCGCCGCGCGCTCGCGGTCGCTGAAGAACGGGGTCTCCCGCCAGGCCGACACGGTGTCGAGCCGCACCTGCGACTCACCGCGTGCGCGGGCGTCGCGCGTGTGCATGGCCAGGCAGAAGGCGCACCCGTTCAGCTGGGAGGCCCGGATCTTCACCAGCTCCACCAGCTCCGGCTCCAGGGGGGCCTTGTGCAGCGCCGCCTCCAGGTCGGCGAGCGCCTGGGCGCCCGCCGGGAACTCGGTGCGGTAGGACACCCTCACCGTCCCGCCTCCTGGCGTGGCCGCGCGTGCTCCATGGCAGTCAGCGCCAGCGTCGAGTGGGCGTAGGCACCACCGGCGCGCATCTCCGAGGCGACCCAGATCGCCTCCATGACCTCCTCCTCGCTCGCGCCCTTGCGCACCGCCAGCTTGGTGTGGCCGTCGATGCAGTAGGGGCACTGCGTCACGTGCGCCACCGCGACCGCAATGAGCTGCTTGGTCTTCTCCGGCAGCGCACCGTCGGAGAAGACCGCGCGGCTGAACGCCTCGAAGGCGTCGTGGATCCCCGGCGCGAGCTCCTTGCGACGCCTGGCCTGCTCCGGGGTGGTCGGGTGATACATCTGGTCGGACATTCAGCGCCTCTCTTGTTCCCCTTGGTCTTCCAACTATCTGGTTCCAAAATACCGTGCGGCGAAGCGTTCAGCGCACGCCGAACCGGGCGAGCAGCAGGCCCGCGGGGATGCTGAGCACGAGGACGATCACCAGGGCACGGAACGTGAACAGCGCGACCCGCCAGCCGCCCATGCCGCGTGCTCCGCGCACGCCGTACACCGCGAGGGCGAGGGCGAGGACGAGCAGCGCTCCGCCGAGGTCGACCAGCACCGCGGTGGCGGCCAGCACGCCGGCCAGGACCGCGGCGTTCCCGGCGTTCCACAGCGCCGCCTCGGCCACGACGGCCGCACCGGAGCCGCCCGGCCGGGAGAACAGGATCTGGGCAACCCCGAGGCCCACCTGCGCGACGCCGCCGACCAGGACCAGGTAGGCGACCGCCCAGGCGGTGTGCTCGGTGGGGGCGAACGCGGTGGCGGCCGAGGCGAGGCCACCGCCGACGACGCAGGTGACGCCGATCCCGACCATCGCCCACGCCGCCCGACGCTCGAGGACGGCCACCGCGGTTCAGCCGGGCTTGAGGGGGTCGTGCCCGAGGTCCATCAGCCGGTGCCGCCAGCTAGCGTCACCCGAGATGGGCTCTGGCTCCTCGCCACGTTCGGTGCGCACCCGGTCCACCACCGCGGCCATCATGTCGGCATCCTCCGAGGTGACGTCGGAGCGCCGCTTGCCGAGGATCGCGAGCACCTGCCGGCCCACCGAAGGACCGGCCTGGTCGGGGAGCTGCTCGGTGTCGGTTCCCGCCTCGGACTCACGCAACCACTCCGAGAGCTCTCGGGACGTCATGTTGACAACCCCGTGGAACTGCTCCCACAGCTCGTCGGGCACCTTGCTCTCCGCCACGGTGCGCTCTCCTTCCCGTGTCGCGGTCCGGTTGCTCCCTTTCGCCGTGCCCCGTCACGACAGCCGGCAAACCATCAGCCCGGGACGGTCCACGCCTCGGATACGGCGGGCCGCTCGACGTGCACACGCGCGCACGGCTCGAGCGAGCCGTCTGCCCGCAGCACGACCTCGGCCGGGTGCGGGCGGCCGTTGTAACGGGAGGTGAACGAGGCGGCGTACGCACCCGCGCGGGCCACCGCCACCAGGTCACCGCGGTCCAGCCCGGGAAGCACGTGCAGGCCGAAGGAGTCGGTGGACTCGCAGACCGGCCCCTCGACCGCCGTCTCCCGCAGCCCCTCGGCCTCCCCCGGGCCCAGGGCGTGCACGGGGTGGTGGCTTCCGTACAGCGCCGGCCGGATCAGCTCGGTCATCCCCGCGTCCAGCACCACCTGCTGCGCGTACGGCGGCCGCGGCCGGGAGTGCAGCACCCGGCCCACCAGCCAACCGGCCGCCCCCACCAGGTACCGCCCCGGCTCGACGGCCCGGCGAGGCGGCAGCTCGAGCCCCTCGTCGGCGAGCCGGCGCAGGAGCGCGTCGTGGAACTCCGCGGGTTCCCGGCCGCCGTCCAGCTCGAGCGGGAACCCGCCGCCGAAGTCCACGGTGTCGGGCCGCTCGACGTACGCAGAGATCTCCCCGAGCAGGTGTACGGCGCGGGCCCCGGCGTCCGCCCATGCCGACACGTCCCCGAGATCGGACCCGACGTGCACGTGGATGCCGCGGACCCGGAGGCCGGGGCGGTCGAGCCCGCCGCGCACCAGGCCCATGATCTCCGCCTGGTCCATGCCGAACTTGCTGCTGCCGGCGCCGACGGCGAGGCCCGGAAGCGTCTCGGGGCTCACCTGGGGGTTGACCCGCAGCAGCACGTCGAGCGCCGGCAGCCCGTCGCGCCCCAGCCCGACCCGGTCCGCGACGGCGGCGAGCGCCCAGGCCTCCGCCGCGGACTCCAGCGCCACCCAGCGCACCGGGTCGCCCTCGACGGCGCCCTGGACGGCCCACGCCAGCTCGGCATCGCTCTTGCCGATGCCCTCGAAGGTGACCGCCTGCCGTGTCACGCCCGCCTCCGCGGCCTGCTGCCACTCCCCGGAGGAGACCACGTTCGCGCCCCAGCCGCGTGCCGCCAGGGTCGCCACCACGGCGGGCAGATCGTTGGCCTTGAGGGAGTACTGCCGGATCCACGGGGCGGGGAACGCCGCCTCCAGCCGAGTCGCCGCCACCTGCAGGGCCACCTCGTCGACGACGTACACCGGGGTGCCGAAGCACTCCGCGGCCCGCGCCAGGTGCTCACGCACCTCGGCGAAGCCGCGGGAAGGGCTCGAACCGGTCACCGCGCAAGTACAGCACGCCCCGAGCTCGCTCTTCGACGCCGCTCACCATCCGGCGCGGGGCCCCCGACCCACGGGCGGGTCAGACCGTGGCGGACCGTCCTGGCCGTTCCGGCGAGCACCACTCCGCCAGCCCGGACAGGGTGCTCTTCACCAGCCCCTCGATGACCCGGCTGCGCAGGAAGCCGGGCAGGGGAAGGCTGTGGTGGATGGTCAGCGTGTAGGTGACTTGGGTGCGTTCGGGGCCGTGTCGCCGCAGCTGGAAGCGGCCCTCCTGGCCGCTCTGCAGCCTGCCCTCCAGCATCGTCCAGCTCACGGTCGTGTCGGTGTGCCGGTAGGCCAGCACGTACTCGTCGGCGCCGACCGCCGCAGCGGCCTTGAAGCGCGCGGTCGCCGGCAGGTCGGTGCCGGCGAAGAACTCGAGCACCTCCACCTGCAGGATCTCCGGGATCCACTCCGGCTGGCTCTCGACGTCACGGAGCGTCGCGAGGACCTCCTCGAAGCGGGCCTGCACCTCGACGCCCTGGGTGGCGGTGTCAGTGGGCATCGGTCCTCCTGCCCGGGTCGCCGTCCGGGGTGAGCTCGAGCGCGCGCACCAGGTCGGACTCGGAGAGGATGCCCACCACCTGCCCGAGGTCGGCCGCGAGCACGACGGCGCGTCCGGGTGCCCGGGCGAGGGTGGGCACCGCGTCCACGACGAGGTCCTCGGGATGCAGGACCGGGACGGCATCGGCGCGCTCCATCAGGTCCCCCACCAGCGTCGTACCTCGTTGTGAGACCGGCACCCGGCCGGCGCGGCGGAGCACCAGCAGACCTGCGAACCGGCCGTCGTCGACCACCGGGTACACCGGGTGGGACAGGCCCTGCTGGAGCAGCACGGCGACCTCGTCGAGGGTGGTGTCCGGGCGCAGCGTGATCGGCGCGGCGGCCATCAGGTCCCGCACCCGCTGTCCGCGCAGCGCCTGGGTGACCCGCGCACCCTGCGCCTCCTGGCGGGCCGCCTGGCCGATGAACCAGCCGAGGAGCACGAACCAGATGCCGCTGAGGTTGGTGCGGGTCAGCGTCACGAACACCCCGGCGGCGATCAGCACGACCGCGAACAGCTGCCCGGCCCGGGCCGCGATGATCGTGGCGCCCGCGTCGTCGCCGGAGCGCCACCACAGCAGCGCGTGCAGCAACCGGCCACCGTCCAGCGGCAGCGCCGGCACCACGTTGAAAGCAAGCAGCAGCCCGTTGATGCCGGCGAGGTAGCGCGGCACGCCGGTCCACGTCTCCGGCAGCCCGAGCGCCGCGCCGCCGGTCGCCAGCCCCCAGAACAGCAGCGCCAGGACCCCGGAAGCGAGCGGCCCGGCGGCCACCACCCGGAACTCCGCCCCGGGACCGGGCAGCGGCTCCTCGGCCCGGGAGACGCCACCGAACAGCCACAGGGTGATGTCGCGGACCTTCACGCCTTCGCGCAGCGACTGCAGGGTGTGGCTCAGCTCGTGCACCAGGATGGAGGCGAAGAACAGCAGGGTCGCCACACCGGCCATGGCGACGTAGGCCCAGACGGACAGGCCCGGGTACGTCGAGGGGAACATGGCCGCCGCCAGGGACCAGAACACCAACGCGAAGATGACCACCCAGCTCAGGCCGATCTTGACCGGCACCCCCTTGATCCGGAAAAGCACCATGTGACCGTCCTGTCCCACGACCCACGACGGGCGAAGGGCCCGCCCACCCCGACGTTAGGGCCGTGAACAGCCCGGAGACCGCGGGCCGTGGTCCCGCCGACGGGGGCCGTTGGTCCCTGGATGCCCCTGGACGATCAGGCCCGGACGACCGGGCGGGGGGCCGGGTGCTGGCCGAGCTGGGCAGCGGCACGGACGGACCCAGCGAGGACCGCCGGCCTCCTCTTCGTCGCGGACGGCTCGGCGCTGCGGGTCGGGGAGCCGGGTGGCCATCGGCGTCAGTGTGCTGAGCACCCCGACAGCCAGGTAGGGGCCCCAGTGCGCGGTTCGGCGGGACCTAGGGCCCTTGTTGCGGGTGCGCACGTATCGCACGGTGGGGACAAGCGATGCCGTTCAGGGAGGATCGAGATGGCTTTCGCTGACCGCGTCGACGCCGGGCGCCGGCTGGCCGCCGCGCTGGAGCGCTTCGCCGGCGAGGACGTGGTCGTCCTGGCGCTGCCGCGCGGCGGCGTACCGGTGGCCTTCGAGGTGGCCAAGCAGCTGCGCGCCCCGCTGGACGTGCTGATGGTCCGCAAGCTCGGCGTGCCCTTCCAGCCCGAGCTGGCCATGGGTGCCGTCGGGGAGGCCGGGGTCACGGTGCTCAACGACCGGGTGCTCGCCGAGGCTCAGGTCTCCGAGGAGGAGATCGCCGCCGTCGAGCAGCGGGAGCGCGAGGTCATCGACCGCCGGATCGGCCGGTTCCGGGCGGGGCGGCCGCCGGTGCCCCTCGAGGGCAAGACCGCGCTGCTCGTCGACGACGGCATCGCCACCGGGTCGACCGCCCGGGCGGCCTGCCAGGTGGCCCGAGCCAAGGGCGTGCACCGCGTGGTGCTCGCGGTTCCGGTGGGCCCTCCGGACCTGGCCGGTCGGCTCGTCGACGCCGCCGACGAGGTGGTCTGCCTGGACGCCCCGCCGGTGTTCTTCTCGATCGGGGAGTTCTACCGGGACTTCTCGCAGACCTCCGACGAGGAGGTCACGGACCTGCTGGCCAGGGCCGCTGCCCCGGGCACCGACCCGCCGCCGGCGCCCACCGACCGGCACCGGGCCGCTCGCTGAGCTGCTGGCTCAGCTCGCGCGCACCGAGCCGATGTGCAGCACGTTGACCGAGGAGTCGGAGCAGGTCAGCGCACGGTCCCGGACGAACAGGGCGGTGGTCTGGTTCGGCGGGTAGATTCGCAGCCCGCCGGCGGTGGTCTGCCCGCACCGGTCCTGCGGGTAGTTCTGGGCGTCGGTGGACTGCAGCACCGCCGTCACGCTCCCGCCCGGCTCCACGGACACGGTGTGCGCGGGCCCCATCCTCTCCGCGGCGGCACCGATCTGGTTGCCGCTCCGGTTCGTCACGTAGGACACCCCCGGGAACCCGGTCAGCGAGCAGGTGGCGCCCCCGGTGTTGGTGAACACCAGCCGCTGGTAGGTGCTGCCCGCGGCCACTCCGCCCGGCTTCAGGGACACCGAGAGCTGCTCCGTGACGCACGGGTCGGTGGCCGGCGTCGCGCTGGGCTGCGCCGTGGTCGGAGCAGCCGGCGAGGACGCCGGCGGCTGTGGTGTGGGCGTGGTGCTGGTCCCGGCCGGACCGGTCGTGGCCGGTCTGGTCCGGTGGCTGGGGGCTGGGGTGTGGTCCGCGGCGGACGTCGTGCCGGTGCAGGCCGACGCCACCAGCGCCAGCGCAGCGAACGCGGCGACCTGCCCGATTCGGCTTGTTCGGTCGAGAGACACGGCCACCTCCAGGGGCACGAGATTTTGCTTTTCCGCAACACCAGCCTCAGCAGCCACATAGCCTAGCGCTACCGGACCTGCCCAGGGGTCCGCTTGATCGGCACCTCGGAGGCCAGCGTGCGAAGGTCGACCCTGCCCGTGGCGAGGGCAGCCCGGCGAACGGTCGTGGCTGCCCTGGCGGCGCTCAGCATCGTCGCCGGCACCGCCTGGGCCGGCTTCGCCGGCACCGGTGTCGACGTGTCGAGCTACCAGCACGTGCAGGCGTTGAACTGGTCGAAGGCCAAGGCCGACGGTGTCACGTTCGCGTTCATCAAGGCCACCGAGGGCCGGACCTACACCAACCCCTACTTCGCCGGCGACTGGGCCGCCTGCGCCAACCTCGGCATCTACCGCGGCGCCTACCACTTCGCCCTGCCGAGCAAGGGCACCGCCGCCGCGCAGGCGCGGTACTTCGTGAAGGTCGCCGGCCTCCAGCGGGGCTCCGGCGTGCTGCCTCCGGTGCTCGACCTGGAGAAGACGGGCGGCCTGGGCGTCCGGGCGCTGCGCACCTGGACCGCGACCTGGCTGCAGACCGTGCAGGACCTTACCGGCCGAGACCCGATGATCTACGTCTCGCCGTACTTCTGGAAGACCTATCTCGGCAACAGCAAGGCGTTCACCGAATACCCGCTGTGGATCGCGGAGTACGGCGTGCGGGCCCCCGAGGTTCCGGGTGGCTGGTCGACCTGGTCGTTCTGGCAGAGCACGAGCAGCGGCCGGATCAACGGCATCGCCGGCCACGTCGACGTCGACCGCTGGAACGGCGACGCCGCGCACCTGGCGCTGATGGCCAACGTCACGGACGGGTCGACGCCGCCGAGCACCACGGGCACCACGTCGCCGTCGCCGGTGCCCACCACGCTCACCGTCGCGGTCAACAAACCGGCGGTGTACGCCGACACGCCGGTGACCTTCACCGGCGCGCTGAACGCGTCGGGCGCGGCCGTCTCCGGCCGTCGGGTGTCGTTGTGGCAGCAGCCGCAGGGCACCACCACGTGGACCCGGATCGGGCTCACCACCACCGACACGACCGGCCGCTACACGTTCACCAGGACGCCGACCGGCACCGCGTCGTACTTCGTCAAGTGGGGCGGCAACGCGACCTACGCCCCTACGAGCTCCCCCACGCAGACCGTGACGCTGCTGCAGCCGGCTACCAGCACGCTGAGCCTCGCCTCCAGCCGGTCGCTGGTCTACCCGGGCCAGGACTCCCTGTTCTCCGGCCGGCTCGGCACCGCGACCGCCCCGCTGGTCGGCAAGACGGTCTGGGTGTGGAAGCAGCGCGCCGGTGCCACCCGGTGGCGCCGGGTGGGGTCAGCCACCACCACCTCGACGGGTGCGTTCTCGCTGCGGGTGACGCCGACGGTCACCGCGTCGTACGTCGCCCGGTGGCGCGGCGGCACGGCGTACCTCGCCGCCGAGTCCACGCCGGTGAGCGTGACCTACCAGCCCACCATCCCGACCACGGTGACGCTGCACCTGAGCCGGAGGAACGCCTACGCCGGCCAGCGGGTCGCCGTCTCCGGCACCCTGAGCTCACCGGTCGGCGCGCTGACGTCGCAGAGCGTGGAGCTCTACCAGCAGGGCGAGGGCGACACCGAGCCAACGTTGGCGGCCACCCTGAGCACCGACCGCAGCGGCGCCTTCGCGGTCGCACTCGGCACCACCGCGACCACCACCTACACGGTGCGCTACGCCGGAACCTCGCCGTACGAGCCCGCGGCCGCCGACCCGGCGACCGTGACGCTGCTTCCGCCGCACCCGACCACGCTGAGCCTGACGTCTCGGCACGACAGCATCCGCGCCGGTCGGCAGCTGGCCCTGCGCGGGCACCTGCTCACCGACGGGCAGGGCCTCGCGAACCGGCGGATCAGGGTGTTCCGGCGATTCTTCGGCGACTCGACCTGGCACCGGGTGCGGGTCACCCGCACCCAGGGCAGCCACGGGTACTGGGCGGTGACGGTGCGCCACCGCCAGGGTGCGGTCTACCGGGCGGTGTACAGCGGGGCGATGCGGTTCGAGCCGGCCCAGTCCCCGGGGCTCCGGGTGCGCGTTCACTGACCTGCTGGCCTAAGGCCTGCGAGAACCACGTGATCTTTGCAACGTTAGGCTCGTCTCCACCATGGGCTTGAAGATCCGACCGGCGCACGTCAAGCGCTACCGCGAGATCGCGACGCTGCTGCTGCGTCACGGGCGCGGCGACCTGGTCCGCTCCTCCGGCATCGACGCGGTG
>DASTWW010000265.1:0-2894 GCA_035765755.1 Nocardioidaceae bacterium
CCGCGTCGTGATCACCAAGGACGACACCACGATCGTCGAGGGCGCCGGCGACGCCGCCGCCGTCGAGGGCCGGGTCAACCAGATCAAGGCCGAGATCGAGAGCACCGACTCCGACTGGGACCGCGAGAAGCTGCAGGAGCGGCTGGCCAAGCTGGCCGGCGGCGTCTGCGTGATCAAGGTCGGTGCGGCCACCGAGGTGGAGCTGAAGGAGAAGAAGCACCGCATCGAGGACGCGGTCTCGGCCACCCGGGCCGCGATCGAGGAGGGCATCATCGCCGGCGGCGGCTCTGCGCTGGTGCACGCCACCTCGGCGCTTGACGGGCTCGACCTGACCGGTGACGAGGCGACCGGCGTGCGCGTGGTGCGCAAGGCCGTCGACGAGCCGCTGCGCTGGATCGCGGAGAACGGTGGCGAGAACGGCTACGTCGTGGTCACCAAGGTCCGCGAGGCCGGCAAGGGCAAGGGCTACAACGCGGCCACCGGCGAGTACGGCGACCTGGTCGCCCAGGGCGTGCTCGACCCGGTGAAGGTGACCCGCTCCGCGCTGGTGAACGCCGCGTCGATCGCGAGCATGCTGCTCACCACCGAGTCGCTGGTGGTGGACAAGCCCGAGGAGGAGGACGAGTCCGCGGCCGCCGGCCACGGCCACGGTCACGGCCACTGAGAAGTACGACGGAGGCGCCGCCCGGGACTTTCCCGGGCGGCGTTTTCTCGTTTGGGACCGGCGCGGGTGGGCACGATCTCAGGCGTACGGCACCGGCCAAGAAGAGGAGGCGCCGTGGACTGGATCGTGGATCCGGCGGACGAAGCGACCACCGACCAAGCGCTGACCCAGCTCGCGGAGCACCTCGAGCGGCACGCTGCCGACCCCGGCATGGTCGGCCCGGCGCGACGCGCGGTCGAGCAGGCGATCGCCGACCGGCCCACCGAGCTCGGCGAGGGGCCGCTGCGGCTGCACCTGGACTGGACGGCCGCGCGTGCCTGTGCCGAGCTGGCGGCCGGGCCCGACGCCGACGTGCTGGCCGGGCTGCACCTGCACCCCGGTGACTTGGTCCCGGCGGAGCAGGCCCCGCTGCTCGGGGAACCGACCGACGGCACGGTGGCCCGGGTGCCGCTGCACGTCGAGCGGTGGGTCCCCGACACCTACGACGACGGCCCGGTGCTGCCGGTCGCCACACCCGGGAACGTGCCGCACCTCGACCTGTCGCTGAGCCTCCCGCGCGAGAGCAGCAGCGTCCCGGTGGTGCGCAAGCTTTCCGTGCAGGCGCTGGCCGCCTTCGGCGTGATCGACGAGGACGTCGCGGACGTCGAGCTGGCGATCACCGAGGCGTGCGCCAACGTGATCGACCACGCGGCCGACACCGACACCTACGAGGTGCGGGTCGAGCTGGCCTCCGAGGAGTGCTCGATCACGGTGATCGACCAGGGCAGCGGCCCGCCCGCCTCCGCGGTGGCCGACGACGTCGACGTGGATGCAGAGACCGGCCGCGGTCTCGCGCTGATGCGGGCGATGGTCGACAACGTGGCGTTCCGCAGCGAGCCGCGCGCCGGCGCGGTGGTGCACATGGTGAAGACGCTGCGCTACGAGCGCGAGCACCCGCTGCGGCGACCGGCGCACAGGGCTGGCTGAGCAGCGACGCCCGCTTTGTAGACTGGGGGTCCCGTCCTGCTCTGGAAGGCCTCATGAACCTCACCCCCGCCGGAGTTCCCGACAAGTTTGCCGCCCTCGGCCTCACCTTCGACGACGTCCTGCTGCTGCCGGGCGAGACCGACGTGGTGCCCAGCGAGGTGGACACCAGCACCCGGCTCACCCGGGAGATCTCGCTGCGCACCCCGCTGCTCTCCAGCGCGATGGACACTGTCACGGAGTCGCGGATGGCCATCGCCATGGCGCGACAGGGCGGCATCGGTGTGCTGCACCGCAACCTGTCGATCGAGGACCAGGCCTACCAGGTGGACCTGGTCAAGCGGACCCAGACCGGCATCATCAGCAACCCGGTCACGATCCACCCGAAGGCCACCCTCGAGGAGCTCGACGAGATCTGCGGGGAGTACCGCGTCTCCGGCCTCCCGGTCATCGACGCCGACCGCACCCTGATCGGCATCATCACCAACCGCGACCTCCGGTTCGTGCCGGTCGCGCAGTGGGCGACCAAGACGGTCGGCGAGGTGATGACGCCGATGCCGCTGGTCACCGCGCCGATCGGGATCAGCCGCGAGGACGCGACCGCCTTGCTGCGCCAGCACAAGAAGGAGCGGCTCCCGCTCCTCGACGACCAGGGCCGGCTGGCCGGGCTGATCACGGTGAAGGACTTCGTCAAGGGCGAGCAGTTCCCCGACGCGTCGTACGACTCCGACGGCCGGCTCCTCGTCGCCGCCGCGATCGGCTACTTCGGCGACGCCTGGAAGCGGGCCACCACCCTGGTCGAGGCCGGCGTCGACGTGCTCGTCCCCGACGTCGCCAACGGGCACGCCCGGCTGATGCTGGACATGATCCGGCGGATCAAGTCCGACCCGGCCACCCAGCACGTGCAGGTGATCGGCGGCAACGTGGCCACCCGCGCCGGGGCGCAGGCGCTGGTGGATGCCGGCGCCGACGCGGTCAAGGTCGGCGTGGGCCCGGGCTCCATCTGTACGACGCGGGTGGTGGCCGGTGTGGGTGTGCCGCAGGTGACCGCCATCCACGAGGCCTCGCTGGCCTGTGCACCGGCCGGAGTTCCCGTCGTGGGCGACGGCGGCATCCAGTACTCCGGCGACATCGCCAAGGCGCTCGTCGCGGGCGCGGACACCGTGATGCTCGGCTCGCTGCTGGCCGGCTGTGACGAGAGCCCGGGCGACCTGGTGTTCGTCAACGGCAAGCAGTACAAGTCCTACCGGGGCATGGGCTCGATGGG
>DASTWW010000266.1:0-3571 GCA_035765755.1 Nocardioidaceae bacterium
GTGGGTTCGGCCGTCCGTCGTTTCAGAGCGGTGCCGCTCTCGCCGTCCCGACCTCAAAGGTCTTCGTGTCCCGGCGGGGTGACGTTCCCGTCCACGGTGACCGCACGCGCGTCGAGCCGCGGGTGGCGGAGCAGGGCCTCCACCAGGCTCGTCGTACCGCCCACGCACCTCCAGTCGTCGTCCCACAGGGTCGAGACCAGCCACGAGCGGTCGAGCGGGAACATCAGCTCCGGCAGGGCGCTGTGCCACGGCGTGGCCTCGTCGCTGGTTCGCCAGGCGGCGGCCTGGTCGGGACCGGCCTTCACCAGGACGTATGGCCACGTGTACAGCCGCACCCGTGGGGCGGCCGGGAAGACGAGGCCGGCGACCCCGGTCTCGAGGTAGCCCAGCCACCACGGCTGTGGCGATGACTGCGAGCGGAGCACGTCCAGCAGAGCCGCGTCCGCCAGTCGCTTCTCCTCGTCGCCGTCCGGCACGATCACCGTGGCGTAGGCCCCGAGCGATGAGGGGATCGCAGTCGCGATCGTTCCATCAGGTCGCGTGTTGTCGACGATCCATGCGATCTCGCGGCTCCCGCCGATCTGCCACGTGGTCCCGTCCGAGGGATGTCGCATCCACAGCTCGCCGTCCGGGTGCACCGGGAAGGCCGCGTCGGCTCGTCCCCGGACACCCGGATAGCGCGCCGGAACGGCACGCGGGTCGACATCACCACTGGTCACCGGGTCATGATGGGAGATCCCAGGCTCTCGCGCCAGCGAGATTCCCGGCGCTCAGTAGCGGCGGGTGACTTGGTGCACCGTCCGCGAGTTCTGGTGGTGCATCACCAAGGTCGCGACGATGGAGATGGCTCCGCCGACCATCAGGATGACGCCGAGGGCGGCGCTGTCCTTCACGAACGGCAGCCGGACGTTGATGGCCCAGCACAGGGTTGCGCCGATGGCGAGCATGGCGATGCCGGATCCGACTCCGGTGGCCGGGCCGGCATCGGCGCGCCGGGTGTTGGCCAGGAGCGCGATGAGGGCAACGACGAATCCGACGAGCATGAGGATGCTGCCGAGCGTGCTCACGTCGATGAACGGCAGGTTCACGTCGACGGCCCAGTACAGAATGGCCCCCACGGCGAAGAAGAAGGCACCGGTTCCCAGGCCCATGGTTCATCCTTTCGGCTCGGAGCGGACGAACCCGCGACTTTACCGACGGGTACGGCGGCCGGTCCACCCGCGGCCTGAGGACCACCCTTGCCGGTGGCCGGTCACACGGCCGGTGCTTCAGCGCGTGACCGGCTTTTGGGACGACGGCCGCCACTGGGGGCGCGCATCAAGGGGACCCCAGACGTGAGTCGGCCGGATCACGTCGAGCGGTCGATCGGTGGCGAGAAGCACCACCCCGTCGTACCGCTGCAGCAGCCCTCGCAGCACCGGCAGGTACGGCGCGCCCAGGTCCGCGTCCAGGTGGTCCAGCAGCAGCAGTGGCGGCGCTCCCAGCATCGCGCGGGCGAGCAAGACGCGTGCCCGCTCCGGGACGGCGAGCGGCGAGCCGCCATGACGAAGCTCCGTGTCTTGACCTTGCGGCAGCTTCGCGACGGTCTCGGCCAGGCCGAACTCACCGAGAGCCTCCGTCGTGATCTCGAGGTCCGGGGTCCGGTAGTGAAGCGCTCTGGAAACGGTGCCCCTCTCCAGCCGCATGTCCTGGCCGGCGTAGCCGACGAGGGCTCGTCGATCCCGCGGATCGAGCAGGTGAGGCTCGTGGCCGTCCACCAGCACCCGTGCACCGGGATCCGGCGGACGCAGGCCGGCGATGCGCTCCATGAGCTCGGTGGTCAGCGCGCGGTCATCGACAGCGAGCACGATCCTCGCGCCGTGATGAGCCGCGAGGTCGGGCATCACGGATCCGCCGTCGAGCCGGGCGCCGTGGACCTCCAGGACCGCGGCGGGGTCGGTCTGCTGACCGGGCTCCGCCGCGCCCGGAGCGGGACGGGTCGACGTGGAGCTCCCCGTCAGCGCTGGTTCCAGGATGTTCTTCGCTGCCCGGTACATCTGCCGGTACTCCACGACCCGGCCCAGGTCCTGCACCGGGACAACCATGAAGCCCATGACCGCGACGGCCGCCGCGATCGTGCCAACGGGAACGTTCGCGTACATGCCCATGGCCACGATCGCCGCGGTGCCCAGGCCCGACGCGGTGGCCGCGCTCGCGCGCAGCGCACCGGCAACCCGGGCACGAGCCACCGCCGCCTCCACCACCGCTCTGCTTCGTTCCTGGATCCGCTTCAGCTCGCGACTCTGCCCACCGCCGGCCCGGATGGCCGGAGCGGCCAAGACGGTATCCGCGATCTGGGCGCTCAGCCTTCCGCGCAGCTTGCGCAGGCGTCGGGATCGTTCGTAGGCGACCGTCGTCAGGCCACGCAAGGTCCAGGCCAGCGCCACCAGTGGAAAGGCGGCCGCTAGAGCAAAGAGGGGGTTCAGCACGGCAAGTGCAACGGTGACGCCGACCACGAGTGGTATCCCCGATGCCAGGGGTGCCACCCCGGAGGCCATCCAGTTCTTCAGGGACGTCAGGTCGTTGGTGGTGCGCGCCACGGTGACGCCCAGCGAACGGCCTCCGGAGTTCTGGATGCTGGCCCGCAGCAACGCCGTCCGGACCTGGTGCACATAGTTCTGGCTCATCCTCTCGGCGAGAATCCGCTCGGCCAGCCGCAGCGAGCCGAGTGCGCACGCCGCGACGACGAGCAGGCTGATCGCCGCGGCGGTGGCCCCCGCCGACGAAGAATGAAAGGCTCGTCTGAGCGCGAATGCGCTTGCGCCGCCGGTCAGGGCCTGGGCCAGGCCGGTCGCGACCAGCGCGGACAGCCATCGGCGGCCGCGCCCCTGGAACAGGGGAGGCAGGGCCGGAGGCGCGCGGTGGTTCCTGGTGTGCGTTCTGCGTGCCATCGGTCAAGGGGCCACCAGGGTGGGGTCCCGGCTCGGCAGGGAACCCAGGTACGGCGACAGCACCTGGGCGGCCACCTCGGGGTCGGACAGCCCGTTGGTGACGACCACCGGGATGCTCGCCGCCGTCTCCGCTTCTCTCGACGCAAGCGGAGACGACGTCACCACGCCCGCTACTGCGGCGACGCTGAGGCCCAGCTCGGCGAGGAGCCGGACCCCCGCGAAGGCGCCGACGGCATCGACGGCCGTGAAGACCACCGCCTTCACGAAGTCCTTGAACAGCGGATCGGCCATGAGTCTGGCGGTCTCCGCCTGGAGCACCCCGTCAGCGACCTCGAGAATGATCACGTCCGGGTCCGCCTGCTCGAGCGCGCCGACAATTCCGATGAACAGGGCGCGCAGCTCAGCGAAGGACAAGTGGTACGTCGACGGGTGACCGAAGTCGGTGAAGTCCAGGACGGCCACTGCCCCAGAGTCGGCGAAAAGCCACGTGTCCCGGCCCGCACCGGTGCCGGTGACCTTCCCCGCGGACACGCGCAGCCCCGCGGCCGTCAGACCGCGGATCAGCGCTCCGGCCGTCGTGGTCTTCCCCGAGTCCATGGAGGTGCCGATCACCGCGACCAGAGGCGGGCGGGACGCGGACT
>DASTWW010000267.1:0-10228 GCA_035765755.1 Nocardioidaceae bacterium
GCCACAAGGTGACCGGGCCGACCGGGATCGGGGTGCTGTGGGGCCGCACCGAGCTGCTCGAGCAGCTGCCGCCCTTCCTCGGCGGCGGGGAGATGATCGAGACCGTGACCATGGAGCGGTCCACCTACGCCCCGGTCCCGCACAAGTTCGAGGCGGGTACGCCGCCGATCGTCGAGGCAGTCGGGCTCGCCGCGGCGGTGGCTTACCTGAGCGCGATCGGGATGGACAAGATCCGGGCCCACGAGGAGGCGGTCACCGGCTACGCGCTCGAGGGTCTTGCCTCGGTGCGCGGGGTGACCGTGCTCGGGCCGGCCACGGCGCACGAGCGGGGCGGGGCCATCTCGTTCGAGCTCGAGGGCGTGCACCCGCACGACGTCAGCCAGGTGCTCGACTCGCGCGGAGTCGCCGTGCGGGCCGGTCACCACTGCGCGAAGCCGGCGCACCAGCGTTTCGGGGTGCAGAGCTCGACGCGTGCCTCGTCGTACCTGTACACCGCACCGGCGGAGATCGACGCGCTGGTCGAGGGGTTGGAGTACACCAAGAAGTACTTCCGGGTGGACTGACATGACCGGACAAGACCTGGATGCGCTCTACCAGGAGATCATCCTCGACCACTACAAGACCCCGCACCACAAGGGTCTGCGGGAGCCGTACGAGACCGAGGTGCACCACGTGAACCCGACCTGCGGCGACGAGGTGACGCTGCGGGTGCACCTGTCCGGCGCGGACCAGGACGCGGTTGTCGAGGACGTGTCGTACGACGCGGAGGGCTGCTCGATCAGCCAGGCGAGCACCTCGGTGATGACCGACCTGGTGATCGGCAAGTCGGTGAAGGAGGCGCTCGGCATCCACGACGAGTTCCTCACGCTCATGCAGGGCAGGGGGACCGTCGAGCCGGACGAGGAGGTCCTCGAAGACGGCATCGCCTTCTCCGGCGTGGCCAAGTTCCCCGCGCGCGTGAAGTGCGCGCTGCTGTCCTGGATGGCCTGGAAGGACGCGACCTCGCAGGCGCTCGCCGGGGGCGAAGAGACGAAGGAGCAAGCATGACCGACGCGTACACGCAGCCCGGCCAGACCAACCCGGCCGAGCAGAGCAACCCGCACGCGGACCTGCCCGAGGTGGACCTGTCCGGCGGCGGTTCGACCCTGACGGTCGAGGACGTCACCGAGGCGATGAAGGACGTCATCGACCCCGAGCTCGGGATCAACGTGGTCGACCTCGGCCTCGTCTACGGCGTGCACGTCGAGGAGGGCAGCAACGTCGTGCTCGACATGACGCTGACGTCCGCCGCGTGCCCGCTGACCGACGTGATCACCGACCAGACCGAGCAAGCGCTTGAGGGCATGGTCAACGGCGTGGACATCAACTGGGTGTGGATGCCGCCGTGGGGCCCGGACAAGATCACCGACGACGGTCGCGAGCAGCTCCGGGCGCTCGGCTTCAACGTCTGAGCGGAGGGGGCCACGCCTTAAGGTGAGGCGTGGCTTCCCGCACCATTCTCGTCCCGGCGTCTCGGGTCGAGCGGTGGTTCGAGAACTTCGCTGACCGGCACGGTGGCTTCTCCTGCCACGTCGAGTCCGGTCGCCTCGTGGCGTCGGCTCCTGATGGTGCCTGGTGCGGCGCCGGGCTGCCGTTCGGGCGGTCGTACGACGGAGCGGACTCGGTTGCCGCGTTCGCCGCAGCCGCGGGCTCTCCGGCGCACTGGGGGCTGCTCCTGGTGCGCAAGGGCGGCTTCGCTGTAGCGAGGGTGGACGGCTTGGATCTCATGGCCTCCAAGGTCGGCCGGCGCCACGTGCAGGGGCGAACCAAGGCAGGCGGGCAGAGCCAGCATCGGTTCGCGCGGCGGCGGGCCAACCAGGCCAGGGAAGCCTTCGAAGCCGCGGCCGAGCACGCCTGCCTCGTCCTCGCAGGACATCCTCTGGAGGCGCTGGTGTGCGGTGGGGATCGTCATGCGGTGCATGAGGTGTTCACCGACCCACGCTTGGCGGCCGTCTCCGCCGTTCGCAGCGATCCGTGGCTCGACGTTCCCGATCCCCGTCGCGCCGTGCTGGAGCGGGCAATCGTCGACGGGTCCTCGGCGATCCTGGCGGTCGACGACCCGCACGCCGGCTAGGCGGCGTCGGGGTCGATGCTGTAGTCGGTGAGGTCGGGGGTGGTGCCGAGGCTGCCCCCGATCGGGGACAGCCGAAAGTAAAGCATTTCCGTAGCTGCGCCCCGACTCCCGCCGACGGCGGTCAGTCAGTCTTCGACGCCGCGGGCGAGCAGCGCCTCCCCGAGTGCGTCGGCGTGCCGGAGCGAACGGACCACCAGTGGCACGGCGAACGCACGTGGGCTCGCCGTGAGACCTCGAGCCCGTTGCGCGTCGCGTACCTCCTCGGCGAGCCCCACCACCACCGGCACGCACCGGATGCCGAGCGCCAGCACCAGCCCGATGCGCTCGGTGTCGACGCCGACATGCCGTAGCGGCCTCAGCAGGCCGACCACAGCATCGGCCATCGCGTCGGTGCGCGTGGTGAGTGTGACCAGCCCTGCCAGCATCACGAGGGCAACCACGACCCCGACCACCACGAACGCGCGCGTCCACCCGTCCAGGAAGACGTGCACGATCGCGGCGAAGCCGACCACCCACAGCAGCGGTCGGACCTGGGCGACGGCGGTGCGGAACGGGATGCGCGCGACGGCGTATCCCACCACTACCGCCAGCAGCACGGCAGCGACCTCCCACGCCCTGTCTAGGAAGACCGATGCGACCCCGAGCGCCAGCATCAGCAGCAGCTTCACCGCGGCAGGTGCCCGGTGCACGGGGGTCGTGCCCGGCAGGTACAGGCCCAGCGGGTTCACGCGGGTCCTCCGACGGATGCTCGGCCGCTCATGACATCAGCTTCCGGTAGTACGCGACCGCCTCCTCCGGTACGGCGTCCAGCACCAGCCGCCCCTCGTCGAAGACCAGCACCCGGTCGAAGTCCTCGAGCAGGTCGAGGTGATGGGTGACCAGCACGACCTGCTGCGGCAGGGCGGCGACCACCCGGCCGATCATCCGGGCGTTGCGCAGGTCCAGCAGCGTGGTCGGCTCGTCCATCACCAGCACCTGCGGCTCGGTGACCATCACCGCCGCCAGCGCGAGCAGCTGCTTCTGGCCGCCGGAGAGCAGGTGCGCGGGGTGGTCGGCGTGCCCTTCGAGGCCGTACGACGCGAGCGCGGCCCGCACCCGCTGGGAGATCTGTTCTCGCGACAGGCCGCGCCGGCGGAGCCCGAAGCCGATGTCCTCTGCCACCGTCGGCATCACGATCTGGGCGTCGGGGTCGGTGAAGCAGAACCCGACCCGACGCCGTACCGCCTTCCCGTCGCGGCGCGTGTCCAGATCATCCACCCGCACGTTGCCGTCGACCGGCAGCACCAGTCCGTTGAGCAGCCGCGCGAACGTGGACTTGCCCGACCCATTCGCGCCGATCACCCCGACGCGCTGCTCGGTCAGCCGCACCGACACGTCAGCGAGCACCTGCCGGTCGCTGCCCGGGTAACGATGGCCGACGCCGGCCATCTCGATCACGGCCATCGCTCGACCACCATCGCGACCCCCTGACCGCCACCGGCCGCGATCGCGGCCAATCCCAGGCGTCCCCGTCCCTGCCGGACGATCTGGCTGAACAGGCGTACGACGAGCACCGCACCCGACGCGCCCCACGGATGCCCCAGGGCGAGCGCCCCACCATCGGGACAGACGCGCTCCGGATCAAGGCCGAGCTCGTCGCAGCAAGCAAGGATCTGGCCGGCGAACGCCTCGTTGAGCTCCACCACGTCGATCTCGTCCAGGGACACATCGGCCCGAGTGAGCGCTAGCCGCACCGCCGGCACCAGGCCGAGGCCCGGACGGTTCGGGTCGACCCCGGCCGTCGCGGTCGCCAGCACCCGAAGCCCGGGCCGGCCCAGCTCGCGAGCCGTCTGCCGGTCGGCGAGGGCGACCACAGCGGCTCCGTCGTTGATCCCAGAGGAGTTGCCGGCGGTCACCGTCCCACGTGGGCGGAACGCCGGCCGCAGCCGGGCCAGCCGCTCCTCGGTGAGCCCGGGCCGAGGCCGCTCGTCTCGGCTCACGGTGCCGACGGGCACGAGCTCGTCGTCGAACCCGCCCGCATCCGCCGTTGCGGCGGCCCGAGCGTGCGAACGGGCGGCGTAAGCGTCCTGCCGCATCCGTCCGATCCCGGCCTCCCCGGCCAGCAGGTCGGCCGCCAGCCCCATGTCCGGGTCGCCGACCGATTCCGGAGCGAACGGAGCCCGCTCGTAGCGCTCGGGCGGTCCGTCGGAGGAGGCGGGCGGCCAGAACCGCCACGGCGCGGTGGACACCGCCTCGACGCCGCCGGCGAGAACGACCCCGGTGCGGCCGGCCAACAGCGCCACGCCCACCTCGATGGCGGCCAGGCCGCTCGCGCATTGGCGGTCCACGGTCAGTGCCGGCACGGTGTCCGGCAGCCCCGCGCTCAGCGCGGCCACGCGAGCCACGTCACCGCCTGGCCCCATGCAGTTGCCGAGCACCACCTCACGAAGCTCCGCAGGCCTGATGGCGGCGTGAACGGCGCGCAGCACCGGCGCGGCCAGCTCTGCCGCCGACAGGTCCGCCAGCGCGTGGCCGGTGGTGCCGATCGGGCTGCGCAGCGCCTCGACGACCACCGCACCGCTCTCCGAAGACCGGGTCACGAGAGCCGCCTCAGGCCGTCGTGCGAGCCGGTGCCGTCTCCTGAGCCGGCCAGGTCGGCGAGGCGTTTCCGGTCCACCTTGCCCGCGTCGGTCAGCGGCAGCTTCGGCTCGTGGAACCAGCACCGCGGTCGTTCAGCCCCGGCCAGGACCGCCCGGGCCCGATCACGCACCGCCCCCAGGTCCTCCGCGTCGGTGAGCACCACGGACAGCACAGCCCCGAGCCGCTCGTGCGGAGCACCCACCACGACCACCTCACCGCGGGCGACCGGACGCAGCAGCGCCTCGACATCCGGGACCCAGACGGTGGCCCCGGCGGTGGTGACCGCGTCGGGCCGGCCCAGCACGGTGAGCACGCCGTTCTCCAGCCGACCCCGGTCACCGACCGTGGCGAAGCCGTCGGGGGCGAACCGGAGCGGCCCCGACGCCGCGTCGTACCCCTCGCAGACGTACGCCGAACGCACCCAGACCTCCCCGCCCCTGACCTCGACCTCGACGCCCGGGAACGGCGCGAGCGCGTCCCGGTGCGGCCCCCACGCGACGAAGGACAGCTCGGCGGCACCGTAGTAGTGGCACACCCGCGCGCCCGCTTCCGTGGCGCGGGCGTGGAGGGCGGGGGAGAGGCCGTCACCGGCCACGACCACGACCACGTCGGCCAGATCCGGAAGCGACCTGTCGAGCGCCGCCGGAGTGACTACGGCGTGCGTCGCGTCCCGCGCACCGGGAACCAGCTCGGCGCCGAGGCAGCGGGCGTGCACGGCCGCGAACAGGTTCATCGTCGAGGACAGCGGCCCGGGGACCCACACCCGCGACGAGGGCGACAGCCCGGTCAGCGCCTCCACGTGCGGGAACGACCGCACCCACGAGGCCGTGGAACGCACCACGGTCCGGGGCTGGGACGAGGAGCCCGACGTGGGCAGCGCCACCAGGGCCCCCGCCTCGTGGGCGTCCAGGAACGCGGCCACCGGGTCGGCGGACCTGGCGACCCGGACCGGCTCAGACTGCGGCCTCATCCTTGTCCCGCTGCCTGGCGCGTGGGTGGAGCAGACCCGGGTACGCCGCGTGCACCCCGCGCGCGACCAGGGCGGCGATCACCACCTTGACCAGGTCACCGGGGATGTAGATCCAGGTGGCGACGAGGGCGGTCGGGAGCGACAGGTGCAGCACCGCCGCCAGCCCGAGGGTGCCGCCGAGGTACATTACCACGATGCCGCCCACGAAGTTGGCGACCAGCCCCCAGGGCAGGGTGTACGGCGCGCCGCCCCGCTCGGTGATCCAGCCGATGACGTAGGCCGCGACCGGGAAGATGAGCAGGAACCCGACGCTGGAGCCGGCGAAGACCCCCAGCCCGCCGCGACCCCCGGCGAGCACCGGCAGCCCGACCGCCACCAGCACCAGGAACAGGAGGAGGGACAAGAACCCGCGCCGCGCTCCGAGGATCGAGCCGGCAAGCATGACTCCCAGGCTCTGCGCGGTGATCGGCACCGAGAAGCCCGGTGGGGTGAACGCGGGCACGATCCCCAGCGCGGCGACCACGCCGGCGAAGATGGCCACCAGGGCCAGGTCCCGGGCGGAGCTTCGCGGCCCGGGGGAGGACACGGACGAGGACACGGGTTGGCCTTTCCGGCGGGGCAGCGGACCTGCAAAGTCTAGGCTGGCCCGGTGCTGCGTAGACTGGCGCCCATGAGGCGCGCGATGGACTGAGCGGACGCACCGGCTGTCCCTGCTCGTCCCGTGTCCCACGCCAGAGGTTCGTCTTCCATGCTCACCGCCAACAAGCTCGAGGTTCGCGCGGGCGCGCGCCTGCTCATGCAGGACGTCTCCTTCCGGATCGCGCCGGGCGACAAGGTCGGCCTCGTCGGCCGCAACGGCGCCGGCAAGACCACGCTCACCCGCATCCTCGCGGGGGAGGGGCTGCCCGCCTCCGGAAAGGTGACCTCCACCGGCAGCGTCGGGTACCTGCCCCAGGACTCGCGGGCCGGTGATCCGGAGATCACCGGGCGGCAGCGGATCCTGTCCGCGCGCGGCCTCGACGAGGTGGTCCGCCGGCTGCGCGAGGCCGAGCACGAGATGGCCTCGAGCGACCCGGAGCGGCGGGATCGTGCGATGCGCCGCTACGAGCGCGCTGACGCGGACCTGCACGCGAGCGGCGGGTACGCCGCGGAGGCCGAGGCGGCGCAGATCGCGGCCAGCCTGAACATCGAGGAGCGGGTGCTCGGCCAGCCGCTGCGGACCCTGTCCGGTGGCCAGCGGCGCCGCGTCGAGCTGGCCCGCATCCTGTTCTCCGGGGCCGAGACGCTGCTGCTCGACGAGCCGACCAACCACCTGGACGCCGACTCGATCCTGTGGCTGCGGGAGTTCCTCAAGGCGCACAAGGGCGGCCTGGTGGTGATCAGCCACGACGTGGGCCTGCTGGAGGCGTGCGTGAACAAGGTGCTGCACCTGGACGCCAACCGCGCGGAGATCGACGTCTACAACATGGGCTGGGACGCCTACCTCGCCCAGCGGGAGACCGACGAGCGGCGCCGCAAGCGGGAGCGGCTCAACGCCGAGCGAAAGGCCGGCACCCTTCTGGAGCAGGCGAACAAGATGCGCGCCAAGGCGACCAAGGCCCAGGCGGCGCAGAACATGATCCGCCGCGCCGAGCGGCTGCTCGCCGACGTCGAGGACGAGCGGGCAGTCGACCGCGTGGCGCGGATCAAGTTCCCGGCCCCGGCTGCGTGCGGCAAGACCCCGCTCACCGCCGCCGAGCTGTCGAAGTCCTACGGCTCGCTGGAGGTGTTCACCGACGTCGACCTGGCCATCGACAAGGGCAGCCGGGTCGTGGTCCTCGGCCTCAACGGCGCCGGCAAGACCACGCTGCTGCGCATCCTGGGCGGCATCGACGCCCCGGACACGGGGGAGGTGCAGCCGGGGCACGGGCTCAAGCTGGGCTACTACGCCCAGGAGCACGAGACGCTGGACACCTCCAGGACGGTGCTGGAGAACCTGCGCACCGCCGCGCCGCAGCTGACCGACACCGAGGCGCGCAGCGTGCTCGGGTCGTTCCTGTTCAGCGGAGACGACGCAACCAAGCCGGCGGCCGTGCTCTCCGGCGGAGAGAAGACCCGGCTGGCGCTGGCGATCCTGGTTGTCTCCAGCGCCAACGTGCTGCTTCTCGACGAGCCCACCAACAACCTCGATCCGGCCTCACGCGAGGAGGTCCTCGGCGCGATCCGCGCCTACGAGGGCGCCATCGTGCTGGTCACCCACGACGAGGGCGCGGTGCAGGCCCTGGAGCCGGACCGGGTGCTGATCCTGCCCGACGGCGTCGAGGACCTGTGGAGCGAGGACTACGCCGAGCTCGTCTCGCTGGCCTGAGCCGGCTCGCACTAGGCTTCGGGAATGGTCACGGGAACCGGCGAGGGAGAGCTGCTGCGCCGTGCCGGCGTGCAGCTGGACGTGCAGGGCGCGGTGGCCACGGTCACGCTGAACCGGCCAGAGGTGAAGAACGCCCAGACGCCCGCCACCTGGGCTGCCCTGCGGGCAGCGGGCGCGAACCTCAGCCAGGACGTGCGGGTGGTCGTGGTGCGCGGTGCCGGCGACTCGTTCTCCTCCGGGCTGGACCGAAGACTGCTGACACCGGAGGGTGTCGACGGCGAGCAGTCGATGCTCGAGCTGATGCACGCACCGAGCGACGAGCTCGCCGAGACGATCGCCGGCTACCAGGAGGGCTTCACCTGGCTGCGTCGCTGCGGCTTCGTGAGCATCGCCGCCGTGCAGGGGCACGCGATCGGCGCCGGGTTCCAGCTCGCGCTGTCCTGCGACCTCCGGGTGCTCGCCGATGACGCCCGGCTCTCCATCCGGGAGCCGCTGCTGGGCCTGGTCCCGGACCTGACGGGAACAAAGCCGCTGGTGGAGCTTGTTGGCTACTCGCGAGCGCTGGAGATCTGCGCGACCGGCCGCGTCGTGACCGCCGAGGAGGCCCAGGAGCTCGGGCTGGCGACCGCGGTGGTGCCCAGAGCCGAGCTGGACGCCGCGGTGGCCGACCTGGTCGAGGCGCTCACCGCTCCGCCCCACGGCGCGGTGCGCGAGACGAAGGCGCTGCTGCAGACCGCCGCCGCGGTCGACCTCGACGAGCAGCGGCGCGCAGAGCGGGAGGCACAGGTGCGCCGGTTCCGAGAGCTCTCGGGGCGGGACTGACCTGGCGCTGCGGCGCCGAGAACGGAGAACGTCGTGTCGATGCACGCAGGCATGGGGCCGGTGTGGCGCAACCTCCGCACCGACCGCAGCGTGACGTCGCAGCGGCTGGCCCGCGACACCGTGCGCAGGGTGATCGGCTTCGCGCGGCCGCACCGGGCCCTGATCGGCATCTTCCTGGTCCTCACCGTCATCGACTCGGTCCTCGTGATCGTGCCGCCGCTGCTGCTGCAGAGCATCATCAACAACGGCATCCTGAAGGGCGACGTCCGGCTGGTCACGCTGCTCGCCCTCGCGGTCGCCGGTGTCGCGGTGGTCGACGCCGGCCTCAGCCTGGCCGAGGGATACCTGTCCGCGCGCATCGGCGAAGGCCTCATCTACGACCTGCGCACAGACGTGTTCGCGCACGTCCAGCGGATGTCGCTCGCTTTCTTCACCCGCACCCAGACCGGCGCGCTGGTGTCCCGGCTGAACAACGACGTGATCGGCGCGCAGCGCGCCTTCACCTCGACGATGTCCAGTGCGGTCGCCAACGTGGTCAGCGTGATCGCGGTGGGCGTCACCATGGTCACGTTGAGCTGGCAGATCACCCTGCTGTGCCTGCTGCTCTTCCCGTTCCTGCTGCTCGCGTCCCGGTGGGTCGGCACGCGGCTCGCCGGCCTCACCCGCGACCAGATGAACGGCAACGCAGACCTCGGCAACAACATGACCGAGCGGTTCAACGTCGCGGGCGCCATGCTCCTGAAGCTGTTCGGCCGGCGCGACGAGGAGGACCGCGGCTTCGCCGACCGGGCAGAGGTTGTCCGCGATCTCGGCGTGCGGATCGCGGTGGTCACCCGGGTGTTCGCGGCCACCCTGCTGCTGATCCCGTCGCTGGCGACCGCGCTGCTGTACGGCGTGGGCGGCAACCTGGTCATCCACCAGGTGCTGTCCATCGGGACCCTGGTAGCGCTGTCCACGCTGCTGCTGCGGCTGCTCGGACCGTTGCAGGGCCTGTCGAACGTGCGGGTGGACGTGATGACCGCCCTGGTCAGCTTCGAGCGGGTCTTCGAGGTGCTCGACCTCCCGTCGATGATCCAGGAGACCTCCGACCCCGTCGTACTCCCGAAGACCGCGGCGCGGGTGGAGTTCGAGCACGTGGCGTTCCGCTACCCACGCGCCGACGAGGTGTCGCTGGCCAGCCTGGAGCGGGTGGCCACCCTGGACAGCCACGACAGCGGCATGGTGCTCAAGGACATCTCGTTCACCGCCGAGCCCGGCCAGATGGTCGCCCTGGTCGGCCCGTCCGGTGCCGGCAAGACCACCATCACGCACCTGGTGGCCCGGCTGTACGACGCGACCGGCGGCGCCGTGCGCGTCG
>DASTWW010000268.1:0-4117 GCA_035765755.1 Nocardioidaceae bacterium
CGGTGAACCAGCGGCAGAACGCAAAGGAGCGAAGGAACGCACATGGCTACCTCAGTCACCCTTCCCGCACTCGGTGAGTCGGTCACCGAAGGCACCGTCACCCGGTGGCTCAAGCAGCCCGGCGACCAGGTAGCCGTCGACGAGCCGCTGCTGGAGGTCTCCACCGACAAGGTCGACACCGAGATCCCCTCCCCCGTGGCCGGCACGCTGCTGGAGATCAAGGCCAGCGAGGACGAGACCGTCGAGGTCGGCGCCGAGCTGGCCGTGATCGGCGACGAGGGCGAGTCCGCCGGTCAGGGCGGCCAGGACGGTGGCGCGCGGCAGGAGGAGCAGGCCCAGGCCCCGCAGCAGGAAGCTCCGCAGCAGGAAGCTCCGCAACAGGAAGCTCCGCAGCAGGACACCCAGCAGCAGGCCGAGCCGCAGCCGGCGCCGCAGGCTGAGCAGAGTTCCGGGCAGTCGTCCTCCGGTGGCGGCGCCTCCGGTGGTGGGTCCGGCACCCCGGTGACCCTGCCCGCGCTCGGCGAGTCGGTCACCGAGGGCACCGTGACCCGCTGGCTGAAGCAGGTCGGCGACGAGGTAGCCGTCGACGAGCCGCTGCTCGAGGTCTCCACCGACAAGGTCGACACCGAGATCCCCTCCCCCGTCGCCGGCACCGTGCTGGAGATCAAGGTCGCCGAGGACGAGACCGTCGAGGTCGGTGCGGAGCTGGCGGTCGTCGGCTCCGGGCAGCCCAGCGAGGCCGCCACCGCCCCCTCGAGTGGGGGCGACGTGGAGTCGGTGGAGGCGTCCGCGCAGGACGAGGCCACCGGCGACGGTGCGCCGCAGGCCGCGAGCCAGCAGCCGAGCCCGTCCGCGCCGACCCCGGCGCCCGCTCCCGCCGGCCAGGCCGCGCCGCAGCAGGCGCCCCAGCAGGCCGCCCCGGCTCCGCAGCAGGCGCCGCAGCAGGCGGCCCAGCCTGCTGCGCAGCCGACCGCTCCGCAGCAGCCGGCCGCGCAGCAGTCCCAGCCCACCCAGGCGCCGCAGGCGACCCCGACCCAGCAGCAGGGCGGCAACGGCGAGGCCTCCGGTCCGTACGTCACCCCGCTGGTGCGCAAGATGGCCGCGGAGCACGGCGTCGACCTGTCCCAGGTCAACGGCACCGGCGTCGGTGGTCGGATCCGCAAGCAGGACGTGCTGGACGCCGCCAAGTCCCAGCAGCAGGCCGCCCAGCAGCCCGCAGCGGCTGCGGAGCAGCAGCCGGCGGCGCAGGCCGCCCCCAGCGGGGCCCCGAGCCCGCTGCGCGGCAAGACCGAGAAGATGAGCCGGCTGCGCAAGGTGATCGCCACCCGCATGGTGGAGTCGCTGCAGGTCTCCGCGCAGCTGACCACCGTGGTCGAGGTCGACGTCACCGCGATCGCCCGGCTGCGCGACTCGGTCAAGGCGGAGTTCCTCGAGCGTGAGGGCGTGAAGCTGTCCTTCCTGCCGTTCTTCGCCAAGGCGGCGATCGACGCCCTCAAGGCGCACCCGACGCTCAACGCCTCGATCGACACCGAGAAGGGCGAGATCACCTACTACGACCACGAGAACCTCTCGGTGGCCGTGGACACCGAGAAGGGGCTGCTCACCCCGGTGATCAAGGACGCCGGCGACCTGTCCGTGGCCGGCCTGGCCCGCAAGATCGCCGACATCGCCGACCGCACCCGCAACAACAAGATCGGCCCCGACGAGCTCGCCGGTGGCACCTTCACGCTGACCAACACCGGCAGCCGGGGCGCGCTGTTCGACACCCCGATCATCAACCAGCCGCAGGTAGCCATCCTGGGCACCGGGTCGGTGGTGAAGCGTGCGGTGGTCATCGACGACGCGAACCTCGGCGAGACCATCGCGGTGCGGAACATGGTCTACCTCGCGCTGACCTACGACCACCGGATCGTGGACGGCGCGGACGCCGCCCGGTTCCTCGGTGACGTGAAGCAGCGCCTGGAGGCCGGCCAGTTCGAGGTCTGACGTCTTGATGTTGAACCGGCGCTCGCGCAGCGTTGAACCGGCGCTCGCGCAGTGTCGAACCGGCGCTCGCGCAGCGCCCGTCGCGTGGCCTTTACCAGGGTCTCCTGGTAAGGGGAGGCCCCCCATGGTGAATTCACCGTGGGGGGCTTCCCCTTTCCATGGGGGTACGGCGCCTCCGCCGTCCGTCGTACGACGGGTTGGAACTGATCTCCCCAGGCCGGGCCGGCCGGGACCGAACCGCTTGTCGCTGAGCGGGATGGCAAAGTGGCGGCATGCGCTTCGTGATCGCCGGTGCGTCCGGCTTGCTCGGCACCGCCCTTCGCGACCGGCTCGCGCGCGACGGCCACGACGTCGTACGCCTCGTCCGTGGTGACCCGGAGACGGCGAGCGAGTCGCACTGGGACCCGTACGCCGGGCGCCTCGACCAGGCGGTCATCGACTCCGCCGACGTGGTGGTCTGCCTGTCCGGCGCTCCGCTTACGCACTGGCCGTGGACCGAGGCGTACAAGAAGACGTTCACCCACAGCCGGGTGCGCACCACCCGCACGCTGGCGGAGGCGGTCGCGGCGTCACCGCGCAGGCCCGTGTTTCTGGCCCAGAACGGGATCGCGGGGTACGGCGACCGTGGTGACACCGTGCTGACCGAGGAGTCGGACACCGACGCGCCGACCTTCATGGGCGGGGTCACGCGCCAGTGGGAAGAGGCGACCCGGCCTGCCGCCGAGGCGGGGGCTCGCGTCGTCGTACTCCGCTCCGGCGTCGTGCTCGATAAACGCGGCGGCGCGATGAAGCCGCTGCGGCTGGTGTTTCTCGCGGGGGCGGGCGGTCCGTTGGGCTCCGGGGATCAGTACTTCTCGACGATCTCCATCCAGGACTGGGTGCGCGCGGTGATCTTCCTGGCCTCCCAGGACGACTGCGCCGGGCCGGTCAACGTGAGCGGCCCCCACCCGACCACGAACGCCGAGTTCGGCCGCGAGCTGGCGCGGATCCTGCACCGCCCGGCGGTGCTCCGGGTGCCGGACTGGCCGATCCGCACCGCGCTGCCGGACATCTCCAGCGAGCTGCTCAGCTCCGCCCGGGTGGAGCCGGGCCGGCTTCTGGCTGCCGGATTCGAGTTCGACCACCCCACCGTGCACGACCGGCTGGCGGCCGCGCTCGGCTGAGCTCAGCGTCGGACCGGGCGCACGGCGGACACCCGCCACCGGCCGTCGGGTCCGCGCAGCAGGCTGATCACCCGGGTCGCGGCGCTGTCCCGGGGCAGCCGCACCGCGCCCCCGGCTCCCACGGCGACCGCGCGGGCCAGCCGGTCGGTCACCCGCAGCCGCCACCGGCCGTGTCCGTGGTGCAGCACCCGGACCGCGAACACCTGCATCCGCAGGCCGGTGACCCGCAGGCCCCGGTGCAGGTACGCCTTCAGCAGCGCCACGTCGGCGCGGCCAGCCGCCGAGCCGGCGGTGTACAAGTCGGCGAGCGCCTGCACATCCCCCCTCGCCCAGGCGAGTGCGCGCCGGCGGTCCCACGCATGGAGCAGCGCCGCGGCGGGGAGCGGGTCCGCGGGCTGCGTTCCGTCAGCCGAGGCGCCCGGCGGATCCGCCGGGTCCGGCCGAAGCGGATCCGCCGCGGCCACGACGGTCCCCGGGGCCAGGACGCGGGTGCGTCCCCCGGCATGCAGGCCGGTGCCCCCGTCGTACGACGCGCAGCCGGCGAGCAGGAGTACGACGAGGATCCAGACCGCTGCGCCCTTCATGGCCACACTCTGGCGCACCCGGGTCGACTCCCGTCGGCGTTGTCCACAGGCCGCAGCGCGAGCGCCGGCTCAACACAGCGCGAGCGCCGGCTCAACACAGCGCGAGCGCCGGCTCGACACGGCGCGAGCGCCGGTTCGACGGTGGGTTAGGTTGGAACGGTGAGGGAGCTGATCTTCGAGACCGTGGGGTACGCCGAGGCGGCGGTGGAGTACACCACGGCCTGGGATCTGCAGCGCGAGGTACACGAGCAGGTCGTCAACGGCGGTCCGGAGAAGGTGCTGTTCCTCGAGCACCCGCCGGTGTTCACCGCGGGCAAGCGCACCGAGCCGCACGAGCGGCCCTTCGACGGCACCCCGGTCGTCGACGTGGACCGGGGCGGCAAG
>DASTWW010000269.1:0-15023 GCA_035765755.1 Nocardioidaceae bacterium
TGGTCCGCGCCACGGTGACACCCAGCGAACGGCCTCCGGAGTTCTGGATGCTCGCCCGCAGCAACGCCGTCCGGACCTGGTGCACATAGTTCTGGCTCATCCTCTCGGCGAGCACCCGCTCGGCCAGCCGGAGCGAGCCGAGTGCGCACGCGGCGACGACGAGCAGGCTGATAGCCGCGACGGTCGCCCCCGTCGACGACGAATGAAAGGCTCGTCTGAGCGCGAAGGCGCTTGCGCCGCCGATCAGGGCCTGGGCCAGGCCGGTCGCGACCAGCGCGGTCAACCATCGGCGGCCGCGCCCCTGGAACAGGGGAGGCAGGGCCGGAGGTGTGCGGTGGTTCCTGGTGTGCGTTCTGCGTGCCATCGGTCAGGGGGCCACCAGGGTGGGGTCCCGGCTCAGGAGGTGGCCAAGGTACGGCGACAGCACACGCGTGACTACGTCCGCCTCGGACAGCTCGTAGGTGACGACTACCGGGGTGCTAGCCGCCGTCTGCGCTTCTCTGGACGCCAGCGGGGACGACGTCACCACGCCCGACACCGCCGCGACCCGGATGCCCAGGTCGGCGAGGAGCCGTACGCCCGCGAAGGCGCCGACCGCGTCGACCGCCGTGAAGACCACCGCCTGCACGAGGTCCCCGAAGAGCGGATCGGCCAGCAGTCTGGCTGTCTCAGCCTGAAGCACCCCATCCGCGACCTCGAGAATGATCACGTCCGGGTGTGTCTGCCCAAGAGCGCCCACAATCCCGATGAACAGCGCGCGCAGCTCATCGAAGGACAGCTGGTAGGTCGACGGGTGACCGAAGTCGGTGAAGTCGAGGACAGCCACGGCCCCGGAGTCGGCGAACAGCCAGGCATCCCGGCCCGCGCCGGTGCCGGTGATCTTCCCCGCCGAGACGTGCAACCCCGCCGCGGTCAGACCGCGGATCAGCGCTCCGGCCGCCGTGGTCTTCCCCGAGTCCATGGACGTGCCGATCACCGAGACCACAGGAGGGCTTGACGCGGCCGGGACCAGGGTTCCCCTCCGGAGCCGGTGAGGGGCGTAGGACGCCAAGTTGACGACCGTCCCCGCCCGCGAGAGCAGTCCCAGCGGTTCGATGACCGTGGGGTGCGCCATCTTGCTGTGGCGGGTCAGCATCTGGCCGGCGACGCCACCCGCGGCCACGAGATGGGTCAGACCCAGGTCCTGCGGCACCTCCGCCTCGAACTGGTCGGGCGCGTAGCGGTTCCCGTACGCGACCAGGATCTCGTCTCCCGGGAACATCAGGGCGCGGCGGCTGTCCGGGCCCTCGATGGCAGCGTGCTGGCCGATCTCCACGACCCTGGCCAGGGTCACGTCGCCGCTCCGCGCGCGAAGACCCGGCGCCCTGACCAGATCGAAGTCCGTCGGTTCGGACCGGATGGCCCTGACGAGATGCCGTGTGGTGTAGGAGCCCTTCGCGACGAGCAGGCGCCTGCTCGAGATCGGCTCGGTCGCTGGTGTTCGACCCCCGGCCAGCGGCGCCCCCGCCGAGCTCCACGGAATGGACGTCTCACTCAGCTGTGCGGCGAGACGGGAGTTGTCATCACGCGCCATCTTGTGGTCCATAGCAGTTTCTCCCCATGCTTCGCGACGCAGCTCCGTCTCAGCCAGTCGAGCGGTCCGGAGGCGGGTGCGGTTCGGACACCTACCTGCACTGGCGCCCTGCAGCCAGGCACCGGACATCGATCGTCGCGCGGGTGCGGCGAGACGGCATTCAGGCTCCTTGGGCCCTGAGACACCCCCACGCCCACAAGTCAAACGAGCCGGGAAGAGCTGCCGCAATCGACCAACTGAGCTATCCAGGCGATGCGCACGCCACCCGATGGGGGTGGCGACGCGCGGGCGCTCCCACGCCACCGGAACCTGCGGACGCTGTGAAACACGGAGGAAATACGGTGTCGTCTGGCGAACTTTCAGCCCGTGGCAGACACTGCGGCCGCATCGAGCAGGCTGCTGCTGAATCGCTATGGCTCGCGGCGGCCGGCCGGGCCAACCGAGCTATCGGGGTGCGGCGGGATGGTTGGCGTGATCACGTCTTTCAGCCAGGCCGGGTCCTGGCTCCCTGGGACATAGGCGTAAGTGCCGCGCGAACGGGAACACCTGTCCTGACAGATCGGACAGGGGCGGGCGGGAAGGAGGTGGCGGCCATGGTCGTCATCTCGATCATCGCTGCCCTGGCTGCGGCGTTCAGCAACAGCATGGCGGCCTACCTCATGCAGGGCGCGGACAAGGAGCTGGAGTCCGACGACATCGGCTTGAAGCAGATACCGGTGCTGCTGCAACACCCGCGGTGGCTGGCCGGACAAGGGTTCGACGCCCTGGCCTTCGTCCTCCAGGCGGTCGCCCTCGCCTTCGGCACGCTGCTGTTCGTGGAGCCGATGCTGGTGCTGTCTCTGCCCATCACCGTGGCGCTGCGGGCCTGGTCTGCGCGCCGCTGGCCCGGCCGGCTCGGGGTGTCGGGGTCGTTGCTGTGCGTGTTCGCGATCAGTGTGTTCATCGGCGTCGGGCAGCCCTCGGGTGGCGGCTCGACCATCTCGACGTGGGAGGCGATGTACCTCGGTATTGCGGTCGCCGTGATCCTGGCCTGCAGCCTCGGTGCGGCCGCGGTCACCCGCGGCAACCTTCGCGCGGTCGCGTTCGCCGCCGGCGCGGGCACGGTGTACGGCGTGACGGCCGGCCTGACCAAGGTGGTCACCATGCAGCTCGAGCACGAAGGCATCCTCGGGCCGCTGACCGGCTGGGAGCTCTACGCCGCCATCGTCACCGGCATCACCGGCGTGATGCTCGCCCAGAACGCCCTCAAGCCCGGTGCGCTCGCGGCGCCGGTCGCGGTGATCATCCTCGGCGACCCGCTCGTGGCCATCGCGATCGGCCTGCTGTGGCTGGGCGAGACGCTGAACGCGGCGCCGTGGGCGATCGCGATCGAGGTGCTCATGGTGCTGTTGATGATCCTCGGCATCGTGATCCTGGCCAACCAGCCGGAGTCCGCCTCCGCACCCACCGGGGGGGAGTCGGAGTCCTCGGAGGAGGAGGCCGAGGTCTCCAGCTCTGGTTGACTGCTCGGGTGCATATTGCCGCGCTGACCCGAGAGCACGCCCTGGACGTGTGCACGTGGGCCTACCCCGCGCCGTACGACTGCTACGACATGACCGGCGCCGACGCCGACACCTTGCTCGGCCCGGAGACCGGCATGCACGCCCTGCTCGAGGGCGACCGGCTGGTCGGCTTCCGGTCGTACGGGCCCGACGGGCGGGTCCCGGGGTGGGAGTACGACGACTCAGCGCTCGACACCGGCGGCGGTCTGCGTCCGGAGCTGACGGGGCACGGCCTCGGCCGGCGGGCCATCGAGACCGGCCTGGCCTTCGGCCGCGAGCGGTTCGCGCCCCGGGCGTTCCGGATGACCGTGGCCACCTTCAACGCCCGCGCGCTGCGGGTGGTGGAGTCGCTCGGCTTCGAGCGGGTCGGCCGGTTCGACGCGCCCACGGACGGGCGCAGCTTCGAGGTGCTGGTCCGCCCCGAGGCCTGAGCCCGCCTGCCGAGGTCAGCCGGCTGAGACCGACAGCTGCGCCGCGGCGAGCGCCACCTGGTCGAACTCGTGCACGGTGAGCTCCTGCTCGCCCTTGCGCTGGGTGCGCAGCCGGTCCAGCTGGACGCCGGAGGCGAGCGCGAGCTCCTCGAGCGTGATCTCGGAGCGGTCGGCGAGTGCCTCGACGAAGCCGAGCCCCGGCTCGGCCATGGTCGCCTCGGCGCCCAGCCGCAGCAGGGCGTAGGCGAACGCCTCGGCCTGGTCGAGCCGAGCCACGTGCCCGTTGACGAGCATCCGCGGCGCGCCGTCGGCGTCCGGCTGGATCAGCTTCGCCGACAGCGGCCGGCCCAGGCCATCGACGTGCAGCTCCCGGCTGACGTGCGCGTGATCGCCGCCCCGGTCGTTGACGCACCACGACGGGCAGAGAACAGGCTCGGTATCGGAAACGGCAAGATTGGTCACAGTGGATTCCCCCCACGATGAAGTTGTTGTTCGGCCTTGCTAGGCCCCCCTGGCTTTCGCCATTCTGCCCCCAAACGCGCGAAGTTTGTGCAAAATGCCCGAATTTTGCCTTGTGTCCTCGCGGAGCGCCGCCCCGATCCGCTCCCGGCGCAGCTGCTCCACCGCCTCGTCGTGGAGCGGGTCCAGCGGCCCGGCCACCCGCTCGAGCAGGTGGTCGGCGAGCGCCGGGTTGCGGACCAGCACCGGACCGTGCAGGTAGGTGGCGACCACGTTTCCCTGCACCGCGCCCTCGGTCTGGGCGTCGCCGTTGCCCAGCCCGGCTGTCACCCGGCCGAGCGGCCGGGCGTCCGGCCCGAGCACCGCGTTGCCCTGGTGGTTCTCGTAGCCGCTCAGCGTCGGCAGCCCCGGGATGCCGACCGGCTCGGCGACCACCTCGCCGACCGCCCGGCGGTCGGGGATCCGCGCGCAGACCACGTCGAGCAGCCCGAGGCCGGCGACCATGTTCCCGTCCCGGTCCCGAAACTCCCGCGACAGCAGCTGGAACCCGGCGCACACCGCGAGGCAGCTCGCGCCGCCCTGCAGCGCGGCGATGATGTTCTTTTCCGCCTTCAGCGTCTCCCAGGCCAGCGCCTGCGAGACGTCCTCGCCGCCGCCGACGAGGTACAGGTCGGCCGACTCCGGCGCTGTCTCGTCCGGCGCCACCTCGATCAGCCGGACCGGCAGGTCCCGGGCCTGCGCCCGGTAGGCCAGCGCCAACGCGTTGCCCCGGTCGCCGTAGGTGCCCAGCAGGTCCGGGTAGACGAGCACGACGGCCAGCTCACTGTCCCGCGGCATGCGCCAGCTCCCGTCGTGCGTCCTGGAAGGCGGTGTAGTTGGCCAGCACGTCCACCTGTCCCGGGGGCAGCAGGTCGAGGGCATCACGGACCCGCCGGCCCGCGTCGACGTACTCCAGCCCGTCCATCTTCAGCCGGACTCCCATGTCCGCGGACCGCTCGCCGATCACCACGATCCGGCGACCCGCGAGGCTGCGGAAGGACACGTCGTACAGCCAGGACGGGTCCCGGCCGTCCACGCCCTGGGAGTTGAACGCGAGCACCAGCGGGGCGTCGCCCTGGCTGATCAGCTGGATGGTCTCCAGCCAGCCGGCCGGGTTCTTGGCCAGCAGCAGCCGGATCCGGTGGTCGGCGTACTCCTGCACGGCGTACCGGCCGGCCACCGTGCGCACCTCCCGTACCGCCGCAAGCGCCTTCTCCGGGTCGGCACCGTCGTGCACTGCCGCGGCCACCACCATGGCGGCGTTGGCCTTGTTGAACCGGCCGGGCAGCGGCAGGTCCAACCGAAGGCGTACGTCGGAGGAGACCAGGTCGTCGCCCTCGACCCACCAGTCCGGCTCCGGCCGGGACAGTCCGCAGCCGCCGCACTTCCACGACACCCCGTCGCGGTGGCAGCGGCTCCCGCACCGGGGACAGGCCACCGAGTCCTGGGTCCACCACTGGCCGGCCGCCACCCAGACCTGCTCCGGCGAGGCCATCGCCGCCCAGACCACGTCCGGGTCGTCGGCATTGCCGATCGCGGTCGGCACCTCGGCCAGCGCACCGCGCCAGGACACCGCGATCTTGCCGACCTCGTGGTGGCGGGTGAGCTGGTCGCGGGACAGGTTGAGCAGCAGCGCCGAGGCCGGGTGCGTGTTGCGCACCGTCCAGGGCAGCCAGCCCTCGTCGGTCTCCAGCACCACCTGCTCGGCCGGGTCGGCCAGCGCGGCCACGAACCCGGGCGGGGTGTTCGCCCCATCGGCGTTGCTGGCCACCGGCCCCAGCGTGCCGAGGGCGGCGGTCAGCATCGCGCTGGTGGTGGTCTTGCCGTTGGTGCCGCTGATCAGGTGGATGCGGCGGCCCTGCGCGAGCAGTCGCGGTGTGTCCGGGTGCACCTTGAGCACCACCCGGCCGCCGATCACGCCGCCCGAGCCGCGGCCGGTCCGGCGGGACAGCGCGGAGGCCACCCGGCCCGCGCCGAGCGCGGCTCGGAGCCGGAGCGCTCGGTCCGGCGAGGACGGTCGTTGGCTCATGGACACCTCTGGATCGGCTGCTTTCTGCACGTGCTGCTCGGCTTGCTCCCGGCCCACGGCTGCGCTTGTTCCTGGCTCGCGGCGGGGCTTGCTCCTGGGCTGACGACGAGGGCCAAATGTAGCCGACGCCGTTCTCGCCCCTTGTGGCGCCGCGCGTTCCGGCGCAGACTGGAACCCAACCTGCGTGTGAGCCAACACACACATAGTCGGCTTCCGGGGAGCTGGTCACATGACCCACAGCCGTACACCTGACTCGATGCCCGTCCTGTCACGGGGCAAGCACCGGAACCCCCGCAAGGGCGCCTGCTTCATGGAGCTGGCGTCGTACCTCGCCGGGGAGAGATGGTCCGACCACCCGAAGTGCACCCATCCGCTGCTCGCGTCTCTCGCCCGCGACGTCAACGACCACGTCGATGACGACGCCCGCACGAGACTCGCCCCGATGATCCCTGACGTGATCGGGCTGCGTGGCGGCGATGCGCGGGTGGACGCCTGGATCGCCCGCGAGGTTGCGCTCACGGCGCTGCCGATCGTGTCCGCGGAGCGGCAGGGCGTCGCGGCCGTCGGACTGCTGCGCTGCGAGCGGGTGCTCAACCACCTCGAGGGGCGCCCTCGGCACTACATCTCCGACCGGACGATGGCCGCCCTCGCCGAGGCCCCCCGGGCCCGTGAGTGGGCGCGCACGTTCGCCGGCATGGGCTGGGGCCGCAGCGACAGCTTCGGCAAGCGAAGCGCCCCGGCGATCATCCACTGCGCGGTCGCCGGCATCTGCGAGTCGGGCCTGGAGGACTCCGACGACATCCTGGTCGACCTGCTCGAGCGGGTGATCGGCCACTGCCGCGACTGGCTGCACCACGACATCCTGCCGGTGGGTGGCCAGAGGTGGCAGGAGGTCGTCAACCTCACCCAGCGCTGACCGTCCGGCTGTCACGAGGGTCCCGTCGTTGCGGCGGGGCCCTCGTCGCGTGCGCGGGTACTGCGGGGAATCTCCGTGGCTTACAAAATGGAGCGCGTGGTACCCCGACACGCCGCGGGGAGGTACCACGCACTCCATTTTGACCTCGCAACTCCGCGACCACGAGTGCCGGAAGCGCCGGATCGGGGCTGGACCGCGCGCTGGCGACGAGCCAATTGCCCTGTGGACAACGGTCCGTGGGCCCTGGATCCCCGGCAGGGTCGAACTATGGCCAAGTACAGGCACAAGTGGGACCCGATCTGCGGCCCTCCGTCGGGGCTGGTCAGGCCCGTGCGGAGGGACCCCGCCGGGGTGACCGGCCCGACTCCGACCCAAGCCAGGGGGCGCCTGTGGCGCAGGACTACGACCGGCTGGTACGTCCCGTCGTACGGCGTCCTGGAATGCCCCGAGCAGCGGGTGCTCGAGGCCCCGGTGCTGCTGCCACCCGACGGCGCGGTGACCGGATGGGCGAGCGCGCGGCTGCACGGCGCGACCTTCCTGGACGGACTTCTGCCCGACGGGCGGACCGAGCTTCCGGTGCTCCTGGCAGTCCCGCCCTGGCGGCGGCCAACAGACCGGGTCGAGGTGCGGTTCCTGCGCTCGGCCCTGCCCGCGTCGGAGGTGGTGATCCGTCAGGCTGTGCGGTGCACGATCCCGGAGCGGGCCGCGTTCGATGCGATGCGCACCGCGCCGGACGTGCGGGAGGCGACGGTCGCGCTGGACATGATGATGGCCGCGGAGCTGACCTCGGTCCGGCGGGTACGGGCGTACGTCGCGGACAAGGACGGCTGGGAAGGGGTCGACAAGACGCGGGGCGCCCTGGACCTGGCCAACGAGCACAGCCGCTCACCCAACGAGGTCCGGATGCGAAACACCTGGGAGCTCGACGCCGGGCTGCCCCGGCCCCTGGTGAACCAGCACGTGTGGGACCTGTCCGGGAGGCTGCTGGGGATCGCGGACCTGCTCGACCCGGAGGCGGGAGTGGTCGGAGAGTTCGACGGGGCCGATCATCGGGGTGCCCGGCGGCACAGCCAGGACGAGGACCGGGCCGCTCAGTTTCGGCGCCACCTGCTGGAGATGTTCCGGGTTACCGGTCCTGACATTCCGGACCGGGCGAAGGTGGTGGCACGGATGCGGGGCGCCCGTGAGCTCGCCAAGTGGCTGCCCCCCGGGCAGCGGCCGTGGACGATCATCCAGCCCCCGGGATGGGACCTCGGGCCCACCCTGGACGAGCTGCTCGACGAGCGGGACGCCGTACGCGCCGAGAACGAGCGTTGGGAGCGCGAGCGGCCTCAGGTCGAGGCAGAACTACGCGCCGAGCGCGGCCGACTCAGCTGAGTCGGCCGCGGCCGAGAGGCTGACCGATCGCGGCCCCGCCTGATCAAACAAGGTGGCCAGCGGTCGCGGGAGGCCGCGTCCGTGGCCTACAAAATGGAGCGTGTGGTACCCCGACACGCCGCGGGGAGGTACCACGCACTCCATTCTGTGACGCGACCTGGGCAGCGGCGCAGCCGGCCAGACACTGGGCCCGTCGAGCAGGGGCCGCCCGCGAACCCACCGGGGCGGACGGGGTGGGTCCCCTACCATGAGGGCCACCGCCCGCCGATGCCTGAGGTGACCCGTGAGCGTGGACCCGCAGCAGTTCGAGATCATGCTGCTGGTCGGCGCCGCCGTGACGCTGGCCGCCATCCTGGCGGTCCGGCTCTCGGTGCGGGCCGGGCTGCCGAGCCTGCTGGTGTACCTGCTGATGGGCGTGCTGCTCGGCGACGCCGTGGTCGGAATCCGCTTCGAGGACCCGGGGATCGCCCGCGCGCTCGGGTTCTTCGCGCTGGTGCTGATCCTGGCCGAGGGCGGTCTGACCACCAACTGGCAAGAGCTCCGCCCCGCGATGGGCCTGGGCATCGTCCTGGCCACCGTGGGGGTGGCCGTCAGCGTCGCCGTGGTGGCGATCGGGGCGCACTACCTGCTCGGCCTGGACTGGCGCCTGTCGGTGCTGCTCGGGGCGGTCACCTCACCCACCGACGCGGCGGCGGTGTTCTCGGTGCTGCGCCGGGTGCCGATCCCGCGCAGGCTGACCGGGGTGCTGGAGGCCGAGTCCGGGCTGAACGACGCACCGACCGTGGTGCTGGTGACCCTGGTCAGCTCCGGTAGCGCGCTGGAGCACGGGGTGGCCGGCTTCACGGGAGTGATCCTCTACGAGCTCGCGCTCGGCGTGATGATCGGCCTCGCGATCGGCTTCGGGGGCAGCTGGCTGCTGCGGCGGGTGGCGCTGCCGGCGTCTGGCCTGTACCCGCTGGCGGTCCTGTCGCTGGCCGTGCTCGCCTTCGCAGGCACGTCGGCGTTGCACGCGTCGGGATTCGCCGCGGTGTACGTCTCCGCGCTGGTGCTCGGGAACAGCGAGCTGCCGCACCGGCAGGCGACCCGGTCGTTCTCCGAGGGCGTGGCCTGGCTCGCCCAGATCGGGCTGTTCGTGATGCTGGGGCTGCTTGTCTCGCCCGCGCGCATCTCGGTGACCGCGGTGGTGACCGCCGTGCTCGCCGGGCTGATCCTCACCTTCGTGGCCCGGCCGCTGTCGGTGCTGGCTAGCGCGGCGGCCTACCGAGTGCCCTGGCGGGACCAGGTGTTCTTGTCCTGGGCCGGGCTGCGCGGCGCGGTGCCGGTCGTGCTGGCCACCATCCCGCTGGTCGAGGGGGTCTCGCACGCCGGCGAGCTCTTCAACGTGGTGTTCGTGCTTGTCGTGCTCTACACCCTGCTCACCGGGCCGACCATGCCGTGGGTGGCCCGGGCGCTGGGCGTCGCGATCCCCGACGAGCCGCGGGACCTCGAGGTCGAGTCCGCGCCGCTGGACCGGGTCGCAGCGGATCTGCTCCAGGTCAGTGTCACGGGCCGGTCCCGGCTGCACGGGGTGGAGGTGGGGGAGCTCCGGCTCCCGGCTGGGGCGGCCGTCTCCCTCGTCGTACGCGAAGGGCAGACACTGGTGCCGGACCCGCGCATGGTGCTGCGGCGAGGTGACGACCTGCTCGTGGTGGCGGCCCGCCGGGTGCGCGACGAGACCGAGCGGCGGCTGCAAGCGGTGTCCCACGGCGGCCGGCTGGCCCGGTGGCACGGCACCACGGTGGCCGAGGGACGCTAGCCCGCCGTGCTGGCGCCGCCGGAGGGAGCGCAGACCTGCACGGAGTGGTGCACCCTGACCGATCGCGGCGCGTGGACCAGCCCGTGGAACCGGTTGCCCACGATCACGTCCACGCCGCGACCCAGGCTCTTCTTGGTGACATGGATCTGGACGTGGTGGCCGAGCTGGCGGGCGACCAGCCGGGCCGCCGGGTCATGGCGTACGTCGGTCCAGACCTCGGCGCGGCGGACATTCACGTCGCTGGGCGCGTTGCCCACCTCACCGGCATGGAAGCCGCGGTCGGTCAGCGCGGACAACGTCGCGTCGGCCAGGCCGGACTGGGTGCCGGCGTTGAAGACACTGACCTCGACCTGGGTGGACTTGATCCGGCTGCCGCGGTGGAGCGGCTTTGCGGTGCAGCTCGGCGCCGGGGGAGTGGCCACCAGCTGAGTCGGCGACGGCGCCTTGGCGAACAGCCACTTGAAGCCGATCACACCGGCTGCCACCAGCAACCCGCACAGCACGACGAGCGTGATCCCGGTGGTGAGGTGGCGGGCGCGCATGCGTCAGTCTCCCACCACGTGCACCCGGGCGTGCAGCACCTGACGCTGCTGGAGCGCGGCCCGCAGGGCACGGTGCAGACCGTCCTCGAGGTAGAGGTCACCGCGCCAGTCCACGACGTGCGCGAACAGGTCCCCGAAGAACGTCGAGTCCTCGTCGAGCAGCGCGGCCAGCTGGAGGGTGTCCTTCGTGGTGACCAGCTCGTCGAGCCGCACCTGGCGGGGAGGAACGTCGGCCCATTGCCGCGGGCTCAGCCCGTGGTCCGGGTACGGGCGTCCCTCTCCGACGCGCTTGAAGATCACCTCGCCAGACTATCGGCACTGCTCGGCGTCCACATGGCGGAGGATGCGGGATTCGAACCCGCGAGGGCTGTTAACCCAACCCGCTTTCCAAGCGAGCGCCATAGGCCACTAGGCGAATCCTCCGCCGGAGAGAGTACCGGTCCCGGGCGGCCTTACAGAAATTGCCGTCGAAATCGCCCGTTGTGATGACGGGAGCGCCGCCCGGCCCGTCGCACCGGATTTTGGGTACGACGCGCGCGCTGACCTAGACTGCGCAGCAACCCCCCGTGCGGCGGCATCTCGCCCAACTCCCCCAGGGCCGGAAGGCAGCAAGGGTCAGTGAGCTCTGCCGGGTGCGCGGGGGGCCTTGTCGTCTCCGGAGGCTGTCGTCCCCGCCTGCTGCGGAACCGTGCTACCCAGTGTCGGCCCCGCTGGTTAGGGTTCAAGGCGTGGATGCACCCCTTGCCCTCTATCGCCGGTACCGGCCGGAGACGTTCGCCGAGGTCATCGGCCAGGAGCACGTCACCACGCCGTTGCGTGCCGCGCTGAAGAACAACCGGGTCCACCACGCGTACCTGTTCTCCGGCCCGCGCGGCTGCGGCAAGACCACCAGCGCCCGGATCCTGGCCCGGGCCCTGAACTGCGAGCAGGGTCCCACCGACGAGCCGTGCGGCGAGTGTCAGTCCTGCCAGGATCTGGCCCGCGGCGGCCCCGGCTCGATCGACGTGATCGAGATCGACGCGGCCAGCCACGGCGGCGTCGACGACGCACGGGACCTGCGTGAGCGGGCGTTCTTCGCGCCGGTGAACAGCCGCTACAAGGTCTACATCATCGACGAGGCGCACATGGTCTCCTCGCAGGGCTTCAACGCCCTGCTCAAGCTGGTCGAGGAGCCGCCGCCGCACCTGAAGTTCGTGTTCGCGACCACCGAGCCGGAGAAGGTGATCGGCACCATCAGGTCGCGGACCCACCACTACCCGTTCCGGCTGATCCCGCCGAAGGTGCTGTCGGCGTACCTGTCCGAGATCTGCGAGCGCGAGGGCGTGGCGATCGAGCCGGCCGCGCTGCCCCTCGTGGTGCGCGCCGGTGGCGGCTCGGCCCGGGACACCCTGTCGGTGCTCGACCAGCTGATCGGCGGTGCCGGTCCGGACGGCGTGACCTACGCGCTGGCCACCGGGCTGCTCGGCTTCACCCCGGAGACCCTGCTCGACGAGGTGGTGGACGGGTTCGCCGCCGGCGACGGCTCCGCGGTGTTCGGGGTGGTGGACAAGGTGATCGAGACCGGCCAGGACCCGCGCCGGTTCACCGAGGACCTGCTGCGCCGGCTCCGGGACCTGGTGATCATCTCGGCGGTGCCGGACGCTCCGGCCAGCGGGCTGATCGACGTCCCGGAGGACCAGGCGGAGCGGCTGGTCGCGCAGGCCGCCCGGTTCGGCCGCGCGGACCTGACCCGGGCCGCCGAACTGGTGGCCGACGGGCTGACCGACCTCAAGGGCGCCACCGCACCGCGGCTGCTGCTCGAGCTGATCTGCGCCCGGGTGCTGCTGCCCGGCGCCGATGACCGCACCGACGGGGTGATGGCCCGGCTGGACCGGATCGAGAAGCGGATGGCGATCGAGGGCACCCCCTCGGCGGCCGCCGGCGGGCCGCCCCAGCGAGCCGCCTCCCGGTCGCCGCAGGCGAGCACGCCGTCGCCGCCCCGACCCGCCCCCCAGCCGCCGAGCCCCACCAAGCCGGCTCCCGAGCCGCCGACACCGCCGGTCGAGCCGTCCCCGGGGCCGCCCGATCCCACGCCTGCGCCGCAGCGGGAGCCACCCGTGCAGCCTGCGCCGGCCGGGGCGCCTGCGGCCGAGCCCGCTCCGGCCGAGCCCGCTCCGGCCGAGCCCGCTCTGGGCGGGTCCGGGCTGGGCCTGGTCGAGCTCCGCCGGCTGTGGCCGGACGTCGTTGAGGCGGTCAAGCACATGCGCCGGGTCACCTGGATCCACCTGAGCCAGCACGCCCAGGTGGTCTCGGTCGACGACAACACGCTGACGCTGGGCTTCAAGAACGCGGGCGCCCGCGACTCCTTCGTCAGCGGCGGCAGCCACGAGATCCTGCGCCAGGCGGCCATCGACGTGGTCGGCCGCGACTGGCGGATCGAGGCCATCGTGGACCCGTCCGCGCAGCCCGGCACCGAGCCGCCGATGCGCACCACCCGGCCCGCGGTGCGCCCCGAGGACGACGCCCCGCCGCCGGCGCCTGAGCCGCCCCCCGCCGCGCCACCGGCCTCGAGGGCCGACCCGGCGGCGGTCGCCACCGCGCGTGGCGCGATCCGCGAGACCCGGGCCTCCGGCCCGGCGACTGACCGGGCGCCCGCGGACTCCGACGAGCACGTGGACCGCGACGACCCGGACGCCGACGACACGGGGCTGGACGGCGCGCAGCTGCTGGCCCGGGAACTGGGTGCGCGGGTGATCGAGGAGATCAGGCACGATTGACCCGTGCCTCCGGCGCGACGGACTCCCGGAGCCAGAGCTCGAGACCCCGAGACGAGAGAAGCAACCATGAGTGAGACGAACCCGTTCGGCGAGGGCGGGCTGGACATGAACGCGCTGCTCCAGCAGGCCCAGCAGATGCAGCAGCAGATGGTCAACGCCCAGGAGGAGCTCGCCGCGGCGAGCGTCGAGGGCACCGTCGGTGACGGGCTGGTCACGGTCACGCTCTCGGGGGTCGGCGAGCTCACCGGGGTGTCCATCAAGCGCGGCTCCTTCGACCCCGATGACACCGAGGACCTCGAGGACCTGATCGTGGCCGCCTACCGGGACGCCAAGGGCAAGGCCGACCAGCTGGCCGCCCAGAAGCTCGGTCCGCTGGCCGGCGGACTCGGCGGCGGTGGACTGGGCGGGGGTACGCCGGGCGGGCCCGGCCTGCCCACCGGCTTCTGACGGAACGGCCATGTACGAAGGTGTCGTCCAGGACCTGATCGACGAGCTGGGCCGGCTGCCCGGTGTGGGTCCGAAGAGCGCCCAGCGCATCGCCTTCCACATCCTGGCCACCGACCCCGTCGACGTACGCCGCCTCGCCCAAGTGCTGGTCGAGGCCAAGGAGCGGGTCACGTTCTGCTCGGTGTGCGGCAACGTCGCCGAGGAGCAGACCTGCCGGATCTGTCGCGACCCGCGGCGGGACCCGGCGGTGATCTGCGTGGTGGAGGAGTCCAAGGACGTGGTGGCCATCGAGCGGACCCGCGAGTTCCGCGGCCGCTACCACGTGCTGGGCGGGGCGATCTCGCCGATCGAGGGGGTCGGCCCGGACGACCTTCGGATCCGTGAGCTGATGAGCCGGCTCGCCGACGGGGTGGTCACCGAGGTGATCCTGGCGACCGACCCGAACCTGGAGGGGGAGGCCACCGCGACGTACCTCACCCGGTTGCTGAAGCCGATGGGCTTGCGTGTGACGCGATTGGCGAGTGGACTTCCAGTGGGTGGGGACTTGGAGTACGCCGATGAGGTGACCCTGGGACGTGCCTTCGAAGGGAGACGTGCAGTCGATGAGTGAGCAGAGCCCGACCACCGCTGGGGAGCCACCGGTGGCCAGCGAGGTAGAGGACTTCGCCCAGCAGATCGCCGACCAGGTGGAGAGCTTCCTGCTCGCGCTGCAGGCGCTGGCCCGGGGCGAGGCCTCCGGGGGCGCGGCGGTCTCCCTGCTGCTGCTCGAGGTCAGCCAGGTGCTGCTCGCCGGCGGCCGGCTCGGGGTGCACACCGACTTCACGCCCTCCGAGAAGTACGAGCCGGACGCCGGCCCGGACCCGGACCTGGACGCGATGCGGCTGCGGCTCGCCGTGCTGCTGGAGCCGGTGGACGCCTACGCCGAGGTGTTCGACCCGTACGTCGACCCGCCGGAGATCGTCTCCTCCCTGCTCTCCGACGACCTGGCCAGCATCGCGGCCGCGCTCGCGCACGGGCTGCGTCACTACCGGGCCGGGCGGGTCAGCGAGGCGCTGTGGTGGTGGCAGTTCTCCTACGTCTCCTCGTGGGGCCCGGAGGCCAGCAGCGTGCTGCGGGCC
>DASTWW010000270.1:0-5640 GCA_035765755.1 Nocardioidaceae bacterium
CCCAGCGCGGGCCAGAACTTCCTGGTCGTCGACGACGACCGGGTGGCCCGGCAGATCGCCGAGAAGCGGGAGGCGCGGGAGCGCGCTGCCCTGCAGGCGCAGCGGCGCGGCCGTCGTACTCTCGAGGACTTCATGGCCTCCATGGAGAAGGGCGAGAGCCAGGAGCTCAACCTCATCCTCAAGGGCGACGTGTCCGGCTCCGTCGAGGCGCTGGAGGACTCGCTGGCCAAGATCGACGTCGGCGAGGAGGTCAGCCTGCGGGTCATCGACCGCGGTGTCGGTGCGATCACCGAGACCAACGTGATGCTGGCCGCGGCCTCGAACGCGATCATCATCGGCTTCAACGTCCGCCCGCAGGGCAAGGCCACCGAGCTGGCGGACAAGGAAGGCGTGGAGATCCGCTACTACTCGGTCATCTACAACGCGATCGAGGAGATCGAGGCGGCCCTGAAGGGCATGCTGAAGCCGAAGTACGAGGAGGTCTCGCTCGGCACCGCCGAGATCCGCGAGATCTTCCGGTCCAGCAAGATCGGAAACATCGCGGGTTGCATGGTGACCAGCGGGGTGATCCGCCGCAACGCCAAGGCCCGGCTGCTCCGGGACGGCAACGTGGTCGCCGACGATCTCGACCTGGCGTCGTTGCGGCGCGAGAAGGACGACGTCACCGAGGTCCGCGAGGGCTTCGAGTGCGGTCTCGTCCTGCGCAACTACAACGACATCAAGACCGGTGACGTGGTGGAGACCTTCGAGATGCGGGAGATCCCCCGCGACTGAGCAGGGTGGCCCCTCGCCGCCTGAGCGAGGGGCCCTTCGCCAGGGTGGTGCTTGGCGGCCCTTGACCAGGGTCCCCTGGTAAAGGGCCGCTGCCCCTGGTGAATTCACCATGGGGAGCGGGACGAAACCAGGGTGCCCTGGTAAACATCCCCGGCCGGGGGAACCGGGATAGCGAGCAGGACCGGGACAAGGAGAGCAAGGCGATGAGCAACCCGCGGGTCCGCAAGGTCGCGGACCGGATCAGGGTCGTGGTGGCCGAGATGCTCGAGCGGCGGATCAAGGACCCGCGGCTCGGCTTCGTGACGATCACCGACGTCCGGGTCAGCGGCGACACCCAGAACGCGTCGGTGTTCTACACCGTGCTCGGGGAGCAGGACCAGCTCGACGGCACCGCCGCCGCGCTGGAGTCGGCCAAGGGACTGATCCGCTCCGAGGTCGGCAAGCAGCTGGGCATGCGGCACGTGCCGACCCTGGAGTTCATCCACGACGCGCTACCGGACAGTGCCCGGGCCATCGACGAGCTGCTGGCTCGGGCGCGCGCCTCCGACGCCGAGGTCGCTGCCTCTGCGGCGGGGGCGGCGTACGCCGGCGAGGCGGATCCTTACCGCCGGCCGGCTGAGGACGACGACGAGGAGTGAGCTCCGTCTCCGGCCTCGTGGTGGTCGACAAGCCGTCCGGGCTGACCTCGCACGACGTGGTCGGCCGGGTGCGCCGGCTCGCCTCCACCCGCCGCGTGGGGCACGCCGGCACGCTCGACCCGATGGCGACCGGCGTCTTGCTGCTCGGGGTCAACCGGGCCACCCGGCTGCTCGGCCACCTGGCGTTGACCGAGAAGGAGTACGACGCGGTGGTGCGGCTCGGTGTGAGCACCACCACCGACGATGCCGAGGGAGAGGTCACCGCGACGTGCTCCGCTGCCGGCCTCAACGAGCCGGAGATCCGGGCAGCCCTGGAGAAGTTCACCGGGACTTTTCCGCAGGTGCCGTCCTCGGTCTCGGCGGTCAAGGTCGGTGGGCAGCGGGCCTACAAGCGGGTGCGCGCCGGTGAGGACGTGGTGCTCGCGGCGCGTACCGTGACGATCCACCGGCTGGAGGCCGGACCCCCACGTGTCGACGGGGACGTGGTCGACCTCCCCATCACGGTGCGCTGCTCCAGCGGCACCTACATCCGGGCCATCGCCCGTGACCTCGGCGCCGCGCTCGGCGTCGGAGGCCACCTCGTCGCCCTCCGTCGTACCGCTGTGGGGCCGTTCGGCCTCGACGAGGCGATCACCCTGGATGCGCTTGCCGAGGACTTCACCATGCTGCCGATGGCGGCCGTCGCCCGCCGCTGTTTCCCGGCCCTCGACCTCGACGAGACCCAGGCCCCCGCCGTCGCGCACGGCCGGGCCCTCGAGCTCGACACCGGATCCCCCGGGCCGGTGGCCGTGTTCGGCCCGGGCGGGGAGTTCCTGGCGTTGTACGAGCAGCGCGGCCCGCTCGCCAAGGCGGTCGCGGTCTTCGCCTGACCGGCCGGCATCCCTGGTCGGGGGTGGCCGTCCCTGGAGCCGAAGCCGGCCGAGCGGCCGTTGCGATCGGGGCGAGGGGCCGGTGTGGGAGCATTCAGGGCGTACCAGCGAGGACAGGAGCAGCGTGCGGATCTGGCGTTCACTGACCGACGTGCCGGCCGACCTCGGCCGGACCGTGGTCACGGTCGGCAACTTCGACGGCGTGCACCTCGGCCACCAGCACGTGATCTCCCGAGCCCGAGAGGTCGCCGCCGGACTGGACACCGAGCACCTCGTGGCGGTCACCTTCGACCCGCACCCGATCGCGGTGCTGCGCCCCGAGCACGCACCACCGACGCTGACCACGGTGGAGAGCCGCAACGAGCTGCTCAACGCGGCCGGCGTCGACGACGTGCTGGTGCTGCCGTTCACCCGCGAGGTCGCGGACTGGTCCCCGGAGCGGTTCGTGAAGGAGATCCTCGTCGACGCGCTGCACGCGAATGCCGTCGTGGTCGGGGTGAACTTCCGGTTCGGCAGCAAGGCCGCCGGGGATGTGACCACGCTGCGCGAGCTGGGGAAGCGGTTCGACTTCGCCACCGAGGGCATCGCCCTGGACGGCGGGCCGCAGGTGTGGTCCTCGACGTACGTCCGGAACTGCCTCGCGGCAGGCGACGTCGAGGGGGCCGCGGAGGCGCTCGGCCGCCCGTACTCGGTGCGCGGCGCGGTCGTCGAGGGCGACAAGCGCGGCCGCGCGCTCGGCTTCCCGACCGCGAACGTGCCCACGGCAGGGATCCGGGCGGTGCCGGCCGACGGGGTGTACGCCGGCTGGCTGCGCCGGCTCCACGACGAGGACGGCGCCCCCATGCCGGCCGCGATCAGCGTCGGCACCAACCCGACGTTCGAGGGGGAGCGGGAGCGCCGGGTGGAGTCCTACGTGCTGGACCGCGACGACCTCGAGCTGTACGGCGCGGAGGTCGAGGTGTCCTTCGTGGCCCGGATCCGGGGCATGAAGCGCTTCGACTCCGTGGACCACCTGGTGGCCACCATGGCCGAGGATTGTGACCGGGCCCGGCTGATCCTGGACGTGCCCGAGCGCTCAGACGCGCCCTGAGCGGTCCGGCGCTGAGTGGTCCGGCATCGGCAGAGCCGGACGGCGCCTCCGGTGCAGCTCGCCGCGCGTGACGCCGACACCGAAGGTGATCACGGTTGCCCCTGCGAGGACAGCGAAGGCGCCGGCCTCGACCAGCCGGGCGGGCTCGTCGAGCAGGGCGAGGCTCGGGTTCCCGGCCTTGTACCAGACCGTCTCCGGCGTCGGGTGCGACGGCGTGGGCCCGGGGTCGTCGATGGTGTAGGTCTGCCCGTTCACCCGGTAGAACACGATGCCGCCCTGGTTGCTGCCCTGGACGGTCTTCCCGCTCCAGTACAGCCAGTTCGGGGTCTGTATCTCGACCAGGAACAGCAGCACCCAGAGCAGGGCCAGGCCGAGGGCGACCAGCGTCCACGGCAGCGCCCCGTCGTCGAGGATCAGCTGCTTCCACCGCGGACGGTCGACGTGGATGTGTTCGTCCAGCCAGCTCACGTGCCCAGTCTCGCACCGGGTCCGCCGCAGCGCACCGCCCTTTTTCGCGCGCCGCTCGGCAGCGAGGCCAAGTGGCCGAAGCGCACCTCAGCGGCCGACCGGGACCCGGCGCCGCCGGCGCAGCTCACCGGTGGCGACGCCGATCCCGAAGCTGACCACCGCGGCGCCGGCGAGGCCGACGAACAGCCCCTCCTCGACCAGCCGCAGCGGGCTGTCCAGCATGGCCACGTAGGGGTTGCTCGGGTCGTAGTAGACGGTGCGGGGCTCCGGCTGCGGCGGCGTGGGGCCGGGGTCGTCGATGGTGTACTGCTCGCCGTGCACGTGGTAGAAGACGATGCCGCCCTGGTTGGAGCCGACCACGGCCTTCCCCGACCAGTAGATGTGCGTCTCGGACTGCACCTCGACCAGCAGGAACAGCACCCACAGCACGGCCAGGGCCAAGGCGATCAGCATCCACGGGAGGGCGCCGTCGTCGAACAGCAGCTGCTTCCACCGCGGGCGGTCGACGTGGATGTGTTCGTCCAGCCAGCTCATCGCGTCCAGTCTGCCACCGGCGGCCGTGCAGACCCAGGGTATGCCTGGTCAATGCAGGTTCGAGCGATTGGGTGAAAGCAACGTCGCGCTGCTAACCTTGCGCGGTTGCCGTGCAACGGCCGCGGATCTGAGAGTGCCCGGGTGAACAGGCCCCGGCGCGCCGCGCAGCGAACCACCGAGAGAGGAGCCCGCGTGTCCACTGGTACCGACGCGGAGACCAAGAAGAAGATCATCGCCGAGTACGCCACCAGCGAGGGGGACACCGGTTCCCCCGAGGTCCAGGTCGCGCTGCTCACCCACCGGATCTCGCACCTGACCGAGCACCTGAAGGAGCACAAGCACGACCACCACAGCCGTCGTGGTCTGCTGCTCCTGGTCGGTCAGCGCCGCCGGCTGCTGAACTACATGCAGAAGCAGGACATCAACCGCTACCGCTCGATCGTGGAGCGGCTCGGCCTGCGTCGCTAGACGCATTGACGCGTGCGGCTCCGGCCTTGCCAGCTGCGTCGGCTAAGGTCGGAGCCGAACAATTTCACACACACCATCAACAGGAGCGACCGCGGACGTCCGGCCCGGTCCTCGGTAGTGGCTTTCGGGAGAGTACGACGTACGCCCGCGGGCCTCGATCGAAGACCGGCCTCGCATCCGCCCAGACCCGCACATCCGCGGATCTGTGCGACGACCCGGGCGCCCTCGCGTGAGCGCTCCGCGAGAGAAAGTGAGTCCTACCCGTGGAGGGACCCATCGTGACGGCCGTCGAGACCGTCATCGACAACGGATCGTTCGGAACCAGGACGGTCAAGTTCGAGACCGGGCTGCTCGCCCGGCAGGCCGCCGGATCGGTGACGGCCTACCTGGACGAGGACACCATGCTGCTGTCGGCCACCACGGTCGGCAAGCACCCCAAGGACCAGTTCGACTTCTTCCCGCTGACCATCGACGTCGAGGAGCGGATGTACGCCGCGGGCCGGATCCCCGGCTCGTTCTTCCGTCGTGAGGGCCGTCCCGGCGAGGACGCGATCCTCACCTGCCGGCTGATCGACCGGCCGCTCCGCCCGACCTTCAAGAAGGGGCTGCGCAACGAGGTGCAGGTGGTCATCACCGTCCTCGCGCTGGACCCGGACACGCCGTACGACGTGCTCGCCATCAACTCCGCCTCGCTGTCCACCCAGCTCTCCGGCCTGCCGTTCTCCGGCCCGGTCGGCGGCACCCGGGTGGCGCTCATCGACGGCCAGTGGGTGGCCTTCCCGACGCACAGCCAGCTCGA
>DASTWW010000271.1:0-7066 GCA_035765755.1 Nocardioidaceae bacterium
GGAGGCCCTGCTCCGCCACCCGCGGCTCGACGCGCGTGCGGTCACCGTGGACGGGAACGTCACCCCGCCGGGACACGAAGACCTTTGAGGTCGGGACGGCGAGAGCGGCACCGCTCTGAAACGACGGACGGCCGAACCCACAGGATTTGGGTTCGGCCCTCCGGGATGTCCTGAGACATCACACTGGCGGTGGCGGTGGGATTTGAACCCACGGAGGGCGTGAACCCTCACACGCTTTCGAGGCGTGCTCCTTAGGCCGCTCGGACACGCCACCGCGGACGAGGGTACTAGACCCCGGCCGCGCGGCCGAAATCGCCCACAACGGTCAGCCGGAAGGGTCCCGGTGGCCGGCGAAGAACTCCTGCAGCAGCGCCCCGCACTCGTCGGCGAGCACGCCGGCCAGCACCTCAGGGCGGTGGTTGAGCCGGCGGTCGCGCATCACGTCCCACAGTGAGCCGACGGCGCCGGCCTTCGGGTCGAAGGCGCCGAACACGACGCGCCGGACCCGGGACAGGACCGCGGCGCCGGCGCACATCGTGCAGGGCTCGAGGGTCACCACCAGGGTGCAGCCGTCCAGCCGCCACTGGCCCACGGAGGTCGCCGCCTCGCGCAGCGCGAGCATCTCCGCGTGCGCGGTCGGGTCGGCGAGCGCTTCACGGGCGTTGTGCCCGCGGCCGACCACGCTCCCGGCCGGGTCGAGGACCAGCGCGCCGACCGGCACGTCGTACGTCGACGCGGCCGTGCGTGCTTCGGTGAGGGCCAGGCGCATCGCCGGGTCCCAGGAGCCGGGGGCGGCCATCAGGTGGCGGCCACCCCCACCGCCTCCTCGAACGCCCGCGCGAACCCGAGCCGGTCGGCGATGTCGCCGAGCACCTCGTCAGGGTAGAGCTCGTAGTCGTCGAGCAGCGCGCCCATGTCCATGGCGTCGAGGCCGAGGTCGGCGACGATCCCGAGATCCCCTGCGGGCTCCTGGTCGTCGTCGTCGGGCAGCGGCAGGTCGAGGAAGTCCAGCGCGGAGCGGGCTACCGGCCAGTCGTTGGCGGCGGTCACGTCCGAGAGCAGCACCAGCGTCCGGGCGCCGAGCACCCGGACCAGCAGGCAGAAGTCCTCGTCGACCGACACCAGGCCGAGGGCCCCGCCGTCACCCGGCCAGCGGCGCAGCTCGGCGGCCAAGGTCTCGACGTCAGCCGCCGCGTCGTCGGCGAGACGGTCGACCTGCCAGACCCCTTCCTCGCGGTAGGCGACCACCGCGAAGTCCACGCCTTCGACGTCTGCGTCGGACGCGTCAGCCATGTGCGGCCTCCTGTCGGTACCTGCCAAACCCGATCGTGTCAGAGTGGCGCCGCTGGCACCAGGGATGCGCGATCACCTAGGTTTTCCGTCATGCGCCTTCACGTTGCGGACCATCCGCTGATCGCCCACAAGCTGACCACGCTGCGAGACGAGCGGACCGACTCACCGACGTTCCGGCGGCTCGCGGAAGAACTGGTGACGCTGCTGGCCTACGAGGCGACCCGGGACGTACGGGTGGAGGCGGTCCGGGTGAACACCCCGGTCGCCGCGGCTGACGGTGTCAAGCTGGCCACTCCCAAGCCGCTGGTGGTGCCGATCCTGCGCGCCGGGCTGGGCATGCTGGACGGGATGATGCGGCTCCTGCCGACCGCGGAGGTGGGGTTCCTGGGCATGGTCCGCAACGAGGAGACGCTGCAGGCCTCGACGTACGCCCAGCGCCTGCCCGAGGACCTGTCCGGACGGCAGTGCTACGTGCTCGACCCGATGCTGGCCACCGGCGGCACGCTGGCCGCCGCGATCCGGTTCCTGGTTGAGCGGGGCGCGGACCACATCACCGCGATCTGCCTGCTGTCTGCGCCCGAGGGCTGTGAACGGGTGGAGAAGGACCTCGCCGGCCTCGGTATCCCGGTCACCATCGTGACCGCGGGCATGGACGAGCGGCTCAACGAGAAGGGGTACATCGTGCCCGGCCTCGGGGACGCGGGCGACCGGCTGTACGGCGTGGTGGACTGACCGGCCGATAGCAGCGGAACCCGCGGGACCGGCCGGGCTCAGCGGTCAGCGCATCAGTAGTTGAAGATCGGCACCACGCCGGTGGCGATCAGGATGAGGATCACCACGACCAGGATGCCGAGGATCGCGTAGTCCCAGCTCTTGGAGCGGGTCTCCTCTGGCGACTCGGGGGCTTCGTAGCGGTGCCCGTCCGGACGTGCCTTGCGTTCCTCGTCGTCGTCCATGCCAGCCTCCGAAGCCGGATCTGTCCGACATCACGGACAGGGTCGGTTCCTCCCTGTACCGATGGTAACCGGTTCCGGGCGGTATGTGTAACTCCGCGTTACAGGGACTTGACCGCGTTGAGCACCTTGCCGAGCGACTCCTTGGCGTCGCCGAACAGCAGCGTGGTCTTCGGGTCGAAGAGCAGCTCGTTGTCGATGCCGGCGAAGCCGGGCCGCATGGACCGCTTGAGGAACACCACCTGCTGGGCGTCGTCGGCGTGCAGGATCGGCATCCCGTAGATCGGGGCGCCCGGGGTGGTCTGCGCGGCCGGGTTCACCACGTCGTTGGCCCCGACGACGAGCGCGACGTCGGCCTGCTTGAACTCGCCGTTGATGTCGTCCATCTCGCGCAGCTGCTCGTAGGGCACCTGCGCCTCCGCGAGCAGGACGTTCATGTGCCCGGGCATCCGGCCGGCGACCGGGTGGATCGCGTAGTCGACCTGAACGCCCCGCGCGCCGAGCACGTCGACCAGCTCGCGCAGCGTGTGCTGGGCCTGGGCGACCGCCAGCCCGTACCCGGGCACCACGATCACCTTCTGCCCGTAGCCGAGCAGGATGGCCACGTCCTCCGGGCTGCCCGAGCGCACCGGCCGGTCCGACGCCGTACCGGCGCCCAGCGTGGAGCCGCCCTTGAACGCCCCGAACAAGATGTTCAGCACCGACCGGCCCATCGCGGCGGCCATCAGCTTGGTCAGGAACGTGCCGGAGGCACCGACCAGGGTGCCGGCCACCAGCAGCAGCGTGTTGCCGAGCACGTACCCGCCGGCGGCGACGGTCAGGCCGGTGAACGCGTTGAGCAGGCTGATCACGATGGGCACGTCCGCACCGCCGACCGGCAGCACCAGCAGGATCCCGAACAGCAGCCCGAGCACCGCGAGGACCACCGCGACCGAGATCGCCGACGAGGTCACGGTGAGCACGGCCGCCGCCAGCGCGGCGGCCAGCACGATCCCGAACACCACCGGCAGCCCGGGGAAGAGCACCGGCCGGGTGGTCATCAGCTCCTGCAGCTTGGCGAAGGTGACCATCGAGCCGGCGAACGAGACCGCGCCGACCAGGATCGTGAACGCGGTCGCGACCAGCGTGAACGCGGGCTCGGAGGCGTCTCCCACACCGGACAGCTCCAGCAGCGCCACGAGCGCGGCCGCGCCACCGCCCACGCCGTTGAACAGCGCCACCAGCTGCGGCATCTGGGTCATCTGCACCCGCCGCGCGCCGACCAGTCCGCCGACAGCGCCGATCACGATCGCCACCAGGATCGGCACCAGGTGGTCGATGTGGGCGTAGAAGAACACCACCACGATCGCGACCACGGCGCCGACCGCGCCGACCAGGTTCCCGGTGCGCGCGTGCCGCGGTGAGGACAGTCCCTTCAGCGCGAGGATGAAGCAGACCGCGGCCGCCAGGTAGACCAGCTGCACCCAGACCGGCGCGTTCACCGCCCGCTCCCGTCACCGGAGGGCCGCCGCTTGCGGGTGAACATCTGCAGCATCCGGTCGGTGACCACGAAGCCACCGACCATGTTCACCGCCGCGAGCACCACCGCGATCAGCGCCACCACCAGCTCCACGGCGTTGGTCGCCGCCCCGGCGACCAGGATCGCGCCCAGCAGGATGATGCCGTGGATGGCGTTCGCGCCGGACATCAGCGGGGTGTGCAGCGTGGAGGAGACCTTCGAGATGACCTCGACGCCGACGAAGATGGACAAGATGAAGATCGTCAGCCAGACCACCGGCTCGCTCACGGCTGGCTCACCCCCTCCAGAAGGGCCCGGGTGGGCTCGTGCAGGATCTCGCCCCCGCGGGTCACGCAGCAGCCGCGCACGATCTCGTCACCGAAGTCCGGAGCGAACGCCTCGTCGACGGTCATCAGCGTCACCAGGTTGACCACGTTCTGCGCGTACAGCTTCGAGGCCGGGCCCGGCATCTGCCCGGGGACGTTCTGCCCTCCCCACACCTGGGCGTTGCCGATCCGCACCACCTGGCCGGGCTGGGAGCCCTCCACGTTGCCGCCGGACTCCGCAGCGAGGTCGACCACCACCGAGCCGGGCCGCATCGCCTCGACCATGTCGGCGGTCACCAGCAGCGGCGCCGCTCGGCCGGGCACGGCGGCGGTGGTGATCAGCGCGTCCGAGGCTGCGATGTACGGCGCGAGCAGCTCCCGCTGCCGGGCGGCCCGGTCCTCGGTCATCTCACGGGCGTAGCCACCCGTGCCCTCGAGGGTCTCCAGCTCCAGCTCGATGGCCTGAGCACCGACTGAGCGAATCTCCTCTGCGGCGGCCGCGCGGACGTCGTACGCCTTGACCACCGCGCCGAGGCGCCGGCAGGTGGCGATGGTCTGCAGCCCGGCCACCCCGGCCCCGAGCACGGTGATCTCGGCCGGCGGCACCGTTCCGGCGGCGGTCATGTTCAGCGGGAAGAACCGGCGCAGCAGCCCGGCGGCCACGATCGCGCAGCGGTAGCCGGACACCAGGGCCTGCGAAGACAGCGCGTCCATCGACTGGGCGCGCGAGATCCGCGGGACCAGCTCGAACGCGAACGCGGTCATCCCGCAGTCGCGCAGCTCGCCGACCAGGTCCGGGTTCTGCGTGGTCGGCAGGAACGACAGCGTGGCGGTGCCCTCGGGCAGTCGGCGTACCGTGGCCGGGTCCAGCGGCTGCACGGACACCACCAGGTCCGCCCCGGTCAGCGCATCGAGATCCACCGTGGCGCCGGCGTCGGCGTACTCGTCGTCGGCGAACGTCGCGGCCTCGCCGGCGCCGGGCTCAACCGCAACGTCGTACCCGAGCGAGGTGAGCTTGCCGACCAGGTCAGGGACCATCGCGACGCGGCTCTCCCCCTCGCGTGTCTCGTTGACCACCGCGATCCTCACGCTTGAGAACGTAGAGCATCCCCCCACCTGATTGGTGGGATCAGGGACGAGTGTCCGAAATTCGGGACCTAGGTCACCGCCGCGGGCGGCTCATGAACCAGTCAGCGGTGCTCGGGGTTGGCGTGGTCGAGCCGGGTGCCGGCATCCCACTCGGTGCGGACGTTGCCGTAGGCCGGGATGCCGCCGGCCTGCTTGAGCATCCGGGCCACGTGCATCAGGTTCCAGGTCATGAACGTGGTGTTGCGGTTGGTGAAGTCGTTCTCCGGACCGCCGCTGCCCGGATCGAGGTACGACGGGCCGGGGCCCGCCTCGCCGATCCAGCCGGCGTCGGCCTGCGGAGGGATCGTGTAGCCGATGTGCTGCAACGAGTACAGGACGTTCTGGGCGCAGTGCTTGATGCCGTCCTCGTTGCCGGTGATCAGGCAGCCGGCCACCCGGCCGTAGTAGGAGTACTGCCCTCGGTCGTTGACCTCCCCGGATCCGGCGTACAGCCGCTCGATCACACGCTTCATCACGCTGGAGTTGTCACCGAGCCAGATCGGCCCGGCCAACACCAGGATGTCGCTGGCCATCACCCGCTCGTGGATGCTCGGCCACTCGTCGCTGGCCCAGCCGTGCTCGGTCATGTCCAGGTAGACGCCCGTGGCGATGTCGTGGTCGATCGCGCGCAGCACCTGCACGTCGACACCCTGCGCGCGCATGATGGCCACGCTGCGGTCCACCAGGCCCTGGGTGTGGCTGAGCTCGGGGGAGCGCTTCAGCGTGCAGTTGATGTACGTCGCCCGCAGGTCGGAGAAGTCGTGGTCGGCCATGCCCCCAGCCTGAGCACCCCACGAGGGTGACCGCCATGGCCCCTTCGGACCGAGTTGTCAGGCGCGTGACCGGCCATAGGCGGTCAACCGCCTGACAACTCGGCGTTCAGGGGGCGTCGACGTTGACGGTCACCGGACCGTGCCCGGACCGGCTCACCACCAGGTGCGAGGCGGCCTCGCCCGGGTTGCCCTCGCGGTGCACCGTGTGCGGCGGGACGTGCAGGAAGTCACCGGGTCCGGCCTCCACGACGTGCTGACCCTCCGGGCCGAACTCCATCCGCATGCTGCCGTCCACGATGTAGATGGAGGTCTCGTGGTCGCCGTGGTGGTGCCAGCCGGATGTCATGCCCGGTTCGGTGGTTACGAGTCCCGACCAGAGGCCACCCGCGTCGATGGCCTGCTCGCGGACCATCCCCGGGGTGGGGTCGGCCTCCACCCGCTCGTCCGGCCCGATCCGACGTACTGGCTCTGTCATAGCGCCTCCTCGACTCAGTAGTACCAGGGGAACGCCGACCAGTCCGGGGCGCGCTTCTCCAAGAACGCGTCACGGCCCTCGACGGCCTCGTCGGTCATGTACGCCAGCCGGGTCGCCTCGCCGGCGAACAGCTGCTGGCCGACCAGGCCGTCGTCCAGGAGGTTGAAGGCGTACTTCAGCATCCGCTGCGCGGTCGGCGACTTGCCGTTGACCTTGCGGGCCCACTCCAGGGCCACCTTCTCCAGGTCCGCGTGGTCCACCACGGCATTGACCATGCCCATCCGGTGCGCGTCGTCCGCGGAGTACTCGTCGCCGAGGAAGAAGATCTCCCGGGCGAACTTCTGGCCGACCTGGCGGGCCAGGTACGCCGACCCGAAGCCGCCGTCGAAGGAGCCCACGTCGGCGTCGGTCTGCTTGAACCGGGCGTGCTCGCGAGAGGCGAGGGTCAGGTCGGACACCACGTGCAGGCTGTGGCCACCCCCGGCCGCCCAGCCGGGCACCAGGCAGATCACGACCTTGGGCATGAACCGGATCAGCCGCTGGCACTCCAGGATGTGCAGCCTCGCCAGCTTCGCCTTGTCGACGGTCTCCGCGCTCTCGCCCGACGCATACTGGTAGCC
>DASTWW010000272.1:0-6284 GCA_035765755.1 Nocardioidaceae bacterium
CCGCTGTCACCGACGTGGACCCAGTCGTCCTCGCCCTTGTCGCCCTTCTTCTTCGCGTCCGCCACCACGTCGTCGGCGGTCTTGCCGTTGGGCAGCTTGAGCACGACGAACTCGTGCGTGATCTGGAAGGACTCGTCGTTGCTGAAGTCGACCAGGATCGGTGTGTTCGCCGGCACGGTGCTCGGCATGCCGTGGTAGGTGAAGTTCTTCACCGACACGTCGTACGTCGGCACCCCACCGGCCGTGGAGACGCCGGTGCTGCCGCTGCTGGGGGTCCCGGACGGGTTGGCCGCCGCGGGGGAGGGCGAATGGTTGTTCGGCCCCGCGTTCGGCGCCGCTCCCTTCGAGCAGCCGCTGACCACGAGGGCCAGGGCGGCTGCCGCCACCCAGAAGGCGAAGACGCGGTTGCGGTGCGTCGCCGTGGCTCTAGGCCGGAAACCCGATCGTGACCTGCTCATGACCACTCCCCTCTTCGTGCTCCGGAGGGGCCCGGTCACGGGCGCTCCGTCGTCAGGGCGATCCGTCGGCGGGTTTCCGGGGTGCGCGGGCCGACAACAAGGAGTCGTACTCTGCTCGGCCCGTTGGATCGTGAACATGAACGTTTCGTAATGGACCGCAGCGAACATCGGCTGACAGGTTTGTCAGGAACGACGTTTGAAGTCTGTGCGCGAGGTCAAGGCCGTGCGACGCTGAGTCATCCTCGGTGGATCGTTCTCGGTGGATCGTCCTCGGCTGGAAGGTGGCAGCGGTGTTCACGGTGCGGGACATGCTCACCGCCTGGGTCATCGATCCGGTGCCCACCATCATCACGCTCGTCATCGGCGCGCTGTACCTCAGCGCCTGCCGGCGCAGTGCCGCTGCCGGACTTGGGTTCCCGCGCGGGCGCGCGGTGCTGTTCTGCGCCGGCCTGCTGGTCGTCCTGGTCGCCGTCGACGGCCCACCCGACGCGTTTGCCGAGTCGTCGTTCTCGCTGCACATGGTGCAGCACCTGCTGCTCCAGATGGTGGCCGCGCCGCTGCTCGTCCTCGGCGCACCGATCACCGTGCTGCTGCGCGCCGACCCGCCCTGGCTGCCGCGGCGGCGGCTGAGCCGGCTGCTGCGCAGCCGGTTCCTGCGGGCGCTGACCAACCCGGTGCTGACCTTGGCGGCGTTCGTGGTGGTGCTGGTCGCCAGCCACCTGACCCCGCTCTACGAGCTGGCCCTGGAGAACGAGCGGGTGCACCAGCTCGAGCACACGGCGTACCTGCTGGTCGCGCTGCTGCTGTGGTGGACCGCGATCGGCCCGGACCCGGCACCCCGTCGGCTGACCTCCCCGGCGCGGTTGCTGTACCTGTTCCTGGCCATGCCGCCGGCCGCGTTCCTCGGCGTGGCGATCGCCGGCGCCGGCACGGTGATGTACCCGCACTACCTGGTCGACCTGCCGCCCTGGGGCTGGTCGGCCCTGCACGACCAGCACGTCGCAGGGACGCTGATGTGGGAGGCGGGCATGTTCACCTTCGTCCCGGCGGCGGGGTATCTGCTGATGCGCTGGCTGGACGAGGAGAACCGGCGCCAGGAACGGCGCGAGCAGCGCACCTCCCCGGCCGGTTGATTGGTCGCTCGCGCTGGGTTGAGTGGTCGCGCGCGCGGGTCGGTAGGGTCGCCTGCATGGTGCGACTGAGCCGGGTCACCGGCCTGCTGGACGAGTGGTACGACCCGTCCACCGCCGAGGACTGGGACGCCGTCGGGCTCACCTGCGGCGACCCGGACCAGGAGGTACGCCGTGTGCTGTTCGCGGTCGACCCGGCTCCGGTCGTCGTCGAGGAGGCTGTCGAGTGGCGGGCCGACCTGCTGGTCACCCACCACCCGCTGCTGCTGCGCCCGGTGCACGCCGTGGCCGCGACCCGGCCGAAGGGGCGCACCGTGCACGCGCTGATCGGCGCCGGGTGCGCGCTGTTCACCGCGCACACCAATGCCGACCTCCCCGCGGGCGGGGTGAACGAGTCGCTGGCCCTGGCGCTCGGCATGCAGCACCCCGAGGTGATCACCGCGACCGCCGCGCCCGGCTTGGACAAGCTGGTCGTGTTCGTCCCACACGAGCACGCCGACCGGGTGCGGGCGGCGATCGTGGAGGCCGGCGCCGGTGCGATCGGCGACTACGACAGCTGCACCTTCACCAGCTCCGGCGAGGGACGGTTCCGGCCGCTCGACGGCGCGAACCCGGCGATCGGCCGGGTCGGCGAGGTGGAGGTGGTGCAGGAGGTCCGGGTCGAGTCGGTGGTGCCGCGATCCAGGCGCGCCGCCGTGGTCTCGGCACTGCGTGCTGCGCACCCCTACGAGGAGCCGGCCTTCGACCTGGTCGAGCTCGCCGACCCGCCCGGCACGCGTGGGCACGGCCGGATCGGCGCCCTGCCGCAGCCGATGCCGCTGCGCGAGTTCGCCGCGCAGGTGAGCCGGGCGCTGCCCGAGACCGCCCACGGCGTCCGGGTCTCCGGCGACCCGGACCGTCAGGTGCGCACCGTCGCCGTGGCCAGTGGCGCGGGGGACTACCTGCTCGACACCGTGCTGGGCAGCGGGGCCGACGTCTTCGTCACGTCCGACCTGCGGCACCACCCGGCCTCGGAGTTTCGCGAGCACGGCCGCGCCGCGCTCGTCGACGTGGCTCACTGGGCGGCGGAGTGGACCTGGCTCCCGGTCGTCGAGGCGCGCGTGCGCGATGCGTTCGGCGACGGGGAGGATACGGTGGAGACCCGGGTGAGCACGACGGTCACCGACCCGTGGTCGTTCCGCGTGGACTGACCCACATCTGAAGAGGAGCACACGCTGAAAGCCGACCCCGCCGACCAGCTGCGGCTGCTGGACCTGCAGGAGCTGGACACCCGGCTCGACCAGCTCCGCCACCAGCTCGAGCACCTGCCGGAGACCGCCGAGCTCGTCGAGCTCACCGGCTCCCAGGAGGGGCTCGAGGCCCGGGTCCGCGAGACCCGGACCCGGGTCGAGGACCTGAACCGGGCGCAGCGGAAGGCCGATGCCGACGTGGAGCAGGTCAAGGCCCGTCGTACTCGCGACCGGCAGCGCATCGACCAGGGGCTGGTCAACAACCCCAAGGACCTCGAGCGCATGCAGCACGAGATGGTCTCCCTGGAGCGTCGCATCGCCGAGCTCGAGGACGCCGAGCTCGAGGTGATGGAGCAGCTCGAAGGCGCCCAGAAGGAGCTCGCCGACCTCGAGACCGGCCTCGCCGACCTGCAGCAGCGGATCGCCGAGGTCGAGGGCTCTCGCGGAGCGAAGGCGGAGAGCGTGGAGTCCGAACGCACGCAGGTGCGCGGCCGCCGCGACGAGCTCGCCGCGGGGCTCCCGGACGACCTGCTCGCTCTCTACGACAAGCTGCGCGGCCAGAAGGGTGGGGTCGGTGCCGCCGCGCTGCGCGCCCGCCGCTGCGGAGGGTGCAGCCTGGAGCTGAACGCCGCCGACCTCGGCGAGATCGCCAAGGCACCGGCCGACCAGGTGCTGCGCTGCGAGGAGTGCTCGCGGATCCTCGTGCGCACGTCCGAGTCGGGGCTGTGACCGGGAGCGGGCCGCACGCGTCGGTGGTGATCGAGGCCGACGGGGGGTCGCGCGGCAACCCCGGCCCCGCGGCGTACGGCGCCGTGCTGCGCGACGCGGACACCGGCGAGGTGATCGGCGAGAGCGCCGAGTGCATCGGGGTGGCCACCAACAACGTGGCGGAGTACCGCGGCCTGATCGCCGGTCTGGAGATGTACGTCGAACAGACCCCGGATGCCGACCTCGAGGTCCGGATGGACTCCAAGCTCGTGGTCGAGCAGATGTCCGGGCGCTGGAAGATCAAGCACCCCGACATGCGGCCGCTGGCCACCGAGGCGCACCGGCTCGCCCCGTTCGGCACCCGGTTCACCTGGGTGCCCCGCGAGCAGAACAAGCACGCCGACCGGCTGCTCAACGAGGCGCTGGACGAAGCGGCAGGCAAGCCGGCTCGCACGAGCGCCGCCAATGCGGCCGAGCAGCCGGCGGGCCTGCGAGGCTGGTCTCCGCCGCAGGGCACCCCCACGACGCTGATCCTGGTCCGGCACGGCGAGACCTCGCACACCCGGGACAAGCGGTTCAGCGGCCGCGGCGGCGAGGACCCACCCCTCAACGAGAACGGTCAGGCCCAGGCGCGGGCGGTCGCGGACTGGCTGATGCCGGTGGGCGACGAGATCGATGCGCTGGTCAGCTCGCCCCTCCGTCGTACTCGCGAGACCGCCGACATCATCGCCGACCGGCTCGACCGGTCGGTCGGCATCGACGACGGGCTTGCGGAGGCCGCGTTCGGCACCTGGGACGGGATGACGTTCGGGGAGGTCCAGGAGAAGTACCCCGACGACATCACCGCCTGGCTCGGCTCCATGGATGTCCGGCCCGGGGGAGGGGACTCCTTCCAAGACATGGACCGACGGGTGCGGCACGCCCGGGACCGGTTGATCGCCGCCCATCCGGGTCAGACCGTGCTCGCGGTCACCCACGTCACGCCGATCAAGCTGATGGTGCGGATGGCGCTCGGTGCGCCGCTGGAGGCGGTGTACCGGATGGAGCTCGCCCCCGCCTCGGTCAGCGTCATCTCCTGGTTCGAGGACGGGCAGGCCTCGCTGCGGATGTTCAACGCCCGGCCGCTGGAGGCCGCATTCATCGGAAGGCTGCCCCGATCGTGACCGAGACCGCCACCCTGCTGGCCTACCTGGATTCCCAGCGCCGGCACGTGCTCGGCATCCTGGAGGGTCTCGACGAGGCGGACATCCGGCGGCCGGTGCTGCCGTCGGGGTGGAGCTGCCTGGCCCTGGTCCAGCACCTCGCGCTGGACGACGAGCGGTTCTGGTTCCGCGGCGTGGTGGCCGGGGAGCAGGAGGTCAAGGACCAGGTCGCCGAGGGGTACGACGCGTGGCAGCTCGCGCTCGACGCAGACGTCGGGCAGGTCCTCGACCTCTATCGCCGGGAGGCAGAACGCACCAACGCCATCGTGGAGGCGACCTCCTTGGACGCCGCCCCGGCCTGGTGGCCCGAGGAGCTGTTCGGCGGGTGGCGGCTGGACAACGTGCGCGAGGTGCTGCTGCACGTGCTCACCGAGACGTCAGTGCACGCCGGCCACCTCGACGCCGCCCGCGAGCTCATCGACGGCCGGCAGTGGATCGTGCTCGCCTGACTTCGCCGACGTGTCAGAGATCGGTGACCACCACGTCGAGCCGGGTGCCCTCGGCCTCCACCTTCCAGCCCAGGGCGAGCAGGTGGTCGGCGAACCGGGCGGCGTCCTTGGGTGCCTCCCCGGCGACCAGCAGGTCGCGGACCAGCCGGCCCTTGGTGGCCTTGTTGAAGTGCGAGACCACCTTCCGGGTGCCGTTCACCTCGTGCAGCACCCGCAGCGTGACCACCCGCTCACGCACGGCGGGGGTGGGGCGCCAGAACGAGGCGTACGTCGAGGAGCGCAGGTCCACCACCAGACCGGAGCCGGCCGCCTCGGTCACCACCGGGTCGAGGTGCCGGGCCCAGAACCCGGCCACCGGTCCGGTCCCCGGGAGGGACACCCCTCCGGAGAGCCGGTAGGCCGGGATCTTGTCGGTGACCCGTAGCAGGCCGAACAGCCCGGAGGTGACCGCCAGCCACCGGGCGGCCCTGCCCCGGGCGGACCGGTCGAGGGAGCTCAGGTCGAGCGCCTCGTAGAGCACCCCGCTGTAGATCCGTTCCGCGCGCGCCGTCGGCGCAGTCCGCAGCGCGGCGTCCCGCTCCACCTCGCCGGCCTGGGTCGGGCCGAGTCCGAGCGCCTCCGCGGCACCCGCCCCGTCCGTCGTACACACAGAGACAAGCGCGTCCAGCATGGCCTCGCGCGGCCGCTGCAGCGCCGGAAAGCTCAGTGACTCCGGCCGCAGGGCGGACCCGCGGGTGGGGGCGGCCTTGCCCTCGGACGGCGGCAGCAGGATCAGCACGCCGACACCCTATGCGGCGCTGCCCTACACTGGGCGGGCGGATGAGCCGGCCGGGCGACCGCGGGAGGAGACTCTCGAGGAAGGTCCGGGCTCCACAGGGCACGGTGGTGGGCAACGCCCACCCGGGGTGACCCGCGGGACAGTGCCACAGAAAACAGACCGCCGCCGTGTCGCTCGCGGCGCGGCGGTAAGGGTGAAACGGCGGTGTAAGAGACCACCAGCGCCCCGGGTGACCGGGGCGGCTCGGCAAACCCCACCGGGAGCAAGGTCAAGAGGGCGCTCCGGCGCCTGCGCGGACGTTCGAGGGCTGCCCGCCCGAGTCCGCGGGTA
>DASTWW010000273.1:0-3925 GCA_035765755.1 Nocardioidaceae bacterium
GAGTTCGCCTACGTGATGAAGAACTTCGGCGTGGACGTGACCATCGTGGAGTTCCTGGACCGGATGGTGCCCACCGAGGACGCCGAGATCTCCAAGGAGCTGCTCCGGCACTACAAGAAGCTCGGCGTGAACGTGATGCTCTCCACCAAGGTGGAGTCCATCGACGACTCCGGCGACAAGGTGAAGGTCACGGTCAGCCCGGCCAACGGCGGCGACCAGCAGGTGATCGAGACCGACAAGGTGTTGCAGGCCATCGGGTTCGCGCCGCGCACCGACGGCTTCGGCCTCGACGCCGCCGGCGTGCAGCTGACCGAGCGCGGGGCGATCGCCGTCGACGAGCGCGGCCGGACCAACGTCGAGGGCGTCTACGCGATCGGCGACGTCACCGGCAGGCTGATGCTCGCCCACACCGCCGAGGCGATGGGCATCGTGGCCGCCGAGACGATCGCCGGCGCGGAGACCATGGAGATCGAGTTCGACATGATCCCGCGTGCGACGTACTGCCAGCCGCAGGTGGCCTCCTTCGGCTACAGCGAGGAGCAGGCCCGCGAGCGGGGGTACGACGTGAAGACCGCGAAGTTCCCGTTCACCGCCAACGGCAAGGCCAAGGGCCTTGGCGAGGAGGTCGGCTTCGTCAAGGTGGTGGCCGACGCGAAGTACAACGAGATCATCGGCGCGCACCTGATCGGCCCGGACGTCACCGAGCTGCTGCCGGTGCTCACGCTGGCGCAGCGGTGGGACCTGACCGCCGACGAGGTCGCCCGCAACGTGTTCGCGCACCCGACGCTGACCGAGGCGGTCAAGGAGGCCGTCGAGGGCATCGCCGGCCACATGATCAACCTCTGACAGGTTCCGGCCGGGACCCTGAGGTCGCCCGGGCGCACATCCAGGGTGGCTTCAGGGCTGTGCCGGATGTTGCGGTGGTGTGGCGCGGCGCATCGTGGAGATGTCGGGGAACAGTCCCCGACCTCCACCGAAGGAAGTGCACGATGAACGACATCCACCAGAGCTTCGCCCGCCAGGGCCTGGTCCGTCCGCGCGAAGGGCGGGTGCTGGGCGGTGTGTGCGCCGGGCTCGGCCAACGCTTCGGCATCGCGCCGTGGCCGGCCCGCATCCTGTTCGTGCTGCTGCTGATGGCCATCCCGGGCAGCCAGATCCTGGTCTACCCGATCCTGTGGCTGCTGATGCCCTCGGAGGAGGTGGCCGACGCCGGGATGCCGCAGCCGTCGCCGCACCCGGCAGCGTGACAGCGGGGGTCAGAACGCCCCACCAGGGAGACAGCCTGGTGGGGCGTTCGGCACGCTCAGCGCACCAGCACGTCCATCAGGTGCTCGATCTCCCTCGCCGGGTCGGTGGTGGCGCCGCCGTGCACCGGCCCCGGTTGTACGACGGTGGAGCGGGGCGCCTTGACGAACCCGAACCGCACGCCCATCGGGGCCCGGCCTGCTTCACCGGCCGACTCCTCGCCCCGGCACACCGCGTCGATCGCGGACAGCGCCGAGCACACGGCGTCTGCGTCCACCTCGGGGCTGAACGCGGCCAGCCGCTCCCGGTTCAGGTGGTGGGCGAACTCCAGGAACCGGGCGTCCTGGCAGTAGAGCGCGACCCCCACGTTGAGGAACTCCTCCCGGTCGACCCGCGGCACGCAGCGCAGCACGACGTACTGGAAGCCCATGGAGCCGCTGCTCATGCGGCGCCTTCCACCGGCAGCCAGCTGCGCTCCCCCGCGACCCGGGCGAGCAGGAAGGACACGTAGGCCTCTCGCAGCGCATCCGCGTTTGGTGCGCCGGGCACCGGCTCCAGCCACTCGTCGGGCACCAGCCCCACGACCGTCGCGAGCAGGTCTTCGGTGACCAGCGGTGCGAGCGCCGCGTCGGCCGCGGGAACCCCGTCCAGGTAGCCGGCCAGCACGTGGTCGCGCACGTCGTACGGCTGGCGGGCGAACCGCTCCGGGGAACCGATTCCGCCCGCCCAGCTGTGGTGGAACCACAGGCAGGCGCCGTGGTCGATCGCCCAGAGGTCGCCGTGCCACATCAGCAGGTTGGGGTTGCGCCAGCTGCGGTCCACGTTCGCGCACAGCGCGTCCAGCCACAGGACCCGCGCCGCCGCGTCCGGATCCGGCTCGCACTTCGCGTCGTACCCGAACGAGCCGGGCAGGAAGTCCACGCCGAGGTTGAGCCCGATGCTGGCGGTGAGCAGGTCCTGCACCTCCTCGTCGGCCTCGTAGCGGCCGATCGCCTCGGACAGCTCGACCGCCACCAGGTCGGGGGTGCGGATCCCGAGCCGGCGGGCCAGCTCGGCCACGATCACCTCGGCGACCAGCACCTTCAGCCCCTGGCCGGCGCCGCGGAACTTGCACACGTAGGTGCCCAGGTCGTCGGCCTCGACGAGCCCAGGCAGCGAGCCGCCCTCGCGGAGCGGCGCGACGTAGCGGGTCGCGGAGACGGTCGGCAGGCCGGTCATGCCCGCAGTATTGCCTACGGCGGTCAGTCGCGGCGTCGCGCCAGCAGGTACACGCCGGTCCCGAGCGCGACCGCCACGAGCACCATCAGTCCGACGTACAGCAGCACCGCGCCGCGCCCGACCGCTCCGGACAGCGCCAGGAAGCCGACCACCGTGCCGCCGACCAGCGCCGAGCGCACGAAGGAGAACGCGGCCATCACCGCGGCGGTCCGGGTCTCGCCCCTCACCCCTCCATGATGGCGCTCACCGGTGCCCCTCCGGGAGATCCGCCTCGCGGGCCAGTGCGACCAGCCGGCTGACCGCGCGCAGGTACTTCTTCCGGTAGCCGCCCTCCAGCAGCGGCGGCGCGAACAGGGTGTCGAGCGCCACACCGGAGGCGACCACCGGCAGGTCACGGTCGTAGAGCCGGTCGGCGAGCACCACGAGCCGCAGCGCGGTCGCCTGGTCGTCGACGGTGTGCACCCCGGTCAGGCACACCGTGCCGACGCCGTCGAGGAGCGCGCCGTAATTCGACGGGTGCACCCGGGACAGGTGCTCGGCCAGGTCGCCGAAATCGTCCAGGCTGGCACACGGCTCGTCGGCACGTGTCCGCACGGCGGCGTCGTCGAAGGCCTCGGGCGCCTCGGGAAGGCCCCGGTGCCGGTAGTCCTCGCCCTCGATCCGCACCGACGCGAACGAGTCGGCAAGTCCCTGGATCTCGCGCAGGAAGTCGTCGGTGGCGAACCGGCCCTCCCCCAGCCGGCCGGGCAGCGTGTTCGAGGTCGCCGCCAGCCGGACGCCGGCCTCCCGCAGCCGGGTCAGCAGCGTGGAGACCAGGACCGTGTTGCCTGGGTCGTCCAGCTCGAACTCGTCGATGCAGACCAGGGTGTACGACGAGAGCGCGGCGACCGTCTCGTGGAACCCGAGAGCGCCGACGAGATGGGTGAGCTCGACGAACGTCGCGAACAGCTTCCGGCCCGGTGATGCGTGCCAGAGCGCCGCGAGCAGGTGTGTCTTGCCCACGCCGTACCCGCCGTCGAGGTAGACCCCACCTGGCCCTTCGGGCACCTGTGGGCGGCGCCGGAACAGCACGCGGCGCGGCTGCACGCCGAGGGAGCGGGTGAACTCCTCCAGCCGGTCCACCGCGGCCTGCTGAGACGGCTCTGCCGGGTCCGGGTGGTAGGAGTCGAAGCTGACCTCGGCGAACCGCGGCGGCGGGACGAGCTGGCCGAGCAGTCTCTCCCTGGGCACGGTGGGGTTGCGCGCGCAGAGGGAGAGGGGCACCCGCCAACCCTAATAGGCTTCTTCTATGCGCCTTCCCGTGATGCCGCCGCTCCAGCCGATGCTCGCCAAGTCGGTCAAGGGCATCCCCGACCCGGCGAAGTTCGGCGGGCTGTCCTTCGAGCCCAAGTGGGACGGCTTCCGGTGCATCGTGTTCAAGGACGGCGACGAGGTCGAGCTGGCCAGCCGGAACACCAAGCCG
>DASTWW010000274.1:0-2586 GCA_035765755.1 Nocardioidaceae bacterium
CGGGTCGCACGGGGTCCCCGGGGACAGTGTGCCGAGCAACAGCCAGCCCTCCTCCACGACGCTTCGTGTGCTGATGCCAGGGCCAACACGTCACCGGGCCATTCGATTCCCGACCACGTCGCGCACGATCCACTCCAGGGTGGCCTCCACGATGATCGTCAGCGCCTCTTGCTGGCTGATGCCGGCCTGCTTGCCGACCCTGAAGGCGTGGTCGGCGCCGGGCACGACGGTCAGCTCGTGGTCGGCCGGGAACTCCTCCGGACGCCCGAACGGGTCCCGCTCCCCCTGGACCACCAGCACGGACACCTGCGCCGCCTCCAGCTCGGGAAGCCGGGACTTCTCCGGGCGGCCGGGCGGGTGCAGCGGGAACGCGAGCGCCAGGCAGCCGGCCGCGCCGAGCTCCCGGTAGGTGCGCAGTGCGGCCCTCGCCCCCGCGCTGCGGCCGCCCACCACCAGCGGGGTGCGCACCCGCAGCCGGTTCGTCGCCGCGACGAGGCACTCGTCGAGCACCTCCGGGCGTGGGGCCAGCCGCTTGCCGGCCACCTTCCACGGCTGCTCGACCCGGATCACCGTGATCCCCTCGCGCGGCAGGTCCCGCGCGAGCGCTTCCAGGTCCGCGGAGTCCACGCCGCCGCCGGCGCCGTGGTTGAGCACCAGCGTCGCGACCGGGTGCCGCGACCGGTCCCGGTGCAGTCGTGCGTCGCCGTACGGCGTGGGGACCAGCTCCGTTGCGGTCACGGCAGCTCCCCCGTCTCGGGCTCGACCGGCTCGACCAGCTCGGCCCCGTTGTTGCGGACGTTGTTGACCAGGGTGGGGACGGGGTAGGCCTCCAGCCGACCCGGCGCCGCCGGCACGAGCAGCTTCCGCAGGTCGTCGGGACTGGACACGGACGGGTCCAGCCACGCGTCGTACCTCTCGCGCTCCACCAGCAGAGGCATCCGGTCATGGATGCGGCCTAGCTGGTCCTCCGCGGTGGTGGTCAGCACCGTGCACGTCCAGCGGAACCGCTCCGGGTCGTCATCGGCGCGGGCCGGGTCCCGCCAGATCTCGTACAACCCGGCCATCGCCAGCACACTGCCGTCGGCTGGGTGGATGAAGAACGGCTGCTTGAGCGGCTGGCCGGACTTGGTCTTCTGGCTGGTGGTGTACCACTCGTAGTACCCGTCAGCCGGGAGCAGGCAGCGCCGCGCGGCGAACGCGCGCCGGAAGGCGGGCTTCTCGGTGACGGTTTCCATCCGAGCGTTGATCATCCGGTTGCCGATGGCCGGGTCCTTCGCCCAGAACGGCACCAGCCCCCAGGTCAGCTGCCGCAGCTGGCGCGCCGAGGGACGCGGCTCGGCCTCCTCGCCCTCGGCCGGGCGCTCGGGGCGCTCGAGGACCGCGTAGACGGACTTGGTCGGGGCCACGTTGTAGTCAGGGGCGAGCGTCTCCTTGACCTGGTTCTCGTCGATCTGGAACTCCTCGACCAGGTCCTCGGGACGCCTGCTCGAGGCGTAGCGACCACACATGCAGCACAGGCTAGCGGCGTCCGCCCCCCGTCCGGGCGCTCAGGACGCGCGGGCGAGGTCGTCCAGCAGCCGGCCCGCCGAGTCCGGCGACGCCGGCAGCCCCTCGATCCAGAGCCGGGTGTCGGCTGCGCCCAGGTCGAGGTCGCCGAGGAACTCGCGCAGCACCTTCACCGACGTGCCGAGGTCCGCCGAGCGGGGCACCAGGACGACCGCCTTTTCGGTGCCGACCCGGCCGATCGTCTCCCCGCCGGAGAACACCGCCCGGATCGCCTCCGCGACCCGGACCAGGCGCAGCGCCCGGGTGAACGCGAGCTCCGCGGCAGGCTGTGCGGGCAGGAAGCGCAGCTCGACGACCACGAGCGCGTGGCTGGTCTGCACGCAGACGTCAGTCTGCTCGGCGTCCCGGTACAGCTCGGCGAGCCGGGTGCGCACGTGGGCGAGGCTGGCCAGCCCGGTCAGCGGGTCCTCGCAGGAGAGCTGGTGGAGGTACTCCAAGGTGGCCTCGCTCCAGGCGACGGCCAGCTCGTGGGTAGCGGCGAAGTCGGGGGACCCGGCGCCGAGCAGGTGGAAGGTCGCGCGTAGCCCGTCCAGTGCCTCTCCCAGGCTGGCACCGTCTCGGGCTACGTCGCGACCCACCACTGCGCAGGCCGCCAGGGCGTCCTTCCCCGACGCCAGAGCCTCCCCGACCGCCTCGAAACGCCGCGGCAGAGCCTGCCGCACCGCTTCGGGGATCTCCCGCTCAGGCGCCTGGTCCCCCAACGTGGTCCGGCGTCGCGCAAACGCCGTGAAGATCGGCATTCGCACCACACCTCCGTCCACGCCTGTCCACCGTGCCCCTGGTCGGGGTCGGCGGCCCACACGGAGGAGACGGGCCCGGTCCGGGACCATGACGCGGTTCTGCGAAATTTTTTCTCCGGACCGCTCAGGGACGGCAGGCAACTGCCGAGGCAAAGATTTGTCGGACTCCCGACCTGACGGGCTGCGAGGTTCTACCGTTATGCCCAGGACGCGGCACCCGGCCGCGTTCTCTCGGGCCGCACCACCGTGAGCCGACATGACTGAGCTGCTGAGCGACACC
>DASTWW010000275.1:0-2384 GCA_035765755.1 Nocardioidaceae bacterium
GAGGCCGCTGAGAGACTGGCCCCGTGACCGAGAACGAGCGCGAGGAGGAGGGGCAGCTGGCGCTGCTGCCCCAGCTGGCCCGCGCGCGTGCCCGGCAGGCGAAGAAGGCCGCTGAGCAGAAGGGGCGGCAGGGGCAGAAGCGACCGGCCGAGCCGGCACCGGAGCGCCCGGTGGCGCGGGTGCTGGTCGACGTGCCGCTGGCCCACCTGGACCGCCCCTTCGACTACCTGGTGCCGGCGAGCATGCACGAGCAGGTCACCGACGGCTGCCGCGTGCGGGTCCGGTTCGCGGGGCAGCTCGTGGACGGGTACGTCGTGGAGCGCGTCGAGGAGAGCGAGCACGCCGGCCGGCTCGCGCCGCTCGCCCGCGCGGTGAGCCCCGAGCCTGTGCTCGCGCCGGAAATCGCAACGCTGAGCGGGACGCTCGCGGCGAGGTACGCCGGCACCCGCTCCGACGTGCTGCGGCTAGCGGTCCCCAAGCGGCACGCCGCGACCGAGAAGCGACCGTCGCAGCCGGCCACGCCGCCGTCCGGCACCGGTGCCGGACGGGTCTGGGACGCCTATCAAGGTGGCCAGGCGTTCCTGCGCGGGCTTGCCGAGGGCGGCTCCCCACGGGCGGTGTGGACCGCGCTGCCCTGCCCGACCTGGCCGGAGGCGCTCGCCGAAGCGGCGGCGGCGACCGCGCGGTCCGACCGCGGCGCGCTGCTCTGCGTGCCGGACCGGCGCGACGTGGACCGGGTGGACGCCGCGCTGAGGGAGGTCCTCGGGCCGGACCGCCACGTGGTGCTCACCGCCGACCTCGGTCCCGCGGCCCGCTACCGCGCCTTCCTGGCGGTACGACGGGGGGCGGTCCGTGTCGTGGTCGGCACCCGGGCGGCCGCCTTCGCCCCGGTGCACAACCTCGGGCTGGTGGCCATCTGGGACGACGGGGACGACCTGTTCGCCGAGCCCCGCGCGCCGTACCCCCACATCCGAGAGGTGCTTCTGCTGCGCGCGGAGGAGCAGCGCTGCGCGGCGCTGATCGGCGGTTTCGCGCACACCGTCGAAAGCGAGTACCTCCTCGACACCGGCTGGGCACGCCCGCTGGCCCCCGAGCGTGCGGTGCTCCGGGAGCGAGCCCCGCGCGTGGTCATCACCGGAGCCACCGACCGCGAGCTCGAGCGCGATCCCGGGGCTCGGATGGCCCGGCTGCCGCGCAGCGCCTACAACGCCATCCGCGAGGGCCTGGAGCAGGGGCCGGTGCTGCTGCAGACCCCCCGGCGCGGCTACGTGAGCAGCCTGGCCTGCGACCGCTGCCGGACGCCGGCCCGCTGCCCGGTGTGCACCGGCCCGCTGTGGCTGCCGTCCGCGCACACCCCACCGACCTGCCGCTGGTGCGCCACCGAGCAGCCTGCCTGGGCGTGCCCGGAGTGCGGCGGCCACGGGTTACGGGCGCCTGCGCTCGGGGAGGGGCGCACCGCCGAGGAGATCGGCCGGGCCTTCCCCGGGGCATCGGTCCGCAGCTCGGCGGGGGAGCGGGTGCTGGACCGGGTGGGACCGGAGCCGGGTTTGGTGGTGGCCACACCGGGTGCCGAGCCGGTCGCGGAGGGCGGCTACGCCTGCGTCGCGCTGCTGGACACTTGGCTGATGCTGGCCCGTCCCGACCTCCGGGTCGCCGAGGAGTCCCTGCGCCGCTGGCTGAACGCCGCCGCGCTGGCCCGGCCGGCGTCGGGAGGGGGCCGGGTGGTCGCGGTCGGCGATCCGGCCACCCCGGCCCTGCAGGCTCTGGTCCGGTGGGACCCGGGCGGCTTCGCCCGCCGGGAGATGGCCGAGCGCCGGTCCGCGCACCTGCCGCCGGCGTCCCGGCTGGTGACCGTCACCGGCGCCGAGGCGGACGTCGAGGAGGCACTCGGCGGGCTGCGGCTGCCCGCGACCGCGGAAGTGCTCGGGCCGGTGCCGGCTCCGGCCCGATCGCCCGAGACCGACGGTCAGGCGCGGGTGGTGGTCCGGGTGCCCCGCGTCCAGGGGCCGGCGCTGTCGGAGGCGCTGCGGCAGATGCAGTCCCAGCGCGCCGCGCGCAAGCTCGGGCCGGTCCGGGTGCACGTCGACCCGGTGGGTCTGGAGTGAGGATGGGCTTTCGTAGACTGGCCGGACCCCCGGGCGTGGACCGATCCGCCGCCCGTCCGTCGTACGCAGGAGTGGACAACGTGGCAATCCAGCCCATCCGGCTGTTCGGTGACCCGGTCCTGCGCACCCCGGCAGCCCCGGTCACCGACTTCGACAAGGAGCTGCGCCGCCTCGTCGAGGACCTCACTGACACGATGCTAGAGGCACCCGGCGCCGGGCTGGCCGCGCCGCAGATCGGCGTCGGGCTGCGGGTGTTCACCTGGTACGTCGACGGGCAGG
>DASTWW010000276.1:0-10488 GCA_035765755.1 Nocardioidaceae bacterium
CGGTCACCTCCAAGATCCGCCGCACCCTGGTCGACATCCAGTACGGCCGCGCCGAGGACACCTTCGGGTGGATGCACCGGGTCGTGTGACCCAGCGACTACCGTTGTCGGGGTGAGCGCAGCCACCCCACCCCCCGCGGCACGCGTGGGCCCGTACCTGCTGCTCGCGAAGATCGGCGAGGGCGGGATGGGGCTTGTCTACCTGGCGCGTTCGCCGGAGGACCGGCGGGTCGCGCTGAAGGTGCTCCGCCCGCACATCGTCGGCGACGAAGAGGCCCGTGAGCGGCTGGCCCGCGAGGTCGCCTCGCTGCGCCGGGTGCGCAGTCCCCGGGTCGCCGAGGTCATCGACGCGGACCCCTGGGCGGAGACGCCCTACGTCGCCACCCGCTACGTGCCCGGCCTGTCGCTGCACCAGCACGTGCGCCACAACGGCCCGATCGAGGGCGACGACCTGCGCTGGTTCGCCGCCGGGCTCGCCGAGGCGGTGATCGCCGTGCACACCGTCGGCGTGCTGCACCGTGACGTGAAGCCGTCCAACGTGCTGCTCGAGGGTCGCTCCCCGGTGCTCATCGACTTCGGGCTGGCCCGGGTCGCCGACGACCCGCGGCTGACCCACACCGGCTGGCTGCTCGGCACGCCGGGCTACCTGGCCCCGGAGATCCTGTACGGCGAGGACGCCACCGCCGCCTCCGACGTGCACTCCTGGGCGGCCACCGTGGTGTTCGCCGCCACCGGCCGGGCCCCCTTCGGCAGCGGCCCCGCGCTGGCGATCATGGACCGGGTCCGCCGCGGCGAGCACGACTTGACCGGCGTGCCCGCCGACCTGCTGCCCTTGGTCGAGCAGGGGCTGGCCCCCGACCCGGAGGACCGGCCGGAGACCGCGGCGGTGCTGGCCGCGCTCCGCCCGCCGGCCGCCGAAGAGCGGACCACGCGGCTGCCGTGGTCGCGCCGCCGTGAGCAGCCGACCATGCCGATGGTGCTCGCCGAGGCGCCGGACGACGACCTCACCGACGTGCTCGACGCGACCGCGGGCACGGTCACGCTGAGCGGTCAGGCGGCGCCGGTCGGGCCGACCCGGGTCCTGCCGGAGGAACCGCGGGAGTGGGCCGAGGACTGGGGCGACGACCGGACCGAGACCTGGGACGACGGCCCCACCGAGACCTGGGACGACGACGAGACCGAGTCCTGGGACGACGACCGGGGCGAGCAGGACGACTGGCCGTTCCGCGAAGACCGGGAGTGGCAGCAGGATCCCGAGCGCTGGCCGCCGGGAGCCCCGCAGGGATCCCGGCCGCGCCGGGTCGGCATGCTCACCGCGCTGTTCCTGCTGGTCCTGGCCGGGTTCGCCGCCGCGCCGTACCTCTCCCTGGTCCCGATCGGCGTCGCTGCGCTGCTGTTGCGCGCCGGGTCCTGGACCGCGGAGTCCGCCCGGGACCGGAGGTGGCGCCGCGGCCGCGGGCGGTGGTACGACGGGCCGCTGACCGTGCTGAGCACCCCGTGGTACCTGCTCGTCGCGACCACCGGGACGCTCGTGCTGATGGCCTGTGCTGCGCTGCTGGCGTTCGTGGCGGGCGTCGGGTACCTGCTGTTCCGGCTGCCGCCGGAACCCGTGCCGGCGCTGATGGGCGCGGTGCTCGCGCTGTCGCTGTGGTGCGGGCCCGGCTCGCGGCGGGTCCGGTCAGCGGCGAACGGAATGGCCGGCCGGCTCAGCCTCGGAGCGTGGCCGACGCGCGCCACCGTGGTGGTGCTGGTCGCGGGGGCGGTGGCCTGCGGCTACGTGGCGGCCACCAGCGGCGTGGACTGGGGACCCGGCGCCGGAGCGCCGTGGGCGCCGGGCACGATGCTCGGCGGGCTGCTCGGCAGTTGACCCATCCGCATCGCGAGATTCCCGCCCACCCGGCGGACCTGCGTGGCAGAGTCGGGTCCGTGCACCAGCGGCAGATCATTATCAGCTAGCGCGCCTGAGCCTTCTCAGACGCGCTGACCTCTCGTCCCCGACGGGAGGTTTTTTGTTTGCCCCCGAACCCTCAGGACACTGCGATGGCCACCTCGACGTACGAAACCTTCCACGTCTACGACACCACCCTGCGCGATGGCGCCCAGCAGGAGGGGCTCAACCTCACCGTCACCGACAAGCTCGCCATCGCGCGGCAGCTCGACGGGCTCGGGGTCGGCTACATCGAGGGCGGCTGGCCCGGGGCGAACCCCAAGGACACCGAGTTCTTCGCCCGGGCGCGCCACGAGCTGGCGCTGGAGCACGCGCAGCTCGCCGCGTTCGGCGCCACCCGGCGGGCCGGGATGAAGGCGGCCGACGACCCACTGGTGGCCGCGCTGCGCGACAGCGGCGCGGGTGTGGTGACGCTGGTGGCCAAGGCCCACGACCGGCACGTTCGGCTGGCGCTGCGCACCACGCTGGAGGAGAACCTGGCCATGGTCAGCGACACCGTCGCGCACCTGCGCGCGGAGGGGCAGCGGGTGTTCCTCGACGCCGAGCACTTCTTCGACGGCTACCGCGCGAACCGGGACTACGCGCTCGAGGTGCTGCGCGCCGCCGCGGAGGCGGGCGCGGAGGTGGTCGCGCTGTGCGACACCAACGGCGGGATGCTACCCGCGTGGGTGGCCGACGTGGTGCACGACGTGGTGCAGACGACCGGCGTGCGTGCGGGGATCCACTGCCACAACGACACCGGCTGCGCGGTCGCGAACACGCTGGCCGCGGTGGACGCGGGTGCGACGCACGTGCAGGGCACCATCAACGGCTACGGCGAGCGCACCGGCAACGCCGACCTGGTCTCGGTGGTGGCGAACCTGGAGCTGAAGCTGCAGCGGCCGGTGCTGCCCGCCGGCGTGCTGCGTGAGGCAACCCGGATCGCGCACGCGGTCGCCGAGGTGACCAACGTGCCGCCGGCGGCACGGCAGCCGTACGTCGGGGTGAGCGCGTTCACGCACAAGGCCGGCCTGCACGCCAGTGCGATCAAGGTGGACCCGGACCTCTACCAGCACATGGACCCGGCCGGCGTCGGCAACGACATGCGGCTTCTCGTCTCCGACATGGCCGGCCGGGCCAGCATCGAGCTGAAGGGACGCGAGCTCGGGTTCGACCTGTCACAAGATCGTGAGCTGCTGAGCCGGATCACCGACCAGGTCAAGCAGCTGGAGTCGGCCGGGTACACCTTCGAGGCCGCGGACGCCTCGTTCGAGCTGCTGCTGCTCGAGGCGGTCGAGGGCGTCCGTCCGTCGTACTTCTCGGTGGAGTCGTGGCGGGTGATCACCGACTCACGGCCGGGCGGGGAGGCGCTGTCGGAGGCGACCATCAAGGTGCGTGCCGGCGGGAGCCGGATCATCACCACGGGGGAGGGAAACGGCCCGGTGAACGCGCTCGACCACGCACTGCGGGAGGCGATCGGCCAGGCGTTCCCGGAGGTGGCGAAGTTCGAGCTGATCGACTACAAGGTGCGCATCCTCGACCAGGGGCACGGAACCGACGCGGTGACGCGGGTGCTGATCGAGACCAGCGACGGCGAGAGCTCCTGGGTGACGGTGGGCGTCGGGCACAACGTCATCGAGGCGTCGTGGGGAGCACTCGCGGATGCGGTGAACTTCGGGCTGCGCCGACACGGCCGGCGGGACAGCGGTGGGTGAGCAGCGACGGTGGTTGAGGAGCGAGCGAAGCGAGCGTCTCGAAACCCGTTTCGCAACCACCGCGGCGGCGGTCAGTGAGCGTGCAACGCCGTGCCGCAGCGGGGGCAGTACGACGTCGAGCACAGCTCCAGGGGCTGTCCGCAACGACAGGTGTCGGTCGAGTTGGCGGAGCCGGCCGGTTGTGCGGCCGCCCGGCGGTCGAGCAGGGTCTGCATTCTTCCTCCCACGGATACGTCGACTAGTGCAGCAGCATTGATCGGCATCCCGTGGCAGAACACGCGCGAATTTCCGTTGTCATCGAGACTTTTGACCCGGAGTTGCCGGGCCGGGTAGTCCGGCCGGGTCATCGGCAGGAATGCCGGCGGAGGGGGGCCGCGGGCCGTTCGGGCGCAGTAGCGTGCCCCTATGGCCGAGCTGCACGAGCTGACCGCCCTGGAGCAGGGGGAGGCGATCCGCAGTGGCGAGGTGTCACCGGTCGACCTCGTCGAGCACTACCTGGACCGCATCCGGCTGCTGTCGGACGAGGTGGGTGCGTTCGTCACGGTGACCGCGGACGCGGCCCGCGAACGCGCGGCCCGGCTGGAGTCGCCGCCGGACGACCCAGGCCGGTCGCCGCTGTTCGGGGTGCCCACGGCGATCAAGGACCTGAACATGACCGCGGGAGTGCGAACCACGTTCGGCTCCGCGGCGATGGCCGACTTCGTGCCGGAGGTCTCCGACGAGGTGGTGCTGCGCATCGAGCGCGCCGGCCTGGTCAGCCTCGGCAAGACGAACGCCCCGGAGCTGGGGTCGCCCTGCTACACCGAGCCGGACGTGGCGCCGGCGGCGCGCACGCCGTACGACCTGGAACGGATGGCCGGCGGGTCGAGCGGCGGCGCGGCCGCGGCGGTCGCGGCCGGGCTCCTGCCGGTGGCGCACGGCTCCGACGGCGGCGGGTCGATCCGCATCCCGGCCAGTTGCTGCGGGCTGTTCGGGTTCAAGCCGAGCAGGGGCCGGATCAGCGCCGGGCCGGTGTACGGCGACCCGGTCGGCCTCGGCACCTCCGGGCCGCTGGCCCGCACCGTCCGGGACGCCGCCGCGCTGCTGGACGTGATGGCCGGACCGGCGGTCGGTGACCCGTACTGGGCGCCGCCGCTGCGGGCCGGCGAGAGCTATCTCGGCTGGTGCGACCGCGCGCCCGGTCCGCTGCGGATCGCCCGGTTCGCCACCCCGATCGTGTCCGATGCGGTGGTGCACGAGGAGTGCCTGCAGGCCTACGCGATCGCGACCGGTCTGCTGGTCGGTCTCGGCCACGAGGTCGAGGAGGTCGAGGTGCCGATCCCGGCCTCGGTGGTGCCGACCTTCGAGACCTGCTGGGCGGTGCTCACCGCGCTGTGGCCGGTGGCACCGGAGGCGCAGAGCAAGCTGCGTCCGCTGACGCGGTGGCTGCAGGAGCGCGGCAGCACGGTCAGCGGCCCGGAGTTCGGGGTGGCGATCAGCCAGCTGCGGCAGGTGGCGGCCGCGGCGCTGGCCCGGCTCGCGCCGTACGACGCGGTGCTCACCCCGACCCTGGCGCAGCCTCCGCTACGGATCGGAGAGATCCGCGACGACGACGACCCGGCTCGTGACTTCGAGAACCAGAAGCGGTTCACCCCGTTCACGTCGGCGTGGAACCTGACCGGGATGCCCGCCGCTTCGCTGCCCCTGCACCTGAGCGCCGAGGGGCTGCCGATCGGCGTGATGCTGGCCGGCCGGCCCGGCGAGGACCACCGGCTGCTCGCGCTGTGCGCCCAGGTGGAGGCGGCTGGGTGCTGGTGGGATCGGCATCCGCCATGCTGGTGAGGGCGCGATGAATGAGCTGACCCCCTACCTTGCCGTGCCGGACGCCCGGGCGGCGATCGAGTGGTACGTCGAGCGGCTGGGCGCCGAGGTGACCTACCAGCCGATCGTCATGCCGGACGGGCGGATCGGCCACTGCGAGCTGAGCATCGACGGCGCCCGCTTGATGATGTCCGACCCGCACCCGGAGATCCACGTGGACGCGCCGCTGCCGGACCGCGGCGCCGCGGTCACTCTGCACCTGACGGTCGCGGACGTCGACGCCCTGGTCGAGCGGGCCGTCGCCGGCGGAGCGGTGCTGGACCGGGGGCCGGAGGACATCTCGATCGGCCGCGTCGCGGTGTTCCGCGATCCCTTCGGGCATCGGTGGTTCGTGCACCGGCCCGGTTGAGCATCTGACTGCGGACCATCCATCCGGATCAAAGACACAACGGACGTGAACCCCCGCCGTTTCGGGGCTGAATCGACGGGCAAGCGGGAGGGTTGCACGTTCTTGCGGCCCCTCTAGACCACCCCGGGCGTCGGACCACAGACGGCCAGCAGTCGCTCGCACTCGTCGATGAGGCGCGCGCGCAGCGGAGCACCGCGCTCGGCGAACGCGCGCTGCGCTGCGACGTACTCCTGCTTGCCCTCCGCTGTCTCCACGCGGACCGGCGAGTAGCCCAGCACCGAGAGGTCGTACGGCGAGGCGCGCATGTCGAGTACGCGGATGTCGCGGGCCAGCTCGAAGCAGTCCGCGACCAGGTCCGAGCAGATCATCGGCGAGAGCCGGAAGGCGTGCTTGTACAGATCCATCCCCGCGTGCAAGCAGCCCGGCTGCTCGAACTCGGCCCGGTCCTGGCGCCCGGGGCGCAGCTGGTTCAGCGGCCGCGCGTCGTCGGTGAAGAACCGGTAGGCGTCGAAGTGCGAGCAGGCGATCCGGTGCGACTCGACGACCTCGTCGGTGCCGCGCGAGCCGAGACGCAGCGGCCAGCCGGCGTGCCGCACCTCCTCGGCTCCGAGGCGGTAGACCATCGCCCACTCGTGCATCCCGAAGCAGCCGAGCTGCGCGGGCCGGGCAGCGGTCGCGGTGAGCAGCCGGTGCAGCGCGGACACGAGCGGCCGCTGCCCCTCGACGTACTCCTCGACCACGGTGACCGCGTTTCCGCGGGCGACGTACCCCTTCAGTCCGAGGTACGACGCGGCGTCCTCCCCGGCCAGCCCGACGCCGAACCCAGGGTGCCACCGGCGCAGCGCGGCCGGCCGCTGCGCGTAGTAGGTGAACAGAAAGTCCTCGACCGGGTGCTTCTCGCCGCGCCTGCGGCGGTCCAGGTGCGGGGCGGTCCACGCATCGACCCGGGACTCGTGCGCGCCGCGGCGTGGGCGCCAGGTGTCCTCGTCGAGCACGAGAAGACCTTGGTCGACGGGGGTGTGCACAGGTTCAGGGTAGTGGCCGAACGGGGTGCCTCACGCGGGTAGGCTCGGGCCCGTGCGCATCGCAAGGTTCACCACCGGGGACGACCCGCAGTACGGCGTGGTCAGCGGCGGCGTCGACGAGCTCGGCATCCCCGCCGAGGACACGCTGGTCACCGCGCTCGCCGGCGACCCGCTCTACGTCGGCATCAAGCCGACCGAGAAGCAGCACCGGCTCGAGGACGTCCGGTTGCTCGCCCCGGTGCTGCCGCGCAGCAAGGTGATCGGGATCGGCAGGAACTACGCCGCGCACGCCTCCGAGCTGGGCAACGACGTGCCCGCCGAGCCGTTGATGTTCCTCAAGCCGAACACCTCGGTGATCGGCCCCGGCGACCCGGTCTTCTACCCGAGGCAGAGCCGCGAGGTGCACTTCGAGGGTGAGCTCGCCGTGGTCATCGGCCGGATCTGCCGCGACGTGGTGCCGGAGAAGGTGGCCGACGTGGTCTACGGCTACACGATCGGCAACGACGTGACCGCGCGGGACCTGCAGCGTGGCGACGTGCAGTTCACCCGCGCCAAGGGCTTCGACTCGTTCTGCCCGCTCGGCCCGTGGATCGAGACCGAGCTGGACGTCAGCGACCTGCGCGTGCAGACCTACCTCAACGGCGACGTGAAGCAGGACGGTCGCACCAAGGACATGATCTTCGACGTGCCCACGCTCATCGCGCACGTGTCCAGCGTGATGACCCTGCTGCCCGGCGACGTGATCCTCACCGGAACCCCCGAGGGGGTCGGGCCGATGGAGGTCGGCGACGAGGTCGAGGTGAGCGTCTCCGGTATCGGTTCCCTGACGAACAAGGTGGTTTCTCGTGACTGACGCTCCAACGGAGTCCGCGACCGTACGGGTCAGGTTCTGCCCGTCGCCGACGGGCAGCCCGCACGTCGGTCTGGCGCGCACCGCGTTGTTCAACTGGGCTTTCGCGCGCCACAACGGCGGCACGTTCGTGTTCCGCATCGAGGACACCGACCCGTCCCGGGACACCCAGGAGTCCTACGACACGATCCTCGAGGTGATGCGCTGGCTCGGTTTCGACTGGGACGAGGGGCCGGAGGTCGGCGGACCGTACGGTCCCTACCGGCAGTCCGAGAGGTACGACGTCTACCGCGACGTGACGGCCAAGCTGCTGGACGCCGGCCGCGCCTACCACTGCTACTGCACCACCGAGGAGCTCGAGGAGCGCAACGAGAAGGCACGCGCGGAGGGACGGGCGCCGGGGTACGACGGGCACTGCAGGGCCCTGACGCCGGAGCAGGTGAGCAGCTACGAGGCCGAGGGACGCAAGCCGGTCGTGCGCTTCCGGATGCCGGACCGGCCGATCACCTTCACCGACCTGGTGCGCGGCGAGATCACCTTCCAGCCCGAGAACGTGCCGGACTTCGTGCTCGTGCGTGGCAACGGCCACCCGCTGTACACGCTGGTGAACCCCGTCGACGACGCGCTGATGGGGATCACCCACGTGCTTCGCGGCGAGGACCTGCTCTCCTCGACCCCCCGCCAGATCGCGTTCTACGACGCGCTCGCCGAGATCGGGGTGGGCAACGGCACCCTCCCGAAGTTCGGGCACCTTCCCTACGTGATGGGGCAGGGCAACAAAAAGCTGTCCAAGCGTGACCCCGAGTCGAACCTGCTCGCCTACCGGGACCGCGGGTTCCTTCCCGAAGGCCTGCTGAACTACCTGGCCCTGCTGGGCTGGGCGATCGCCGAGGACCGGGACATCTTCTCGATGGAGGAGATGGTGGAGGCCTTCAAGATCGAGCGGGTCAATCCGAACCCGGCACGCTTCGACCTGAAGAAGTGCGAGGCGATCAACGCCACCCATCTGCGCGAGCTGGCGGCGGAGGATTTCGCGGCCCGGATGGTGCCGTTCCTGCACCGCGCCGGTCTGCTCGGCGACGAGCTCACCGAGCCGCAGCGCGACCTGCTGGCCGCGGCGGCGCCCCTGGTCCAGGAGCGGATCACCACACTCGGCGAGTCGGTGGAGATGCTCGGCTTCCTGTTCGTCGACGAGGAGCACTTCGACCGCGATCCCGCCGACGTCGAGAAGCTGCTCGACGAGTCGGGCCGCGAGGTGGTCAAGGTCGCGCACGACGCCCTGAGCGAGCTCGGCTCCTGGACCACGCCCGACATCGAGGAGGCGCTGCGCGTCTCTCTGGTCGACGGGATGGGCCTCAAGCCGCGCAAGGCGTTCGGGCCGGTGCGGGTGGCGGTGACCGGCCGGCGGGTGTCCCCGCCGCTGTTCGAGTCGCTGGAGCTCCTGGGGCGCGAGCGCTCGCTGTCCCGGCTGGCGTCGGTGGACGGGGCCTGAGATGAGCTGGGGGCCGGGGGAGCAGCAGCCGCCCACGTATCCGGGAAACTCGTCATATCCGGCGTACCAGGGCGGCCAGGCGTGGCCCCCGCCGCAGCCGATGCAGTCGCGCCGGCCGGCGCTGCCGCCGTACCCGCACCCGGAGCCGCGCAGCTACCACGAGATGCTGCGCACCTGGAACTACGCCTGGTGGCGGCCGGTGCTCGGTCTGGTCGTCGTCGCGTTCGGGATGATCATCCTCGCGCCGCTGGTGCTGATGCCGGTGCTGGCGGCCGGTGTCGCGGTCGAGGGCGGCCCGTTCCTGCCGCGCTTCGAGAAGGCCGCGACGCTGCAGACCGTGGACCCGGCCGCCCTGCTGTACCTGAACCTGGTGCTCGGGTCGATGATCCTGATCACCTGGTTCGCGATGCGGGTGCTGCACCGCATGCGGCCCCGGTGGCTGGCCTCGGTGAGACCGCGGCTGCGGTGGAAGTTCCTGTTCGCCTGCCTCGGGCTGGCGGTGGTCGCGCTGGTCGTCCAGGTGCTGGTCGGTGCGGCGCTGCCCGGAAGCGACGAGGGCGTCGGCGGGCACCTCAACAACTTCACCGGCACCACCGTCTCGCTGGCCTTGATCGTGCTGTTCACCACGCCGCTGCAGGCCGCCGGAGAGGAGTACGTCTTCCGCGGCTACCTGATGCAGGCGTTCGGTGCACTGTTCCGGAACAAGTGGGTGGCGATCACGCTCTCTGCGGCGCTGTTCGCGTTCGCGCACGGCGGCCAGAACTTCCCGCTGTTCTTCGACCGGTTCTTCTTCGGCTTCATCGCCGCCTGGCTGGTCACCCGCACCGGCGGACTGGAGGCCGGCATCGCGATGCACGTGCTGAACAACTTCCTCGCGTTCGGGCTCGCGCTGTCGTTCGGCAACATCACCGACACGCTCAACGTCTCGCAGGTCGGCTGGTCGAACATCGCGCTGACGCTGACCCAGTCCGGTGTGTACGCCGTCCTGGTGCTCTGGCTGGCGAAGAAGATGAACGTCGAGACCAGGACCCGGCCGCCGCATCAGCAGCCCGACCCGTCGTACGCCTCCAGTGTGCTCCCCTCCGGCAGCTGAGTGACCCTGCTCACCGCAGCGCCGGGAGGGGATACGTCGTTTTGGTCCGGGGCAGGGGCGCCGTGTATTCTCGTCCGGGCTTCGCAGGAAGCCTTCATCCCATGGGGTATGGGGTAATTGGCAGCCCGACTGGTTCTGGTCCAGTTAGTCTAGGTTCGAGTCCTAGTACCCCAGCGAG